>CAZZFN010000055.1:0-12496 GCA_964653505.1 uncultured Methyloversatilis sp.
CCACTTCTGCTCGATGTGCGGGCCGCACTTCTGCTCGATGAAGATCACCCAGGACATCAAGGAGC
Source organism: uncultured Methyloversatilis sp. (assembly GCA_964653505.1). Lineage (GTDB taxonomy): Bacteria > Pseudomonadota > Gammaproteobacteria > Burkholderiales > Rhodocyclaceae > Sulfuricystis. The sequence goes on from CAZZFN010000055.1 coordinate 66, forward strand.
AAACCCGCGAATACGCCGAAAAAGGCATGCAGGAGAAGGCCGTCGAGTTCGTCAGGCAGGGCGGTGAGGTTTACCGGCCGGTCTGAGCGGCCAGCGGCGAATCGCCGCACTCGCGCAAGCCATGCGCTGCTTCGATTTTGTTTGACGAAAGCAAATCCGACAGGCGCTGCTCGTTTTCTTTCAGTTTGCTGCGATCGCTTTCCGCATGCCACAAGTGCAGGACGGTGGTCGCGAATCGGCCGTCCTTGCGCTTGATTCCGGCCCGGAGCAGGCGAATGGCCAGGTCTGCATCCTCGTGCCCCCATCCCGTATAGGTCTCGTCGAACCCGTTGACCGTCAAAAGATCTTTTTTCCATACCCCGAGATTGCAGGTGCGGACTCCCTTCCAGCTTTGTGAAACATGCCTTCTCCAGGACTGACCCGGCAACTGGCGCAAAGCATACAGCCGGTCAAAATCCCCCCTCCTTGCCGCCTGGCGATATTCATGGAATGACCAGTTATGCATTTCCACCATGTTGGCCAAATAGCCCTCGGTGGCAGCCTTGCCGATCAGCACGCGGTTGCCCGCAACAAAGTATCCGGGCTCCGACAAAACCGCATGCCGCAAAACGAAATCCGGCCGAGGAATGCAGTCGCCATCGAGAAAAACGACATACTCCCCCCGGCATTGGTGAATCGCCTTATTTCGTATCGAAGCCGCACGAAAACCGAGGTCTTCCTGCCAAACATGCGTAATGGGAAGCTTGCCGTCGTACCCCTCGACAATCCGCCGCGTTTCTGCAGTTGACCCGTCGTCCGCAACAACGACTTCGAATCCGGTATCGCGCTGCGACACCAAACCCGCAAGCACTGCCTGCAACGCATCGGGTCGATTGTAGGTCGTCAGAATTATCGAGATCACGGGAAATCTTCCTGGTAACGCAGTGCGCAGTTTTTCCGATTTTCTGCGGCACGTCCCGTTACTTGGGTATTTCGTTCCTTTGATTCATCGCCCACAACTCGCAATACTTGATGAACGTGGTGTAGGCCCCCAGGGTTGCCAGTATGAACCCTTGCGCACCATCCAAAATTCCAGCCCGAAACACATACATTCTGAGGAAACAGGCGATCGCGTGGCCCATCCCTGTCAGCGGAGTCGCCTTTTTCCCGCGTTCGTGTTGCTGCCGCGCCCATAGCGCGGTATAGCCCGAAACCTTCGATACGTAGTGCTGGATGTCCCGGTAAGGGTAATGCAACAAATTGCCTTTCAGGCGCTTCACCGTTGCACCGGGCGGTACAAGAACCTTCTCGTGCACGATCGATCCGTCGTATTCGGCCTGCCCGGCCGCATACATGCGCACCACATAGTCGGGATACCATCCGGAATGCCTGATGAATCGACCGAATGCCCATGACAGGCGCGGGACGGCATACAGCGTCCTGCCTCCCGGGGGGTCGGACAATATCGATTCGATTTCGCCGCGCAGCGCCGGCGTGACACGCTCATCGGCATCCAGCCACAATATCCATTCGCTTTGCACATGCCGCTGGGCCAATTGCCTCTGCTTGCCAAAACCAGGCCATTCGTCATTGACAAACACGCGGGCCTGGAAGCTCCTTGCAATGGCCACCGTATCGTCGGAACTCCCGGCGTCCACGACCACAATTTCATCGACCCAATCCGCAACCGTCTTCAGGCAAGAGGCCAGGTGGCCGCCTTCGTTTTTTACGATCAGTACCGCCGCGAGTGTTTTTCGCTCGTTTTGCATGTTGTTGTTCGATCAAGACCGGGTTTCCGCTCCAGCGCGCAGAATACCCGGTTCGCAACGTCTCTCGTACCTTCTTCAAAAACTCCGAAGTCTCCTGTTCCAGCGGCGGGACGTATTCGTTCTTAAAAGCCATGGCGATGCTCCTCAGCTCGATGTTGAAATCGTGAAGGTCCATTCTGTCGTATCAGGCAACGGCGACGACCTTGACGAAGCCGACGCGTAGCGCGTTCGATCCAGACCAAACCAAAATACCACCCATTAACACCCATTCAGAGGCTGTGCGGCTTCAAATGGGTGTAAATGGGTGTAGTATGGGTTGCATGCTACGTTCAGACACCCTCCAGATCACCCCCGAGATCCTGAGCCTGATTGCCCGGATCGACGAATTCAAAGGCGCATGGCGGGCCTTGGGAAGGCTCGCGCCCGAGCGTCTTTCAGCGCTGCGGCGGGTCGCGACCATCGAAAGCATCGGATCAAGCACCCGTATCGAGGGGAGCAAGCTGACCGACCGAGAGGTGGAGCGCCTGCTCTCCAACCTGGCCATTCAGTCCTTCGAAACCCGCGACGAGCAGGAGGTCGCCGGTTACGCCGAGTTGATGGATCTGGTGTTCAGCGCGTGGCAGGACATCCCGTTCACCGAGAACCACATCAAGCAACTGCACCAGATCCTGTTGCGCCACAGCGAAAAGGATGCGCGCCACCGGGGACAGTACAAGACCCATTCGAACAGCGTCGCCGCCTTCGATGAAAACGGGACACAGATCGGCATCGTCTTCGAGACTGCCACGCCGTTCGACACGCCACGGCTGATGGCCGAATTGGCGTCGTGGGTGAATGATGAGCGGGACAAGGGGCATCTGCACCCCTTGTTGATCATCGCGATCTTCGTGGTGGTGTTTCTGGAAATTCACCCCTTCCAGGATGGCAATGGGCGTTTGAGCCGGGTGCTGACGACCCTGCTGCCGATTCAGGCCGGGTACGCCTATGTGCCGTACAGCTCGCTGGAGAGTGTGATCGAGCTGAACAAGGAGGCCTATTACCTGGCCCTGCGTCAGACCCAAGGCACCATCCGCACGGAGGCACCCAACTGGCAGCCATGGCTGGTGTTCTTCCTGCGCTCGCTGGCCGAGCAGGTACGGCGTCTGGAGAAGAAGGTCGAACGCGAAAAGATCGTGCTGGCCGCGCTGCCCGAGCTGTCACTGCAGATCGTGGAATTCGCCCGAGAGCACGGGCGCGTCACGATGATGGATGCCATCAAACTGACCGGAGCCAGCCGCAACACCCTGAAGCAACACTTCCGCGACCTGACCGGGCGCAACCATCTGGAGCAGCACGGCAGCGGGCGCGGTGTGTGGTACGGGTTGAAGTAGCTCGTGTTCTCGCCTGCGCGTCCTTTTGCGGGTTCGGCGTGAAGCGGACACCAGTTGTGCCGCCCGATATGGCGCGCCTGGATGGAGCAGGCGCTACTTGAAGGCGCGCTGAAATAAAGCCTACTTAAAAACAGCCTCGACTATTTTTAAGTAGGCTCTAAGATGGCCAGATGCGATTCCTTGAAACACTGATCCGCCGCGATCTCGAAAAAAAGATGGTCTTCGTCGGCGGCCCGCGCCAGGTGGGCAAGACCACGCTGGTGAAGCACCTCCTGGCCAACCACGGGCCGGGGCGCTATTTCGACTGGGACTACGACGAGGATCGCCAATCCATCCTCCGCAAGCAATGGGCGAGGGCCGACCGGCTGCTCGTCTTCGACGAGTTGCACAAGTTTCCGCAATGGAAGCGCTGGGTGAAGGGTTTGTATGACGTTGCCGGCGACCGGCACCGGATACTGGTGACCGGATCGGCGCGGCTCGACGTCTACCGACAAGGCGGCGATTCGCTGCTGGGGCGCTACCACTACTGGCGTCTCCACCCCTTTTCGCTCGACGAGATTCCGGCGGGCATCGATCCCCCCGAAGCGCTGCGCCGCCTGATGACGCTGGGCGGCTTCCCCGAGCCCTTTCTGGCCGATGACGAACGCGAGGCGAGACGCTGGCGCAAGGATCGCTTAGACCGCGTCCTCCAGGAAGATATCCGCGATCTCGAAAGCATCCGCAACATCCAGGGCTTGCGCCTCTTCGTCGATCTGCTGCGCGAACGGGTCGGCAACCTGGTGGTTCTGGCCAACCTGGCCCGCGACATCGAGGTCGCCCCGCAGACGGCCAAGACCTGGCTGGACGCGCTCGAACGCATGTATCTCCTGTTCCGGGTGATGCCTTACACGCAGGATCTGCCGCGCGCCATCCAGAAGCCCCCCAAGGTCTATTTCTTCGACAATGCCGATGTCCCCGACGCAACCGGTCCGCGCTTCGAAAACCTCGTCGCCAGCCATCTGCTCAAGCGCCTGCACCTGATCGAGGATCGGGATGGCCATCGCTGCGAGCTGCGCTATCTGCGCGACAAGGAAGGGCGGGAAGTGGATTTCGCCATCCTGCAAGACGGCCTCCTGAAGGAACTCATCGAGGCGAAATACGCCGACGAGTCGATTTCACCCTCCCTGCGTTACTACGCGGAACGGCTGAAACCCGAACGCGCCACCCAGATCGTCGCAACCGTGCGACACCCGTGGGACCGCGACGGCATCCATGTCACCTCGCCGCTGCATTACTTTTCTTCGCCATGATCGAGCATATCCTGGAAAATGTCCATGCAAAACATCCAGCACATGGATAATATACGTGGATGTTTCCGCGGCACCTCGAATCCAAGCTGACCGACGCCCTTGACCGCTTTCCCGCGGTGGCGCTGGTCGGCCCGCGCCAGGTCGGCAAGACCACGCTGGCGAAGGCCATTGCCGCGCAACGGCCCGATGCGCTTTATCTCGATCTCGAACTGCCGTCCGACCTGGGGCGGATGTCCGAGCCCGAGTTGCTGCTCGAACCGCGTGCCGGGCAGCTGGTGGTGATCGACGAAATCCAGCATGCCCCGCAACTCTTTCCGGTGCTGCGCGCGCTCATCGACAGGCAGCGCATGCCGGGAAGGTTCCTGCTGCTCGGTTCGGCTTCGCCCGCGCTCGTCAACAAGTCCGCCGAATCCCTGGCCGGCCGCATCCGCTACCTCGAAATGACGCCGCTGACCATCGCCGAAGCCGGCGCGACGCCTGGCGATCTGCGCCGCCTCTGGCTGCGCGGCGGTTTTCCGGACGCCCTGCGGGCCGTCGACGATCGGGCGGCCTTCGAGTGGCGCGAAGCCTTTGTGCGCACGTATCTGGAGCGCGACATCCCCAACCTGGGCCACCGCCTGCCGGCGCAAGGCCTGCGCCGCTTCTGGCAGATGCTTGCCCACTGGCACGGCCAGCTGTGGAACGCCAGCACCCTCGCGAAAAGCCTCGACGTTTCGCCGCAGACCGTCAACCGCTATCTCGACCTGCTCGGGGATGCGTTCATCGCCGCCCGCCTGATGCCCCTGGCCGCAAATCTCGGCAAGCGCCTGGTCAAGTCGCCCAAGGTCTACCTGCGCGACAGCGGCCTGCTCCATTACCTGCTCAACATCGCCACGCTGGACGATCTGGAAGGCCATCCCGCACTGGGCGCCTCCTGGGAGGGTTTCGTCGTCACCCAGGCGCAGGCCCTGCTCGCGCCGCGCGCCGCGCACTTCTATCGAACAGCGAACGGCGCCGAAATCGATCTCGTGCTCGAACTGCCCGGCAGGCCGGGGCGGATCGGCATCGAGGTGAAATATTCCGCCGCCCCGAAGCCCGGCAGGGGATTCTGGCAATCGCTCGACGATCTGGGCATCGAACGCGCCTTCGTCGTTTATCCCGGCCACGAGGTTTACCCCATGGAGCGCCGGGTGACCGCATGGCCGGCCCACCGGCTGCACGAACTGGCCGAAACTGAAACTACATGAAACTCGCCATCGTCCGCCAGACCTACACGCCCTACGGCGACGCGGAGCGCTTCGTCGCGCGTGCGCTCGACGCCCTGCGTGCGCAGGGCGTGGACGTCGAGGTCATCGCCCGACGCTGGATGGGCGATGTGGCGGGCATCGCCTGCAATCCCTTCTATCTGGGCCGCACCTGGCGCGATGCGGGTTTCGCCCGCTGCGTGCGGCGCGTGATCGCTTCGGGCCGCTACGATCTGGTGCAATCCCACGAGCGCATCCCCGGCTGCCACATCTTTCGCGCCGGCGACGGCGTGCATGCCACCTGGCTGGAACTTTCCGGCAAGCCGCTCGCCTGCGTCTCGGCCTGGCACACCTACACGCTGGCCGCCGAGGCCGCGATGTTCCGCCACCCGAACCTCAAGGCGGCGATCTGCAACTCGCGCATGGTGCGCGATGACATCGCCCGGCGCTTTCCCGAGGCCGCCGGCAAGCTGCATGTCATCTACAACGGTGTCGATCTCGCCCATTTTCATCCGGACCTGCGCGGCACTCACCGCGAGGCCATGCGGGCGAAAGTCGGCGTTGGCGGGACGGCGCCCGTCATCCTCTTCGTCGGCTCGGGCTATGCGCGCAAGGGCGCGGCCACCCTCAGCCAGCCCGACGACTATAATCGCCCGTCCCGATCCGGGCGCGCCGGCCCAATTCCCGATGTCCGTCTCCAGTCCCGCCAAGCCGCCTTCCGTCAGCAGCGTTTCCCTCTACCTGCGCCTGCTTTCCTTCGTGCGGCCGTATTCCAAAGCCTTCGTCCTCGCGGTGCTGGCGCTGATACTGCTCGCGGCCACCGAGCCGCTCTTCCCGGCGCTGATGAAGCCCCTGCTCGACGAAGGCTTCGCCAGCCAGCCGCGCGACGATCTCTGGCTGGCCCCGCTCGCCATCATCGGCATCTTCGTGTTGCGCGGCATCTTGTCTTTCAGCGGCGGCTACCTGATGGCCTGGGTGGCGAACAAGGTCGTGCTCGACCTGCGCATCGAGATGTTCGACCGCCTGATGCGCCTGCCGACCCGTTACTACGACGACCAGAGCGTGGGCGCGCTGATGTCGCGCGTCACCTATGACGTCGCCAACGTTACCGGCGCCGCCACCGCGGCGCTCACCATCCTGGTGCGCGATTCGCTCGCGGTCGTCGGGCTGCTCGCCTGGCTGTTCTACCTCAACTGGCAGCTGACCCTGATCGCCCTGGCCATCGGCCCGCCCGTCGCCTTCGTGGTCAAGGTGTTCAGCAAGCGCCTGCGGCGCGCCAGCCGGCAATCCCAACGCGCCATGGGCAGCCTGTCCCACATCCTCGAGGAAGCGATCGGCGCGCACAAGCTCGTGAAAATCTTCGGCGGCCAGGCCTACGAAATGCAGCGCTTCGAGCAGGCGAACCAGTTCCTGCGCGGGCAGAACATGCGCCAGGCCGTCGCCGCGGCGGCGGTCGTCCCCCTCGTGCAGTTTTTCACGGCGATCGCCGTCGCCATCGTCATCTACGTCGCCCTGCTGCAATCCGCCGAGGCGCAAACGACCGTCGGCGGCTTCGTCTCCTTCATCACCGCGATGCTGATGCTGCTCGCCCCGATCAAGCGGCTCGCCGATGTGAGCGCCCCCTTGCAGCGCGGGCTGGCCGCCGCCGAAAGCGTTTTCTCCCTGCTCGACGAAGCGGCGGAAGGCGATGCCGGCAAAACGGCGCTGGCGCGCGCAACCGGCCGCCTGCAGTTCGAAGGCGTCTCGTTCTGCTACCCCGGCGGCGGAGAACATCCGGCCCTGACGGAGATAGACCTGGCCATAGCGCCGGGCGAGACGGTCGCGCTGGTCGGCCCTTCGGGCAGCGGCAAGACCACCCTCGCCAACCTGCTGCCGCGCTTTTATTGCCTGGAACAGGGGCGCATCCTGATCGACGGCCAGCCGATCGAAACGCTCACCCTGGCAAGCCTGCGCGCCAATATCGCCCTGGTCAGCCAGGAGGTGGTGCTCTTCAACGACTCGATCGCCGCGAACATCGCCTACGGCGCGCTGGCGGACACCTCGCCGGCCGCCATCGAGGCCGCCGCCCGCGCTGCCCATGCGCACGACTTCATCGCGGCCATGCCCGCGGGCTATGCGACCCGCGTCGGCGAACGCGGCGTCAAGCTCTCGGGCGGCCAGCGCCAGCGTATCGCCATCGCCCGCGCCCTCCTCAAGGACGCGCCGATCCTGATCCTCGACGAAGCCACCTCGGCCCTCGACAACGAGTCCGAACGGCATGTCCAGGCCGCGCTCGACACCCTCATGCAAAATCGCACCACCCTGGTCATCGCCCACCGCCTATCGACCATCGAAAAAGCGGATCGCATCGTCGTGCTCGAACGCGGGCGCATCGCCGAAAGCGGGAACCACGCCGAACTGCTGGCACGCGAAGGCGTATATGCGCATCTCCATCGCCTCCAGTTCGCGGGAGGACTGGCCGAAACGCGGAGCGGCTGACCTATGAGCCCACCCCGAAAACCTTCGCTGCGCTCGGTTCTCCCCTCAAGGGGCAAGAAACTCTTGGGGCGGCCCGGCGAGTTTCTTGAGAGCCTTCAACAGCACGACCTTCAAAGCGCGCCAGGACGGCGATTCGACCTGCCCGGCTTTTCCGCCACCGCGGCCAGGCTGGCCCTGGCTGCTGCCATTTTCTCTCTCGCGCTGCCGACCGCCTGGGCCAGCCTGACGCTTGCCCTCTTCCTCCTGTTCTGGCTGCTTTCCGGCGAATACCGGAAGAAATGGCAACGCGTGCGCGACAATCCGGCCGCGCTGGCCGCGGTTGCCCTGTTCCTCCTGCACGGCATCGGAGTCCTTTACTCTCCGGCCTCGTGGCAGGAGGCGCTGGAGGGATGGGACAAGTACCACAAGCTGCTCTACATCCCTCTCGCGGTCAGCCTTCTGCACGACGACCCGGCGTGGCGCCGCCGCGCCGCCGATGCGTTTTTCTGGAGCATGCTGCTGGTGCTGGCGATCTCCTACCTGAAATGGCTCGGGCTCGTTCCGCACGAGGAAGCAGGCAGTGGCTACATCGTGTTCAAGAGCAGGATCACACACAATGTCTTCATGGTCTTTACGGTGTTTCTGGCGCTCGAGCGCGCGCTGCGGGATCGGCCGCGCCGATGGCTGTGGACCGGAGTCGCCCTGCTGGCGGCCGCGAACGTGCTTTTCCTCGTTACCGGGCGTACCGGCCAGGTGATCCTGCCCTTCCTCCTGATGCTTTTCGTGGGCCGGACGTGGGGATGGCGCGTTCTGCTCGGTGCGACAACGGGAGGAGCCGTCTGCGTCGCGCTGGCGCTGACGGTACCGTCCCTGCGTGAGGAACTCGGGCAGCAGCGCATCTTGCAGATCCACCAGGAAATCCGGGAACATCAACCCGGCGGAACGGTGCAGACCTCGTCGGGCCTGCGCATGGAATTCTATCGGGGCGCCCTCGCGCTGATCGGCGAGCGCCCCGTTTTCGGCTGGGGCACCGGCAGCTTCGGATCGGCCTATCGGGACTACGCGGAGCGCATCGGTCTCGCCAACAGGGATGCCGCCCACCCGCACAACGAATACCTGCTCGTCGCCCAGCAACTCGGCTTGGTCGGCCTTGCCGTCCTCCTGCTGATGGGCGGACTCCAATGGCGCGCTGCACGCCGCATCGATCCCGCCGATGCCGGCGCAATGCAGGCGCTCCTCCTTGCCATCGGCATCGGCTCGCTGTTCAATTCGTTCCTGCTCGATTCCGCCGAGGGAAAATTCTTCTGCCTGCTCGCCGGGGTTTACCTGAGCGGCATGCAATCAGGATGGAATGCCATCAAGTCATCTCCTTCAGGGAATAGCACAAACTGAAGCGCTGGCTCCATATCCATCGGCATGCGGACAATCGCTGCGGAAACACAGGCTGAATACCCTTCCATGCGCATCCTGGTCGTTTGCACCCAGCGTTTGGGCGACGTTCTGCTGGCCACGCCGCTCTTGCGTACCTTGAAGAACCGCTGGCCGCAGGCTGGCATCGACATGCTGGTGTTCGCCGATACCGAGGGCGTATTGGCCGGCAACACCGATGTCGATACGGTGATTGCCTGGCCACGCCGCACCGGATGGAAACAAATGCTGGAGCAAGTCAGGCGCTTGTGGCGACGATACGACATTGCCTTTGCCGTGACCCCGACCGACCGGGCGCGGCTGTATTCCTGGCTGGGCGGCCGGCAGCGTGCGGGCTTTGCGGTCGGCGGCAGACATGACGGCTTTCAACGCGGATTGCTTACCCATCCCGTCGGCTTCGACGATCTCGATACGCATACCGTCATCGCGAACCTGCGCCTGGCGGAAGCATTCGGCTGCGCTCCGATCCGGCGCGTGGTGCCGCCTGCATTGACGGCAGAAGACCGGCAGACGCTCTGGCAACACGTGCCGCAGCTGGCCGACGGGCGCTTTGCCGTGTTGCATCCCTACCCGCAATTCTCGTACAAGATGTGGCAGCCTTCCGGCTGGAACGCCCTCGGGCGCTGGCTCGAAGCTCGGGGACTGGTCGTGGCGCTGACCGGTGGCGGCACGGCAAAAGAAACCGACTATGCCCAGCAGATTGCCGCGAACCTTGCCCGGCCGGTCAATTGCGTCGGCCGGCTTTCGCTTGCCGAGGCAGCCTCGCTCGTCGAGCGCGCCGTTATTTACGTTGGCCCCGACACCGTCATGACGCATCTGGCTGCGGCCTGCGGGGCGCCCACCGTCGCCCTGTTCGGCCCATCCAACCCGGTAAAATGGGGTCCCTGGCCGGTTGGCATCGATACCCCCCCCGGCTCCCGCAGCCCGTGGATCATGCGCGCAACGCCCTGGCAACGCGCCGGCAATGTCCTGTTGCTGCAAGGGGAAGGCGAATGCGTGCCCTGCCGCGCAGAAGGCTGTGACCGACACATAAACAGCGACAGTCGGTGCTTGATGTCCTTGCCAGATGCAATAGTCATTGCGGCCGTCGAGGAACTGCTGTCAAAACCGGTGCGATGAAACTCCTCCTCGTCAAAACCTCCTCCCTGGGCGACGTGATCCACGCGCTGCCGGCGGTCAGCGACCTGGCGCGGCGCTTTCCCGGCGCGCAGATCGACTGGGCGGTGGAGGAAGGTTTCGCCGCGATTCCCCGCCTGCATCCGGCCGTGTCCGCCACGATTCCCGTCGCCGTGCGGCGTTGGCGCACCGCCTTGCTGTCCCCGGCCACCTGGCGGGAGATGGCCGGCCTGCGCCGCGTGCTGCGCCGTCCCGTCGGCGCCGACTTTTTTGCCTACGATGCCGTCATCGACCTGCAAGGCCTCGTCAAGAGCGCCCTGATCGCCGCCCAGGCGCGCGGGCGCACGTTCGGCTTTGCCGCGCCGCGCGAGGGGCTGGCCGCCCTTGCATACGACGTGGCCGTGGAGGTGCCGCGCGCCCTGCCCGCCGTGACGCGCAACCGGCTCCTGGCCGCCGGCGCGCTGGGCTATGCGCTCGACGATCTGCCCCTCGACTACGGCCTCGCCGCGCCGCCGCTGCCGGCGGGCGGGCCGAACGCCGCATCGCCGACCTCGGGCCACCCGCCGGTGGATGAAACGCCGCGGTCGCGGTCGGCACGTAAGGCGTTTCACGTTAAGGCTGGCGCATACGCAGTGCTCTTCACCGCGACCAGCCGCGCCGACAAGGAGTGGCCCGACGCCGACTGGACGACGCTGGGCGCGGCCCTGGCCGACCGGGGGCTGCGCTGCGTGCTGCCCGGCGGGAGCGCAGCCGAGCGCGAGCGCGCCCGGCGCATCGCCGACGGGATCGTGGGGGCCATCGCCGCCCCGGCGATGGGTCTGGACGATCTGGCCGGCCTGCTCGGCGGGGCACGTCTGGCGGTGGGCGTGGATACCGGGCTGGTGCATCTGGCCGCCGCGCTCGGCCGCCCCACCGTGGCGATCTTCTGCGCCTCCGACCCGGCGCTCACCGGGGTGCTCGGCACGGCGCCCCATGTCAATCTGGGAAGGCCGGGTCTGCCGCCCACCGCAGCGGAAGCGACCGACGCCGCCCTGGGGCTGCTCGCCGCATGACGCGCTTTCTTCTCTACACCCTCGCCATTCACGCCCTGCTGCCCTGGGCCCTGGCGCATCTGGCGTGGCGCGCGCGCCGCCAGCCGGCCTATCTGCACCACTGGGGCGAGCGTTTCGGGCGCTATCGCGCCCGTCCCGCCGCCGGGCCGACCCTCTGGATCCATGCCGTCTCGGTGGGCGAGACGCGCGCCGCCGAACCGCTGGTCGCCGCGCTGCGGGCGCGCCACCCGGATTGCCGCATCCTCTTCACCCACACCACGCCCACCGGTCGGGCCACCTCCGAGCAGCTGTTCGGCGCCACGGTCGAGCGCGTTTATCTGCCCTACGACGCGCCCTGGGCGGTCCGGGCCTTCCTGCGCCATTTCCGGCCGGCGCTGGGCGTCGTCATGGAAACCGAGCTGTGGCCCCATCTGGTGGCCGCCTGCCACGCGCAAGGCATACCGCTCGCCCTCGTCAATGCGCGGCTGTCGGAGCGCTCGGCACGGCGTTACGCGCGCTTTTCCGCCCTCACGCGCGCCACCCTGGGGAAGCTCGCCGCCATCGCCGCCCAGGGCGAGGACGACGCCCGCCGCCTGCGCGCACTGGGTGCGCCGGCCGTGACCGTCACCGGCAATCTCAAGTTCGACATCGCCCCGGCGCTGGCCGACACCGACTTTCGCGCCCGGATCGGCGATCGCCCGCTGTTCCTGTGCGCCAGCACGCGCGCGGGCGAAGAAGCCCTCATCCTGGCGGAATGGAAAACAGTCGG
>CAZZFN010000056.1:0-12147 GCA_964653505.1 uncultured Methyloversatilis sp.
CGTGGCCTGGTCCAGCTCGATGATCCGCACGCCGGCCGGGGCCTGCACCGGATGATGGCTGTCGGTGACGACGATGACATCGTCGGCCCAGGCGGAGGGGCCGAGCAGCGCAGCCAAGAGTCCGGCCGCAAGCAGGCGCCACTGCGCAACAAGCGGGTTGGGTATGGGAGCTGGCATGTCGAGCCACCGTGAAAACGAGCAGGGTGGGTAGTCGACTCCAGGGGGGCGACGGAAGCGACCGTCAAACCGGAATCGGCGCTCTCCGGTTAGATGCGACAACGGCAGCGAACGTCATGGGCTGCTCAGGATTACATTACGGCGATCAACTGCGCGGCGGCGCAATATAGGCTGGGCGCCGAACGCCATCGCGGTTGCGCACTGGCACCGTGGAAACTGCGCAGTGCTGCCGGATCTCTGCGTAACGGCCCCGGTAGTTTGCACACCGGTACCACGAAGCCTGATGCTGCTGACGCTCATGACCGCGGTGTTGCCGCTGATCTATACCAAGCGCAAGGGGTGGATGCGATGAAGCAGTGCGCCTGTTAGAAAGGCATCGAATGCAGACTTCGGGTCCTTCGTCCGTGCCTCAATGATTGGAAGGATGATGACTTCATCAGAGGCAGTGCTGCGCGCAGCACTGGTCGTGGCGAAGCGTACCGGAGTCAAGGTGCATGACTACGCTGCGCCATTCGAGGCCAAGTTGCGGAACAAGCGCTTCCTTGAAGCCGAAATCGAGCGTTTGCCGACAGGGAGTCGCTTGTCGCCCAGCGCAACCTCGACGCCCTGCTTTCTGACCCGGAACTGCTCGGTATCGACGAGCGCGAAATCGCACACGGCAAACCCAATACTGTGGTGCCTGATGCGGCGCGCGCACTCGACGCCGACCTGATCGTCGCGGGCCGGCACGGCGGAGGGCGCATCAGCGAGTCCTTTGCCGTGAGCGTTCCGCACCTTCTTGCCTATTAGCCCCCTGCGACAAGCTGGCGGTCTGATTCTCAGACGTCAAGCCCGGCGCAGCCCCCCCCCCGAGCAGCCGTTGATCGGAACCTTGTGCATTGACTGCGTGCCAGATCGCCCTGAACACCGCCTGCTCGACCTTCAGTCGCAGTGCATTGGGGCAGACCAATCGGATGATGAGCGCGAGGTGCTCGGCATCGTCGAAATCCCAGAGCACCTTGATCCGGCCTGACGAGTAGGAGATAAAGTCTTCGTTCGCGAGCTTACGGAAGTGGGCTGCTGCCTGCTCCTGCCATTCACAGGTCGCAAGTTCTGCAGCCGTTCTCGCCGCATCTTCGATGCTGTCAAGGTCGCGCACCATCGCAACCGGAACGGGAACCCTCATCAGGTACAGCACGTATTCGCCGGTCGGGGACACGTTCTTGACCGGTGTTGTCAGGAGCAGGCCGTTGGGAAATTCGACAACCTTCCCGGTGACCTGGCCTGCGTGGCCATGCTCGGCCAGGGTGGTCGCGAACATGTCGATGTCGATGACTCGGCCGCTGAACAGGCTGGACTCAATCAGGTCTCCGACCTTGAAAGGCCGGACCAGCGTCAGATAAAGGTAGCCGAGTACACACATCAGCAATTCCTTGCTGACGATCAACATGGCACCCGCGACCGCAGCCAGCGACAGCGCAAAGCCCGCGATCGTCGACGCCCAGACCGAAATGATCACGAACAGTACGACGAACCAGATTGTGTTGCGGACCCAGACCAGATGAACCCGACGCTTCTCGTTGGAGATGACATCCCCGCGCGCCAGATAGCGGGCCCAGAGATGCGTGAGCGCTGCGCCGACTAAAATCATAAGGACGGTCGCGATCGCCCTCTCCCATTGACCCGGGATGGCAATGAAGAGACGCTCGAGGCTATCGATCGGCACCCGTCATCCCTCTCCGCAGGCTTCTTTGTGCTTTCTTGGCCTCATCACAATCAGGTAGTAGCCGACTGCGAGGGCGAACGTGATCGCTGCCGTACCGTAAAGATAGTCGGGTGCGACATCGTCGAAGTCGAGAATGATCACCTTGCGTGCGATCGCCATCAGCGCAGTTCCAAGCACGATCTCCACCGCAAGGTGGTGGCTTTTGTCATTCTCGGTGTACAGAATGATATTGTGATAGATCTCTATCGCTATCAGAACCGCCATGAAGGCTCCGAAGGTCGCCAGGATGTCCTTGATCTCGAGCAGCATGAATGGCGGCGCCATCAGCCTCAGATACAAGACATAAAGAACGTCGGCGACCCCCCAGATGATCACCAGCACCATGATCATCGCCAGCACGCGGGCAACCCGCTCGATGATCCAGTCCAGCACGGGGATCGTGCCCCTCTTGTTCTCTCGCTTGTCATCCTTCTCGTTGCTTGTATTCATCTGCGTCTGCGCGAAATAAGCTGATTCCAAGGGGGCCGAGCTGTTACCCAGCCAGCCCGCGCGAGCCCCGGGGCTCAGCGCGTTGCTTGGTGTTTGCGCCACGTCTTCTCCAAGCCTTTTCGCCTTCGATCATCAGATAGATGGCGAGGCCGACCGCGACGATCTGCCCCCAGTCCATCCAGCCGATCGGCGCAGTGTGGAAAAGCGTGTTCATCAGCGGGAGATAGGTGAACAGCAACTGCACTGCCGTCATCGCCCCGATGCCACCCCAGATCCAAGGATTACTGAACAGCCCCAGACGGAACATGGAGTAACGCAGCGAACGGCAGTTGAGCAGATAGAATGATTGCCCGACCGCGAAGACGTTCACTGCGATCGTCCTCGCCTCCTGCTCGCTGCGGCCGTTATGCAACGCCCATTCGAACAGGCCGAAGCTACCCACGAGAAGCAGCAGACCGACCAGCAGGATGCGTTTGATCAATTCGCCATTGAGGATTGGTGCAGCGGACAACCTGGGCGGGCGACTCATTATGTCCCGCTCCCGCGGCTCGAAAGCCAGGGTGAGGCCAAGTAGCACGGCCGTGGTCATGTTGATCCACAGCGCCTGAACCGGCAGAACCGGCAGCGGCTGCGCCGCCATCACCGCAGCGATGATCACCAGGCCCTGACCGGCATTGGTCGGCAAGATCCAGGTGATGAACTTGATCAGGTTGTCGAAGACGCCGCGGCCTTCTTCTACAGCAGCTTCGATGGTGGCGAAGTTGTCATCGGTGAGCACCATGTCCGCAGCCTCCTTCGAGACCTCCGTGCCGGTGATGCCCATCGCGACGCCAATGTCGGCCCTTCGCAGCGCCGGCGCGTCGTTTACGCCATCGCCTGTCATCGCCACCACCTCCCCGCGTGCCTGGAGGGCCTCGACCAAGCGCAGCTTCTGTTCGGGCGTCACCCGTGCAAACACGGCGGTGTGCGCGGCAGCGTCGATCAATTCGGTATCGGTGAGTTCTTCGAGCTCGCGCCCGATGAGCACCTCCGCATGTCCCGAGGTTCCCGCCAAGCCGATCTGGCCGGCGATGGCAGCCGCGGTCGCGGCGTGATCGCCGGTGATCATCTTGACCTTGATCCCCGCTTCCTGGCAGGCCCGCACGGCGCGGATCGCCTCCTCGCGCGGCGGATCGATCATGCCCTGCAGACCCAGAAAGGTGAGGCCGCCGCGGACATCCTGGTGATCGATGTCGGTAGTCCCGCGCGCGACGGCCATCCGGGCGAACGCCAGCACTCGTAGCCCCTGACCGGCCATGGCATTGACCTGGCGAAGGACCTCGTCAGCGTCGAGCGCGCGGACTACTCCGTCCTCGCCGAGCATGGCCGTGCAGCGCTCGAGGATCCTTTCAACCGACCCCTTGAGGTAGGCGGCCGGACTGTCTCCGCCATGCAGGGTGACCATGTATTGATGCTGGGACTCGAACGGAATCGTCTCCAGCCTGGCGGCACGAGCGCTTTCGGCCCGAGCATCGAGACCGGCCTTGCCAGCCGCGACCAGCAGCGCCCCCTCGGTCGGGTCACCCTCGATTCGCCACGCATCACCGTCACGCTTGAGCACCGCGTCATTACACAGGAGGCCGGCACGCAGCAACTCGCGCACAACCCCGTGCTCTGCGGCGGAGTGACGCTCACCATCACTTCGCAACTCGCCCTCCGGCGCGTAGCCGATGCCGCTGAGCTCGAACGTCTTGCCGTCGGCCCAGAGTCGCTGGACCGTCATCTCATTGCGAGTGAGCGTTCCTGTCTTGTCCGAGCACACCACGGTAGTGCTGCCGAGCGTCTCGACTGCAGGTAGCCGGCGGATGATCGCATTGCGTTCTGCCATGCGCGCGACACCAATGGCAAGAGTGATCGTCAGCACGGCGGGCAGCCCTTCCGGGATCATCGCAACCGACAGGGCAACGGCGGCCATGAACAGGTCAACCCAATGCTGCCCATGCCACAGACCCACGGCAAAGGTGAGGGCAGCCAGCCCCAGGATCGCGTAGAGCAACAGCCTGCTGAAGTCGGCGATCTTGCGCGTCAGCGGTGTGGCGATTACATCGGCGCTGGCGATGAGCTCCGAAATGCGGCCGATCTCGGTGCTGTCCCCCGTTTCGACAACGACGCCGACGCCTGTGCCATACGTGACCAAGGTGGAAGAGTATGCCATGTTCGTCCGGTCGGCGAGCGGCGTCTCGAGTTCCAGAACGCCAGGGCACTTGTCCACCGGTACTGATTCGCCAGTCAGGGCCGACTCGTCGATCTGCAGGCTGCGGCTGCGCAACAGGAGAAGATCTGCGGGCACCTTATCGCCGGAGGCGAGAAGGACGATGTCCCCTGGTACGAGTCCGGCTGCGTCGATGCGCTGCCTTTCTCCGGACCGCAAGACGGTGGTCTCCATCTTCAAGGCGCGCGACAACGCCTCGAGCGCACTGAGCGCCTTGCCCTCCTGGACGAATCCGATGATCGAATTGAGCAGCACCACGCCGAAGATCACCGCTGCATCGACCCAGGCTCCCAAGGAGAGCTTGATTATCACCGCGACAAGCAGAATGTAGACCAGCGCCTGATTGAACTGCAGCAGAAACCTCAACAAGGGTCCATCGCCAACTCGCTTGGCCAGCGAGTTTGGTCCGTGTTGATGTCGTCGCTCTTCTACTGCAATCCGATCCAGGCCCGTCTGCCCATTCGTGGCAAGCAGCCTGAGTACCTCTTCGTCGGGCAGTTGGTGCCAGTGCTTCTGCTTCAAGTCGCTCACTTGTCATCCTGCTGTCAAATTGCGGCTACAGCCATATCGATGATCGGCATCTTACCGTGTCACTCGACGGACTGGTCAAACTCACGCACTGGCCTGCGCTCGACTCGCCGTCAGCCAGTTGGCCGTCGAGGCGATTCTGCGCCGCCTGTTCCGCTCGATGGCGGAGGCGAGACAGCCGCAGGGCTGCGCCGCAAGTGCAGGCGCAGTGAGCGCTCAGCGCACGGTGAAACGCACGGTAATGGCCTTCTGTTCGGCGGTGTTGATAGCGGCCACCACCTTTGCGCCCTTGGCGAGTTTGACGCCCTTGGCTTCCAGCTTGTCGCCGCTCACGACCAGCGGAGCTTCCAAGTTCTCGGTGCCGTTGAGCACGGTCAGCTTGCCGCTCATGCCGGCCGGGACCATGGGCTTGCCGTGATCCTCGACATACACCATCGCAGCCCCCTCGCCAGCAACGAGTTCGAACGACAGGTCGCTTGCGGTCTGCACGATTCCGCCGTGCTTGGGGGCGGCACCGCCATGCGCGAGTGCCGGAGCGGATGCAAGGGCGGAGCAGGCCAGGATGGCAGCTGCGAGGAACTTGGTGATCATGGGTGATATCTCCTTGGAAACGCGGTGCGCTTCGAACAGGCGGCACCGCAAGTGCCTGATTCTGTGACGAGCGCGCGCTCAGAAAGCCTCGCGTGGGTCGGTCAGTACGAGCATGCCGGCACGCTCGGCGAACTGGTCGTGCAGGCCGACGAGGCATCGGTCGCCCAGGAACTCGGCGGCATCCCGGCGAGCAACACGGCGGTGTTCAACGTGCTGCAGGATCACGGCATCGTGCAACCGACGCCGGATGGCAAGGCGATCTGGAAGGCCACCATCACCAGCGATGTCGGATGGTCCCATACCTTCACGCTCCTGCGCCTCGCGCCATCCGTGATCTGGGAAAGCGACATGCGTCCCCCGCCGTTCGCCGGTACCGTGACGGTGGTGCAGGACGAGGAGGACCCAGCTACTCCGGTGCCTCTGCCAGCCGTGGCGGATTCGGACACATCCGAGCCCTTCCCGGCACCACCAGGCGGCGGTGGCGTCAAAGCGGTCCTGGATCTGCTCGGCACTCCCGATATTGCTTCGGCTGACCTCTCGTCAACCACCGAAGCGCTTCCTCCAACCCTGGAGGAGCTGTCTGTCGAGTCCCGTGAGTCAAGGGCACTGGTCGACTCGATGGCGCCAGCGCCTCCGTCGACTCCGAGATTAGCGGAGACGCCATCAGATGAGCATTTCATCGCCTGGCTGTGTCAGCGTCAGGGCAATCGCACCTTCATGTCATAACCCCAAGCAACTCGGCACGAAATTCGTCGATCGTCGCCGCCAGCATGCGCTTGGACTTGATGCTCACCTTGCGGGTCGTGTTGAGCCGCAGCAGGTTCATCACGATGTGGCGAACGATGGCGAAATTGTTGGCAGCGTAGCCGGTGCGAACGCGTGACTGATCCTCGTTGAACTGCACGTCCAGACACCAGTGAAGCCGATTCTCCACCTCCCAGTGACTGCGTACGGCTCGAGCGATGCGCTCGGCGTCGGCGGGCAGGCTGCTGATGTAGAAGACGCGCTCGGTGCTGGTGTGATCGCCCACGGTGCGGATGCGCTCGACGACCGCGAAGCTGGCCAGGTCCTGCCAGTCCTCGGACTTGTAGAGTCGATCGATCGCGGCGTAGGCGCGGCATCGGCGGATTTCGATGCGACCGTGGTCCTTGATCGTGGTCTCATGGGTCGAGCTCGGCGTCAGCGGCCCTCGCGGATCGATGTCGGCAAACAGGATCGAATCGTGCAGGTTCGGATGGTTCTCCTTCACGCACAGCACGTAATGCGCGCCGCGCTCGCGGATCGTGCGGGCGATCTTGGTCTGGGTGCCCATTGCGTCGATCGTCACCACGCAGCCCTCGATCGCCAGCTTGGTGAGCAGTTCGGGAATCGCGGTGATCTCGTTCGACTTCTCGGCGGTCGCCGTCTGGCCCAGCACGACGCCCATGCCAGCCGCGAACGCGCTCACCAAGTGCAGCGGACTGGCGTCGGTCTTGCCCTTGCCGCCCGAGCGCCGGCTGGTCTTGCCGTCGATCGCCACCACCGTATCCCCGGCCAGCGCCGGCACTACCATGCCCACCCAGCGCCGGAACGCCGACTCGAACTCGTCCGGCGCGATCAGGCCGAACACGCGTCCGATCGTGTCGTGAGACGGGACGCCGTGCTCAAGCTTCATGAAGCCTCGCAACCAGTCGATCTTGGCCTCGGCCCACAGCTCGATGTCGACGAAGTCGTCCACGCCCGAGAGTACCGCGCACACCGCCACCGTCAGCAACTCGGCCAAGTCGTGGCGCGCATGCCGCGCGCTGCGCGGGTCGGATATCGAGACGAACACCTGCGTCAGCGGCATGACGTGTCCTGCCTTCATGGGATGCCCAAAAAGGTAGGAAACTACACAATTTATGACAATGTGAACAGGGGCCTCGCAAGGTCATGAAAGTTAACGAGTTATTGCATTGGCTTATGCGAAGTCGGTGCGATTGCCCTGGTGCCAGCGTATCGAAGAGCGCAAGCCCATCATCAATGACGCCAAGGCACTGGTGCATACGATCGCCGATACCGTCTATCTGGTCAGTCCCGGCGCGTTCCAGCGCTACGCCCAGGAGCACCCCAAGACCGCCTTCCTTGCCAAGCAGGACCAGGTGGCCGATTGGCAATGGGTGCAGAAACGCTTCGAAAAGCTGCAACTGCACCGCAAGCAGCACAACGGCCTGAACATCTGGACGTGCGCAGTTTCGGGGCCTCGGAAGTCGCGGAGACTCCACGGCTACCAGGCTGATGCAAGAGCCGGCGGTACCGCGCCAGCACTGAGGTTCAGGTCGAATTTCATCGTGACATCGTTTTCCGGAATCGCCTTCGCACCGCGTTCGAATTGTCTTCGTGGCCGCAACGGCGACCACGAAGGTCCGTTTGCGCGCCTGTGCTCATGCCTTCACCTCCGAAACGCTCAATTTCGCGATTCGGAGCAGGTTGTATGCAGCACCGGAAATGAAGGCCGCCATCTGGGTCTTCGCCTGGCCGATGAAACGGGTCTTTCGCAATCCGCCGACCGTTTTCAACCAACCGAAGATCTCCTCGACGCGCTTTCGCTTTCGCTGGCTGAGCTGGTAGCCCTCGGTTCGGGTGGTTCGACCATCCAGGCCGGGCGTCTTCCGATCCTTGATGCGCGCGATGTGCGGTCGCACCGCGTGCTCGCGCAGGTGCCCGACAAATTCCTTCACGTGATAGCCCTTGTCGGCGCTGAGCGTCTTGGGGTGAATGTGCCGTCGACGTGCGCGAGTGAGCAGCTGCCGCGCGGCACGGTGCTCGGCCTGGGTCGATTCGGTGATGAGGATGTCGACGCACAGCCCATTGCGGTTCTCCATGAGCACATGCCCGCCATAGCTGAGCTTGGCCGGCTGGCCGTTGCCCTTGCGCATGAGTCGAGACTCGGGATCGGTCGTACTTTGATGCGTGGCGTTCGAGCGCCTCTCGCCCTTGAAGTCGACCATCCCGGTGCCGTCATCACCGTCCTTGGGCGGGGTGCCATCCTTGGGCTTGAAGCTCTTGAACGAAGCCCAGGCGTCGATCAGCGTGCCGTCGACCGTGAAGTGGTCCGAGGACAGCAGCTTCTGCTTGCGGGCCAGATTGACGACCTCATCGAAGAAGCGTCGGGCCACGTCGGTGGCAACCAGGCGTTCGCGCAGGCGGCTGAAGTTCGACTGGTCCAGCGTCGGGCTCTCGAGATCCATGTCGAGGAACCAGCGGAACAGGATGTTGTAGTCGAGTTGTTCGCAGAACTGCCGGTCCGAGCGAACCGAATACAGCGCAATCAGCAATTGCGCCTTGAGCAGTCGCTCTGGCGGAATCGATGGGCGACCGACCGAGGAGTACAGCGCGTCCAACTCCCCAGAAATCGCGCCCAGGGCACGGTCGGCCAAACGCTTCACCCGTCGCAGCGGATGATCCGCCGGCACACGCGACTCCGGCGAGAAGTAGTGGAACATCGAGGACTGGGGGTCGAGTTGGCCGCGCATCGTTACTGTGCAAGGGATCTGGAGATACGTCTATGACAGGCAGCTTTTCGGATCGTTCACAGCCTTTTGCATCACGCTGCTACCTGTTGCAAGACCCGCGAGTCCTGTTCAGCGATACACCGCCGACCAACCCTTACCTGTCGCTATCCCCCTCTGCAGCTCCTGTGCAGGAATTTCCGTGCATGGACAAGCCGCCAACAGCAAGAGCTTGACCGATTGGGGGTCGAGGATCAGTCTTTCATTCGCGATCACCGCCCCATTTCCACGATGGATTTGGTCTGCGAGCAGATGCTGGCACAACGGCGGCTTGGGGAATGGGTACGGCAGCGTTTCCATCCTACATTGGCTTGCTCCGCGCATCGCTCGTCAACCCCGCGTCGCGAGGGGTTTGGTGAGTAGCGCGTTGCGTCGCGAACAGCGCCGTCCGCGCGGACTCGACCACCGTGACGATGGCCGGGTGGCTGATGCGCCGCTCGGCGGTGATGAGCCAGAACCCTTCGCGTATCTCGTCAACCGTGGCGACGCACTGCACGCCGTAGCGTGCACAGATTTCGTCGGCCAGCACCGCCGGCGCGGGGAAATATCCGACACCGGCTTGCCCGAAGGCCTTCATCAGCGCCCCGTCGTCGAACTCGCCCATCAGACGCGGCGTCAGGCGCCGATCGTTCAGCCAGCGGTCGATATGGCCACGCACCGCCGCGCCCGCGCCCGGCAAGAGCAAGGGCGCGCCGTCGAGACAGTCGGGAAACGCCGGTGCATCCTGGCACAGCGCCGGCGTCGCAAAAAAAGCCAGCGCGCTCTCGCCCAGCTTGTGGCTGTGCCCACGCACGGCCAGGCCCTGAGGCATCGGCCGGTCGGCGACCAGCAGGTCCAGCCGATGCAAGGCCAACTCGGCCAGCAGCATGTCGATGCTCCCCTCGCGGCACACCAGTCGGACGGGCTCAGGCAGGTCGCCCACCGGCGCCAGCAGGCGGTAGGCGAACGACTTGGGCACCACGTCGGTGATGCCGATGCGCAGCACCGGTATGGGCTGCCCCTGGCGCGCGGCGACGGCCTGCGCCATTTCCTCGCCTAGTTGCAGGATCTCGTCGGTATATGACAGGGCAACGCGCCCGGCTTCGGTCAATTCCAGGCCACGGCCGGCCGGCCGGAACAGCGCCGCGCCGAGATCCTCCTCCAGTTGCCGAACCTGTCCGCTGATGGTCTGGGGCGTGAGGTCGAGCCGCTCCGCCGCACGCGTGACGCCTCCCGTGCGGGCAACCGTCCAGAAATAGCGGAGATGCTTGAGATTGACGCCCATTGCTCAAATTTTTCCGAAATGTATGCGATGAATTTTCGGCTTTATTAGAGCACTGCACCTCGCTATCGTTCAACTGTCTTCACCCGTCCAGGAGCAGGGAAATGCACATCGACATCCGGGCCCAGGGGTTCGATCTGACCGACGGCCTGCGCGACCACGCCGAGCGGCGGCTGAACTTCGCCCTGGACTGGGCGCGCCACAACATCGGCAAGGTCGTCCTGCGCCTCACCGACATCAACGGGCCGCGCGGCGGCCAGGACAAGCGCTGCCAGTTGCGCATTCCCTTGCCCCGCATGCGCGCTGTGGTGATCGAGGAAACCGCCGCCGACCTCTATCTCGCCATCGACCGGTCCATCGACCGCGCCGCGCGCGCCCTCGAACGCCGCTTGTCCAGGCAGCGCGAGTTCGGTCCGGTGCCGCCCCACCCCACGGAGGATTGATATGCGTCCGCTCGCCAACCGATTGCTGCAGGACTTCGTCGGCCGCGTTTTCGCGATCGGCCGCCGCACCTGGATCCTCATCGCCGTCGTCCTGGCCGCGCTGGCGGCGCTTGCGATCTGGGCCGCCATTGGTGTGGCCGGCTGGCTGTTCGGCATGGCCCGCGAAGGCGTCGCGGCCGCTCCCGAAGCGGCGCGCGCCGTCACTGCGCAGGTGGAGCAGGCTGTCCCCGGTGCGCGGGAAAGACTCGGCGAACTCGTACCGGCACTCAAGCCCGAGCCGCCGCCGCGCGACGTGTCGGGCACGGATGTCGGCCCGGTGGCGCGCTACCCCGGCCTCGCGCGCTCGCACTGGCACCGCGAAGGCAGCGAGATCACGGTGCGCTACGAGGGCCGCGCCGACTACGCAGCCGTGCTCGACCATTACGTGCAGGGCTTCGCCGCCCAGGGCTACGCCCAGAGGGTAACGTCCGCCACGCCCGAGGGCGAGGAGCATGAATTCCACAAGGGCGAGGACCGGGTGCGCTTCAAGATCGCGCAACTGCCGCAGGGCAAGGTCAAGGCGACGATCATCGCCGTCCTGCCATGACTGATTTTCGAGAAAATTCGCCTATGGCCCGCGAAGAACACAGAGCCATGCTCGCCATCGTCATCCATGCGGCCTTCGCCGACGGCGCGAAGGACGAGCGCGAGCGCGACGCGGTGCGCCGCGTCGCCGAAAACCTGGCGGGCGAGAGCGGCGCTTCGGACCTGGCCTGCCTGTACCAGGATGTCCTGCTCGAGCGCCTGCCCCTGGCGTCGGCCGTTGCGATGCTGACCGATCACGACCAGCGCCAGTTCGCCTACGAGACAGCCCTTTGCGTGTGCGAGGCCGACGGCCGGCTGATGGAGGCCGAGCGACGCTTCCTCGACGAACTTAAACATCTGCTCGCGCTGCCGGCCATCGAGACCGAACTGATCGAGGGCGAGGTGGACCTGCTGGTCGATCAGACCGAGTTCGTCCCGCCGCAACCCGCGGCGTCCACGGCAGCGACTACAGCCCCCGCTCCGGCGGCAGCCACGACCGATCTGGACCAGTCCATCCTCAATAACGCGCTGCTCGCCGGCGCGCTGGAACTGCTGCCGCAGTCCTGGGCCTCGATGGCGATCATCCCGCTGCAGATCAAGATGGTCTA
>CAZZFN010000057.1:0-12108 GCA_964653505.1 uncultured Methyloversatilis sp.
ATCGAGAAGGCCAAGCGTCTCACCGAGCACAAGAAGGACGTGATCATCCTGCTCGACTCGATCACCCGCCTGGCGCGCGCCTACAACACCGTGCAACCGGCTTCCGGCAAGGTGCTGACCGGCGGCGTGGACGCCAACGCGCTGCAAAAGCCCAAGCGCTTCTTCGGCGCGGCGCGCAACATCGAGGAGGGCGGCTCGCTGACCATCATCGCCACAGCGCTGATCGACACCGGCAGCCGCATGGACGAAGTCATCTACGAGGAATTCAAGGGCACCGGCAACTCGGAAATCCACCTCGACCGCCGCATGTCCGAAAAGCGCGTCTATCCGGCGATCAACGTCAATCGCTCCGGCACGCGCCGCGAGGAACTGCTGCAGAAACCCGACGTGCTGCAGAAGGTCTGGGTGCTGCGCAAGCTCATGTACGGCCTGGACGACCTCGAAGCGACCGAATTCCTGCTCGACAAGGTCAAGGCCACCAAGAACAACGCCGAGTTCTTCGACGCCATGCGCCGCGGCGGCTGAACCGCGCCCGCTGCGCCAGGGACGTCGATCCTGCCGAAATTGGCGCCTTCGTGTTGCGGCTAGACCATAAGCTTTTACGTATTGTTTCCATATCAATAATTAACTTTCCAAATAATCCCGTTGCGGCCAGAATGCCCGCGATCCAGTCCTGAGCCCTCGTTTTCAAGGAGATCGCGGTGCCGCCCACCCTGCACAACTACCTGCCTTTCCTGCGCTGGTTCCCGATGTCGGGCGCGCACCTGCGCATCGATCTGCTGGCCGGGGTCACGGTCGCCCTGGTGCTCGTGCCGCAGAGCATGGCCTATGCGCTGCTGGCCGGCCTGCCCGTGGTGTATGGCCTCTATGCCGCGCTGGTGCCGGTGATCGTCGGCGCCCTGTGGGGCAACTTCCACCAGCTGCACACCGGGCCGGTCGTCATGCTGTCGCTGATGTCGGCGGCGGCCGTCGCGCCGTTCGCCCTGGCCGGTTCCGACGAATATATCGCCCTGTCCATCCTGCTCGCCCTGATGGTGGGGGCGATCCTCCTGACGATGGGCCTCTTCAAGATCGGCAGCATCGTCAATCTGGTCTCCCATCCGGTGATGGTCGGCTTCATCAACGCCGCCGCGCTGATCATCGGCCTGTCCCAGCTGCGTTTCTTCATGAACATGCCCAATCCGGGCACCGGCAGCTTCGCAACCGACATCAGCACCTTGCTGGGCCGGGTGGACCAGGCCCATCTGCCGGCGATCGCTTTCGGGGTCACCACGATCCTGATCATATGGGTGCTGGCGCGCTGGGTGCCCAGGATTCCCGGCGTATTGATGGCCGTCCTGTTCGGCACGCTCGTCAGCATCGCGATCGACTACGAGAAGGTCGAGCGCCCGGCCCTGGAACGCATCGCCGACCCCCAGGTCAGGGAAATGATCGGCGCATTCGTCGATACTCATGCCGAGATCAGGCGGCTGGCCGCCGAAGTCGCCGTCCAGCGCGGCGCCCTGCGCAAGGCCGAAGCCGCGGGCACCCCGGTGATCGAACTCGAGGCGATGCGCGCCGAGATCCATGTGCAGGAGGTGCGCATCGATTTCCTCAAGAAGCAGAACAACGCCCGGCGCCTGGACATCCACGCCCAGCCGCTGGTGCGAGTGCCGGATGGCGGCGGGGCCTCCTTCCACAGGGCGGACCGATTGCCCGCCGGCGCGGTCGCGCAGGAGGGCGTCTGGCGCTTCCAGAGCGTGCGCGATGGCCAGGTGACGCTTGCCGCCGGCGGCGACGTGGTCGGCGCGATTCCCCAGAACCTGCCTTCCTTCAAGGTGCCGAAGCTCGACTGGAACATGATCCTGGCGCTGTTCCCGGCCGCCTTCGTGATCGCGCTGATCGGCTTCATCGAGGCCACCGTCGTCTCCAAGACCCTGGCGGCCAAGACCCACCAGCGCATCGATCCGAACAAGGAAATGATCGGCCAGGGACTGGCCAACATCGCCGGCTCCTTCTTCCAGAGCTATGTGGTGAGCGGCTCCTTCTCGCGCTCCGCGGTTGCCGGCCGGGTGGGCGCGAAAACCGGCCTGTTCGCCGTCGTCAGCGCCCTGTTCGTGGTCGCCACCCTGCTGTTTTTCACGCCCTATCTCTACCACCTGCCCCAGGCCGTGCTGGCCGCCATCGTCATGATGGCGGTGTTCGGCCTGATCCGCGTCTCGCCCCTCATCCACGCCTGGAAAGTCCAGCGCAGCGACGCCGTCTTCGGCATCATCACCTTCGTCGCCACCCTGGCATTCGCGCCCAAGATTTCCAACGGCATCCTGCTCGGCATAGCCCTCACCGCCGCGATGTTCCTGCTGCGCACCATGAAGCCGCGCGCCGCGGTGGTCGGGCGCCGCGAAGACGGCAGCCTGGCCGGCGTAGACGGCGCCAACGTCGAGCCGCTGGGACGCAATTTCGTCGCCGTGCGCTTCGACAACTCGCTGACCTATCTCAACGTCGCGGCCTTCGAGGACACCGTGCTGGAAGTGCTGGCGCGCCACGAAAACATCCGCGGCCTGCTGGTGATCGCCTCGGGCATCAACGAAATCGACGCCTCCGGCGAGGAAAAGGTGCGCGAACTGGCCGAACGGCTACGCCCGCTCGGCGTCGAGCTGATGTTCAGCAGCCTCAAGCGCCCGGTCGCCCAGGCCTTCAGGAATACCGGCCTGGACGCGGTGCTGGGCGAGCAGAACATCTTCCCGAACAAGGAGATCGCCATCGGCCAGGCGCGCGAGCGCTTCGACCGGGCGCCGGCCTGAGCGATGCGACGCAGCCGCGCAGGTAGAATGCCGCGATGAGCCCCTCGACCGTCTCCCTGCGCACCTTCGTCGAGATCGACTCGCTGCAGCCGCAGCTGGCCTCCTACCTGGCGACCTCCTCCCAGGGGTTCCTGCCGGTGCCGGGCGAAGCCTGCCTGTGGATCGAGGTGGCGCCCGGCATGGCGGTGCACCGCCTGACCGACATCGCGCTCAAGGAAACCAACGTGCATCTGGGCGAGCAGGTCGTCGAGCGCTCGTTCGGTTCGATGGAGATCCACTACCGCAACCAGAGCGAAGTGAAGGAGGCGGGGCGGATCATTCTCCAGGAGATGGAGACGACGGTCGGAGCGCGCATGCCCTGCCGCATCGCCTGGCTGGAAATCATCCGCGGCATCACCCCGGACCACACCACCCTGATCAACCGCCAGCTGCGCAAGGGCTCGATGATCCTGCCCGGCAAGAGCATGCTCATCATGGAGACCGAGCCGGCCGGCTACATCGTCTATGCCGCCAACGAGGCGGAAAAGGCCGCCCATGTCACCCTGGTGGATGTCAAGCCCTTCGGCAATTTCGGGCGCCTCACCCTGACCGGTTCCGAAGCCGAGATGGAGGAAGCCGCGCGCGCCGTCCGCCGCGCCGTGGACAACATCAACGCCTGCGCGCGCGCCCCCGCCGCGCCGGAGCGGGCCGGTTGATTTTCCCGTCGAGTTTGCGGATAATTCGCCATTTTCGCTTGGCGCGCTACGCCGGATCAAAGGACAGTGACATGAAAGAGGGCATCCACCCCAAATACAACGAGATCGTGGTGACGTGCAGCTGCGGCAATACGTTCGCCACCCGTTCGACCAACAGCAAGCCGCTGCACATCGAAGTCTGTTCCGCCTGCCATCCGTTCTACACCGGCAGGCAGAAGATCGTCGACACCGCCGGCCGCGTCGAGCGCTTCAAGCAGAAATACAAGCGCCCGGGCGCCGCCGCCTGACCGTCCCCGCCGCGCGGATTCCTGCCGGAAGGCCGCCTTCGGCACGGCCTTTGCCATGAAGGCAGCGCGCGCGCCGCCATGAACTTCGGCCCTTTCCAGGACAGTTCGCCGCGCCTGCCGGCGCTCGCGGTCGCCGCGCTGGCCGCCCTCTACCTGCTGGCCGGCGTCACCGGTCACGATCCCTGGAAATCCGAGGACGCGATCCATCTCGCGATCGCCTACGGTTTCGCCACGCAGGGCAACTGGCTCGCCCCCGCCGTGGCCGGCGAGTCCTGGCCCCACACCGCCCCGCTCTACCACTGGATCGCCGCCCTGACCGGCCGCCTGCTCGACGGCTGGCTGCCCTTCCACGACGCGGCCCGCCTGGCGACGAGCTTTTTCGGCGCGCTGTTCCTCGTCTTCCTGTCCGGCGCGGCGCGCAGCTTCCACGGCGATGCCGCCGGACGCATCGCCCCGCTGCTGGCGATCGGCACGCTCGGCCTGCTGGTGCCGATGCACGAGGCCCAGCCGGCCATCGCCGGACTCGCCTGCGCCGCCCTGGCCTGGTGGGGCGGCGGCCTGAGCCTGCAAGGCCGTCGCTGGGGCGCCCCCCTGCTCGGCCTCGGCTGCGGACTCGCCTTCCTCGCCCACGGCCTGGTCGGACTGATCATGGCACTGGCCGTCCTGCCGGCGCCGATTTTGCGGCGCGACGGGCGGGGCCTGCTCCTCGCCCTGCTGGCCGCCCTGCCCCTGCTGGCCCTGTGGCCCGTGCTGCTGCTCCAGCACGCCCCGGAATTCTGGACGCAGTGGTGGCAAAACGAATTCGCCGAAGCCACGCGCGCGCGCGCGCTGCCGCAAGCCAAACACTTCGAACAACTGGCCTGGGCCGCCTGGCCGCTCTGGCCGCTCGCGCTGTGGAGCCTGTGGCTGCGCCGCAGGACGCTCGACGGCCTGCATCTCCCCCTGCTCGGCCTCGTCCTCACGCTCGGCTGGTTCCTCAGCGGGGCGCCGCGCACGCTCGCCGTGCTGTCCCTGCTGTTGCCGCTGATCCTGGTCGCCGCCGCCGGCGCCGACCGTCTGCGCCGCGGCGCCGCCAACGCCTTCGACTGGTTCGGCCTGATGACCTTCAGCTTTTTCGCCGCCCTCGTCTGGCTCGGGGCGAGCGCCCTCGCCCTCGAATGGCCGCCGAAAATCGCCCGCAACTTCGACCGGCTCGCCCCCGGCTTCGAACCCGATTACACTGCGCCCGCCCTGGCGCTGGCCCTCATCCTCACCCTGCTCTGGCTGTTTTCCCTGGGACTGCGGCGTGCCGGCTGGCGCCCGGTGTTCCGCTGGGCCGCCGGCGTCGCGCTGCTGTGGTCGCTGACCGCGACGCTCTGGCTGCCGTGGCTCGATCACGGCATCAGCTACCGCCCGGTCGCCCTGTCCCTGCAGACCGCAGTGCCGCGGGACATCGACTGCATCGAGCGCGTCAACCTCGGCCCGGCGCAGCGCGCCGCGCTCGATTATTTCGCCGGCATCCGCACCGCGCCTGCGGGGAGCGCGCAGTGCGGCTGGCGGCTCGGCATCGCCCAGAAACAGCGCGCCGCCCCGGCCGGCTGGAGCGAAGTCTGGCGCGGCGGCCGGCCCAGCGACCGCAGGGAAATCTGGTATCTAGAGCGGCGGCTTCCCTCGCCCTGAACCCGCCGTCATCCGCGCCGCCGCCTCGCGCGCCAGGCTGGCCGCCGTCTGCTCCATCGTTTCGAAAAGCCCGGCCAGCACGCGTCGGCGCAGCGGCGCGAGCAGCACCGGCATGCGCACCGACTCGCCCAGCAGCCGCGTCTCCTGCGCGTAACCGAGCATCAACTCGAACAGCAGCCGCTCGAGCGCGCCGCCGGGAAAGCGCAGCGCCAGCGCTGCGCGCAGCCCGCGCCGCGCCGTCCATGCGCCGCACAGTTCCGCGGTGGCGTCGACCAGGCGGCGGATGCGCCGCCTGCGCACGGGATCGATGAGTTCATGACGGATCGGAATCTCGAGCGGCCCGCGCGCGCGCGCGAGGAAATCGCGGTCGATCGCGCGCGCCGCCTGCAGCAGCGCCTCCATCCGCGCGGCGTCGACCGGCTGCGCCGACCGGGCGGACTGCACGGCATGGTGGATCGCCAGGGCGTCCTTGCGCACCTCCTTGTCGACGTTGAGCAGGAGGAGATCGTCCAGCCAAGGCAGCGCCACCGGCAGGGGCAGACGGGCGCGCAGGGCCGCCGCGGTGCGCCGGCTGTAGGCCTCCAGAAGCCGCCGGTTCAGCTCGGCCAGCAATCTCGCCCGTTGCATGGCGCCACCGGCAAAGTCACTGGGGCTTTTGCGCGCGATGCAGGCCGATCATGCCGGCCAGCAGGCTCTTATGGACGACATTGGCCATGCCGTGCTTCTCGAGCAGGGCGGAAAATTCCTGCGGAGAATAAAAATTGTCGATCGCGTCGACGAAATATTTGCGGCAGTTGAGCGTCGGCTCGCCGCTGCGGAAGATGCCGGCGGTGCAGTTCAGGCAGAAGCGCAGATAGCCGAAGTAGAGCTTCGCCACGGTCGGGCTGGGCGGGCGCAGCATGTCGCAGTGATGGAAGTGGCCGCCGGGCCTGAGCACGCGGCGCACTTCCTCGAGCACCTCGTCGAGGCGCAGGTGGCGCGCGGCCCATTGCAGGGTGACGATGTCGAAGTGGTTGTCCGGGTAGGGCAGCTTGTGCGCGTCGCCGATGCTGGCGCGGATGTGCATGCCGCGCTCGCGGGCGCGCTGGCGGCCGACCGTCTGCATCGCGACGTTGCGGTCGAGCGCATAGGCTTCGAGCGTCGGCTCCCTAGTCAGCAGCGCGATGCCGGCAGCATTGGTGCCGGCGCAGATGTCGAGCGAGCGCATGTGCGGCCGGGTCTCGATCAGATCCATGTGGTGGCGCAGGAACCACCCCCACAGCCCGAGGCTGGCCACCCGGTTGGCGCGGTCGTAATAGCCGGCGACCTCGGTGAACACCGAATCGAGACCGTTTTTCCAGTAGTGGCTGAACAGTTGCTCGCGCCGGCTCTCCTTGGATGCCGAGGTATCCACGCCAGTCCTTTCCGCGTCGCAGATCAGATCGCCGCTGCGTCGGTCTCGCCGGTGCGGATGCGCACGATCTGCTCGACCGGCATGACGAAGATCTTGCCGTCGCCGATCTTGCCGGTGCGCGCCGCCTTGAGGATGGCCTCGATGGCAGGCTCGACCGAGGCATCGGCCACCACCAGTTCGACCTTGATCTTGGGCAGGAAATCGACGACGTATTCGGCGCCGCGATACAGCTCGGTATGGCCCTTCTGGCGGCCGAAGCCCTTGACTTCGGTGACCGTCAGGCCGCTGACGCCGATTTCCGACAGCGCCTCGCGCACCTCGTCCAGCTTGAACGGCTTGATGATGGCCTCGATCTTTTTCACGGACTCAGCTCCATTCGTCGGGATAAAGCGATGTTATCGGATAACGCCAGTCCTTGCCGAACGCGCGCCGGCTGACGCGCACGCCCGGCGGCGCCTGGCGGCGCTTGTATTCGCTCTGCTTGAGCAGGCCGACCACGCGCCGCACGTCGGCTGCCGGCCAGCCCTGCGCGACGATCTCGCGCGGCGACTGGTCGCGCTCCATGTAGGCCTCGATGATCGCGTCGAGCACCTCATACGGCGGCAGGCTGTCCTGGTCGGTCTGGCCCGGCTTGAGCTCGGCCGACGGCGCGCGCGCGATGGTGTTCGCGGGGATCGCGTCGGAAAGCGTGTTGCGCCAGCGCGCCAGCCGATAGACGAAGGTCTTGAACACGTCCTTGATCACCGCGAAACCGCCGGCCATGTCGCCGTAGAGCGTCGCGTAGCCGACCGCCATCTCGCTCTTGTTGCCGGTGGTCAGCACGATGCGGCCGGTACGGTTCGACAGAGCCATCAGGATCATGCCGCGGATGCGCGCCTGCAGGTTCTCGTCGGTCGTGTCCCAGTCGGGCTTCGGGCCGAGCTGCGCGAAAGTCGGCGCCAGCAGGACGGCAAACTGCTCCATCGCGCCCGCGATCGGAATCTCGTCATACTGCACGCCGAGCCGGCGGATCGTGTCGCGCGCATCGTCCAGGCTCATCTGCGACGTCCAGGGCGAGGGCATCATCACCGCGCGCACCCGGTCTCTGCCTAACGCATCCACCGCGATCGCCAGGGTCAGCGCCGAATCGACGCCGCCCGACAGTCCGACGATCGCGCCGGGAAAGCCGTTCTTGCCGAGGTAGTCGCGCACGCCGAGCTTGAGCGCCGCATAGACGTCCGCCTCGATGGGCTGCACTGCGGCCTGCGCACCGGGCAGCAGATCGCCGGCGGCGAACTCGACGACCGTCACCGCCTCCTCGAAGGCGGGCAGCCGGTGCGTCAGCCGCCCGGCGGCGTCGAGCGCGAAGGAGCCGCCGTCGAACACCAGCTCGTCCTGCCCGCCGACGAGATTGCAGTAGATCGCCGGCATGCCGGCGCCGGCGATGCGCGCGCGCAGCACCGCCTGCCGCGTCGCCGGCTTGTTCATGTGGAAGGGCGAGGCGTTGAGCGCCAGCAGCAGTTCGGCGCCGGCGGCACGCGTCGCCTCGACCGTGCCGGGCAGCCAGATGTCCTCGCAGATCGCCAGGCCGACGCGGACGCCGCCGATTGCCAGCACGCAGGGCTCGGCGCCGGCGGCGAAGTAGCGCTCCTCGTCGAAGACCTCGTTGTTGGGCAAGCGCTGCTTGCAATAGGTGGCTTCGACGCGTCCGCCGCGCAGCAGCGAGGCGGCGTTGTAGCGCAGCGGGCCGCGCATTTCCGGATGGCCGATCACGGCCGGCAACGGCAGCTTGCCGGCCAGCGCCGTCAGTGCGCGCGCGCAGGCACGGTGGAAATCCGGGCGCAGCAGCAAGTCTTCCGGCGGGTAGCCGCACAGCGCGAGCTCCGGCGTCAGCAGCAGGTCGGCGCCCAGCAGCACCGCTTCATCGGCCGCCGCAAGAATGCGCGCGGCATTGCCGGCAAGATCGCCGACCGTGCAGTCGATCTGCGCGACAGCAATCTTCAGCACGGCCACGGTCGGCTCAAGGCTTCAGAAGGCGGGTTTCTGCTTGGCGGCGCCGAAACGCCGCACGCCGGCCATGATTTCCTTCTTGGCCTCCTCGGCATCGACCCAGCCTTCGACCCGGACGAACTTGCCCGGCTCGAGATCCTTGTAGTGGGCGAAAAAGTGGGCAATGGCATCGAGCGTGACCTGCGGGAAATCGCGCGGCGACTCGATTTCCCGATAGACCGGCGTCAGCTTGTCGACCGGTACGGCCAGCAGCTTGGCGTCTTCCCCCGCCTCGTCGGTCATCTTGAGCATGCCGACCGGGCGGCAGCGCACCACCACGCCGGGCGGCAGGGCGAATTGCGACACCACCAGCACATCGACCGGATCGCCGTCGCCGGCGATGGTGTGCGGGATGTAGCCGTAGTTGCAGGGATAGTGCATCGCGGTGGCCATGAAGCGATCGACGCAGATCGCGCCGGAATCCTTGTCGACCTCATACTTGATCGGATCCGAGTGCATCGGGATCTCGATGATCACATTGAAATCGTTCGGCAGATCCTTGCCGGAGGGAACGCTGTTCAAGGCCAAGAAAGACTCCCGGGGGAAAAGCGCGGATTATATTGCACCGCAGCAATCATTGGGCATCGAAACCGGCGTCCGCGATGGCCGCGCACAGGGCGGCACGCGTGACCCGGGCGGGGTCGAACTCGACCGTGGCCTGCCCGGGCGCAAGCTGCACGTCGGCCTGCACCACGCCGGGGATTTCGCTCAGCACCTTGGTCACGCTGGCGGTGCAGCCGCCGCAGGACATGCCCGCGATCTGGATCGTCGTCGTTTCCATTTCGATTCCTTGCCTTCGGGATTCACTTCAAAGGATTCAGCGTCCTGATGCCAAGTGCCGCGGCGCCGGCAAGCAGCAACGCGTCATACGTCGCCAAAGTGGCACCGGCCTGGCTGCTCATCGCCAGATGCAGCGCATCGCCGGCACGCAAGCTCAGATCGTAACGCCCGAGCCATTCCTGGGCCGTGGCCTGATGGCGCGGCTCGCACGCGATCCATTCGCAGGACTTGCGCGCGAATGCGGCAATGGCAGTAAAGGCGCGGGCAGCAGCATCGGCCGACAATTCGCCGCGACGATGCTTGATCCCCAGCGCCGAAGCACATTCGGTCAGACCCCAATCGCTGAAGGCGAGCGGCTGACGTCGCCTGGCCAAACAAGCTGCTACGGCCTCGGACGTAGTTTCGCCGACGAACAGCGTCAGCACCACGGCGGTATCGAGATAAAGCATCAGTAGCGCGCATCGCGCACCGTGCGTACCAGCTCAGCGGCAGAGGAGCCCGCCGCCGGCAGCGACTCGCGAAAGGCACGGATCGCCGACCAGTCCGGAGCGCACCGGGCCGGCCGGATCGGCACCAGATTGGCCACCGGCCGGCCGCGGCGCGTGATGACGAGTTCCTCGCCCTTTTCGACGCGCGACAACAGGTCGGACAGGTGGGCCTTGGCTTCGGCTACGGTACAGGTGGTCATGGCTGCAATTTGGCTGCAATTTGGTCATATGGATGACCATTACGATAACAAACTGCCGCACCGGGCGCAAGCGGCGGATTCATCGGCGCTTGCCGGCCCGCCAGCGTTTCAGCAGCAGCGAATTGCTCACCACCGAGACCGAACTGAGCGCCATCGCCGCGCCCGCCACCACCGGATTGAGGAAGCCGAGCGCCGCGGCGGGAATGCCGAGCACATTGTAGATGAACGCCCAGAACAGGTTCTGGCGGATCTTCGCCAGCGTCGCGCGCGACAGCGAGATCGCGTCGGCGACGCCGTTGAGGTCGTCGCGCATCAGCGTCACGTCGGCCGCCTGCATCGCCACGTCGGCGCCCGCGCCCATGGCGAAGGACACGTCGGCGGCCGCCAGCGCCGGCGCGTCGTTGATGCCGTCGCCGGCCATGCCGACGACCTTGCCGGCCGCCTTGAGGGCCGCGACATGGGATGCCTTCTCGCCCGGCAGCACGTTCGCCTCGTAGCGCGCCACGCCGGCCTGGCGTGCGATCTCGGCGGCCGTCGCGGCGTTGTCGCCGGTGAGCATCACCACCTCGACGCCGAGCTGCTGGAGGCGCGCGACGGCTTGCCGCGAACTTTCGCGCAGCGGATCGGCGACGGCGATCACGCCGATCACCTGACCAGCGACTTCGACTGCGACCTTGCTACCTGCGGTGGAACCTGCATCGACGCCGAGCCAGTCGGGGGATCCCACGCGTACCGGCTTGCCGGCCACGATGCCGCGGATGCCCTTGCCGGGTTCCGCCGTCACATCCTGCGGCGTATCGAGCGCGAGGCCGCGCTGCTTCGCTTCGGCCACCAGCGCGGCCGCCAGCGGATGCGTGGCGCCCTGTTCGAGGCTGGCGGCCAGTTGG
This sequence comes from uncultured Methyloversatilis sp., assembly GCA_964653505.1. Classification (GTDB taxonomy): domain Bacteria; phylum Pseudomonadota; class Gammaproteobacteria; order Burkholderiales; family Rhodocyclaceae; genus Sulfuricystis. The sequence continues at coordinate 11,201 of CAZZFN010000057.1, forward strand.
AGAACTTCATTCGCCGTCCCGCCGGAACCGACTTTCTCGATGGCGGTCACGACCGGCTTGCCCTCGGTCAGCGTGCCGGTTTTGTCGACGGCCAGTACATCGATCTTCTCGGCCAGTTCGAGCGCTTCCGCGTTGCGGATCAGCACCCCGGCACGCGCGCCGAGCCCGGTGCCGACCATGATCGCGGTCGGCGTCGCCAGGCCCAGCGCGCAGGGACAGGCGATCACCAGCACTGCCACCGCGTTGACCAGCGCAGTGGCGAAATCGCCGCCGATCATCCACCAGGCGACAAACGCGATCAGCGCGATCGCCGTCACCACCGGCACGAAGATCGCGGCGACCCGGTCGGCGAAGCGCTGCACCGGGGCCTTCGAGCCCTGCGCTTCCTCCACCATGCGGATGATACCGGCCAGCAGCGTGTGCGCGCCGACGCCGGTGGCCTTGCAGCGCAGCAGTCCGGCGCCGTTGATGGTCGCCGCAAAGACCTTGTCGCCCGGCGCCTTGGCGACCGGCAGGCTCTCGCCGGTGAGCATCGCCTCGTTCGCGCTCGACTGGCCGGAAACGACCTCGCCATCCACCGGCACCGCCGCGCCCGGCCGCACCACGACGACATCGCCGGGGATCAGGCTCTTCACCGGCAGCTCGACCAGCTGGCCCACGCCATCGATAATTCGCTCGACCTGCGCGGTCGAAGGCTGCAGCTTCATCAGGGCTTCGATCGCCGCACCGGTCTTCGCCTTGGCGCGCGCCTCGAGAATCTTGCCCATCAGCACCAGGGTGATGATGGTGGCCGAGGCCTCGAAGTAGATGTGATGGTGCGCCAGGCCGAGGAACAGCACCGCCGTGCTGTAGGCCCAGGCCGCCGACGTGCCGAGCGCGACCAGCACGTCCATGTTGCCGCTGCCGCC
>CAZZFN010000058.1:0-11828 GCA_964653505.1 uncultured Methyloversatilis sp.
GCCGCCAGCAAGTCCTGCTGGCTCAAACTCCGCCGCTTCATCACGTCCTGCAGCGACTCGCTCGCCAGCGCCGCGCCGGCCGCCAGGGTTGCCATGACCGCAGCCAGCGCCAAGGCCGCGATGCGCCGATCGATAGATTTCATTTTTCCGCCTCCCGCGATAAAAGGTGAAGGATCGCCGTGCCGCCATCCACTCGCGGCCTGCGGCTTTTTGCCGCAGGCGACAATTCGCCGCACTGCGAGGATGCTAGTCGGCGCGGAAGGAAAAGAAAATCGGCCCCGGCCTAGCGGAGCGGTAGGAATCGTCCTATTTTGGCTCTGCGGTCGGCAAGTCGTGACGCACCGCGTAGCGGACGAGGTCGGCGACGCTGTCGCAGCCCATCTTCTCCAGGACATGGGTCTTGTGGGTGCTGACCGTCTTGACGCTCAGACACAGCTTTTGCGCGATGTCGGTGACGCTGCAGCCGGCGACGAGGGCCTGAAAAATCTGGTATTCGCGATCCGACAGCCGGCTGTGCGGCGGGGCGTCGTCGCGATGGCCCTGCAAGACGTCGTGGGCAAGTTTTTCCGCCACCGTCGTCGTGATGAACATGCCTCCCGCCGCCACTTTGCGCAGGGCGGTCACCAGCTGATCTTCGGCGTTGTCCTTGCAGAGGTAACCCGCCGCCCCCGCCCTGAGGGCGCGCAGGGCGAAGACATCCTCCTTGTGCATGCTGAGGACGAGAATGCGCAATTTCGGCGCAACCTGCTTGAGCTGCTTGATGAGCTCGATGCCGCTCTTGCCGGGCATGGTCATGTCGAGCAGGACGACGTCCCACGGCTCGGCCTGCACCCGGGCGAGAACTTCCTGTCCGCTGCTTGCCTCGCCGCCCACGGCGATATCCGGGTAGTCGGACAGGATGTGCTTCAGGCCGGTGCGCAGGATGGCGTGATCGTCGGCGATGAGGACCTTGATCATGGCGCCTCCTCTTTGGGGAACGGCAGCCAGCCGGCGAGGCGCGTTCCCTGGCCGGGTGCGCTGTCGATTTCCAGGGCGCCTCCCAGCATGGCGATGCGCTCGCGAATGCCCAGCAAACCGAAACGGTGGGTCGGGTCGCTCGCGACGAAACCCCGGCCGTCGTCGCGGATGCTCAGCCGGATGCCATCCGTCGTTTCCTCGATCTCGACTTCCGCCGTGCGGGCTTGCGCGTGGCGGGCGATGTTGGTCAGGGCCTCCTGGACGATGCGGAACACCGCGGTGGCGAGATTGCCGGCCAGGTCGAACTCCTCGCGGTTCATGCGCAAGTTGCAGGGCACGCCGGTACGCTGGGCGAATTGGGCGACGTGGTGCTCGAGCGCGGCGGCCAGGCCGAGGCTGTCGAGCATGGCGGGCCGCAGATCCTCGGAGATGCGGCGCAAGGAAACGATGCCCTGCTCGACCACGCCGAGCGCGGCGCCGACGCGCGTCTGCGCGCCCGCGTCGAGGCCGTTGCCGGCGCCGAGTTTGCCGCGCAGCCAGCCGAGATCGAAGCGCAATGCGGTCAGGGTCTGGCCGAGTTCGTCGTGCAGTTCGCGCGCGATGCGCGTGCGTTCCTCCTCGCGCACGGTTTGCAGGAAGGCGGCGAGCTCGCGCAGGCGGGTCTCGGATTCTTCCAGGCGCTGCTTGTGCTGCCGCAAAACCTCCTCCTTGTCGCGCCGCTCCGTCTCCAGCCGCATGTGCTCGGCTGCCCTGCGGCGCACGAAAGACCAGTAGGCGAACAGGCTGGTCATGCCGGCCAGCCAGATGCCGGCGTGCCAGAGCTGGATGGTGCGCCAGGTGGGCTCCTGGGCGGTCCAGTAGGCGTTGAGGTCGATGGCGATGGCAGCGCCGCCGCGCAGGCCGCCGACCGGGACCAGGGTTTCCCGGTGGCATTCGAGGCATTCCTCTTCCATGCGCATCGGGATCATCACGCGCATCAGGCCATGTCCCTTGCCGCGCGGGATGGCCTCGGCGACAATTTCCGAGCCGCCCTGGAGGGTCTTCAGCGCCTGGAATTCCCAGGCGTCGGGCGCATTGTCGCGGTTGTAGAGCTGCAGCGAGGTGAGCCGCTCCTTGTTGCCATACTCCCGGTAGCCGATTTCCTGAATCCCCATCAGGATGTGCATCGGCGTCAATTCGATCATCTTGTGCGCTTCCCCCGTCATGCGAATCGCCAGCATGCGCTCCTGCTCGCTGAGGGTGTCTATGTTGGGGGCCAGATCCTCCTTGATGTAAACGCCGCCGACGTCCGAAGCCCATTTGCGGATCGCCATGTCCTTCTTCAGATTGGCGATGGCGTCGATGCGCGCCAGCTCCTGTGCGGTGCGGTTGAGTTGTTCGCGCTGCGTCCACAGCGAAAACAGCGCCAGGCCGGTCCACACGACCATCGTGAACAGAAAGGCGACCGGGTGCGCGACATGCGAAAGGGGGTTCGCACGGTCGGCGGGGCCGGCTTGGGCGGTCTGGCGGGGCGGCATGCGCGCTATTTTGCACCACCCGCGCCGCAGCGCCGACCCCGGATGCCCGCCGGCGGATGAAACGCCAGGACAATCCTCGGAAAACCAGGAATAAACAAATTTTATGACGTAGAAAGTTTTTTTTTTTCATTGCAGACAAGCTGGGCATTACGATACCAACATTAGACCAACTACAAGCTTGTCGCCGTATTGCAATGTTTTCGTCATGCAATAGGCAAAAGTAACCACCAACGAGAGGGCCATCGAGATGTTTACGTTGAAAATTTCCGCCCGGCTGTGGCTGTTGACGGGCCTGTCGCTGGCGCTGTTTTTCGTCGCGATCGCCGCCGGACTTTCCGGCATGAAGACCGCGGCAGAGGCACTCCGGACGGTGTATGAGGATCGCGCGGTCGCGATGGACCAGCTGGCGCGCGTGGAAAGCGTGCTGCGCGCCAACCGCACCGAAGCGCTGCTCGCCTTTCAGCACGCTCCCGACCACGCCTTCGCCAGGCTGCACGATCATCCGGTCCAGCTGCACCTGGATGCCATGAACCGGCGCATGCAGGAAGCCACCGATCTCTGGCAAGCCTATATGGCGACCTATCTGACCGAGGAGGAAAAGGTGCTGGCCGCCGACTTCGAGCAGAAGCGCGCCGCTTGGCTGGTGCGGCTGGGCAGCTTCATCCATGACGTCAAGGCCGGCGATTTCGGCTTTCCGGTGCTGCAGGGTTTTCTCGCCGCCGGCAACAACGAATTCCAGGCCGCCATCGACGCGATCAGGAAATTGCGCGCCTACCAGATCGACGTGGCGAAACGGGAATACGAGGCGGCGCAGCGGCGTTACCGGACGATGCTGATCCTGTTTGCCGCGCTGGCCCTGGCGGGGATGGCGGGTCTGGGCGGGTCGGCCTACCTGGCGCAGCGGCGCATCAACGGCGGCCTGCGGGAAGCGATCCGCGCGGCCAGGGAAATCGCCGCCGGCAATCTGGCGGTCGAACTGCCCCAGCCCCGGCCGGACGAGATCGGCGATCTGCTGCGCCAGGTCGCCGCGACGCGCGACAGCCTGGGCCGCATCGTCGGCGCCCTGCGCGACAACGTGGCCGCCCTCAACGGGGCGGCGCGCGAGCTGACGCAGGCCGCCGCAACGAGCAAGGAGACCGGCGCCAGCCAGTCCGAATCGGCTGCCGGCATGGCGGCAGCCGTGGAGGAGCTCTCGGTCTCGATCGATCAGGTGCGCGATCATGCCCGCGAGGCGCAGGGCGTCGCCGCCGACTCGGATGCCCAGGCGCGCGGCGGGGGCGAGATCATTCGCCGCGCCGCCGACGAGATGGGCGGCATCGCGGCCGCGGTGGACGGGCTGGCGGCGACGATCCGCGAACTCGGTCTCCTGTCCGGGCAGATTTCCGGCATCGTCGGCGCCATCAAGGAGGTGTCGGACCAGACCAACCTGCTGGCGCTCAACGCCGCCATCGAGGCGGCGCGCGCCGGCGAGCAGGGCAGGGGGTTTGCCGTGGTGGCCGACGAGGTGAGGAAGCTCGCCGAACGCACCGGCAAGTCGACCGAGGAAATCGGCGCGATGATCGCCAAAATCCAGGCCGGCATGGCGGCGGCGACGGATGCGATGGCGCAGGGCGTGGCGCGCGTGAGCAGCGGCGTGGCGCTGGCGCGCGAAGCCGGACAGTCGGTGGAGCACATCCGCGCCGGCGCGGCGCAGGCGACGCGCTCGGTGGACGACATCAATGTCGCGCTGCAGGAGCAGTCGACGGCGGCGCGGGAGATCGCCCAGCGCGTCGAACGCATCGCCCAGGGCGCCGAGGAAAACAGCGTGGCGGCCGAACAGACGGAACAATCGGCACGTCAGCTCGAGGCGCTGGCGCGGGCGCTGGAGGAAATCGCCGGGCGATTCAGGCTGGCATGAGCCCGCCCCGCAATCCCCGCTACGCGGCGATCTCCCCTCAAGGGGCGGAAACACTCGGGGCGGCCCTGCGCGTTTCGGGCAGCGGCGACGTCGCGGCCCGCCGCGCCATGCGCCTTCGGCATTGGGCCACGGCGGTGGCGTGGACCCTGGCGGTGGCCGGCTCCCTGGCGTGGAATGCCCACAACGCCGAACGGCAGATGCTGACGCACGCCCGCGCCGAGGCCGCCGCCGCCTACGAAAACATGAGCGTGCTGCTGCACTGGGCGGCCCGCCAGGGCGGCATCTACGTCGCGGCGGCGCCGGCCGCGGCGGAACCTGCCCTGGCCCATGTGCCCGATCACGAGCTGGTCACGGCGTCCGGCCGCCGCCTGGCGTTGCGTTCGCCGGGCGGCCTGGTGCGCGAGACGATGGAAGAGTATGCCCGCCGCACCGGGGTGGCCGGCCGCATCACCGGATTGCGCCAGCTCAATCCGGCCAATGCGCCCGATGCCTGGGAGCGGGCGCAGCTCGAAGCCTTCGCGCGCGGCGAGAGGGAAGCGGTCGAGGCAATCCGCCACATCGACGGGGCGCCGCAGCTGCATTTGCTGCGCGCCTGGCGCATGACGCCGGAGTGCGAGCAGTGCCATGCCGTGCTGGGTTACCGGGCCGGCGAGCTGCGCGGGGCGATGGGGGTCAGCCTGCCGCTGGCCGGCCATTACCGCGACATCGCCCGGGCGCGCGCCAATCTGGCGCTGGCGCATGGCGGCCTCTGGCTGGTCGGCCTGTTCGGCATCGGCTGGGCCGCGCGTCTCGAGCACGCCGCGCTGCGGGAGCGTCTGGCCGCCGAGGCGGACATCCGCCGCCTGGCCTTCACCGACGCCCTGACCGGGCTGCACAGCCGCGCCAGCCTGGAAAACCGGCTCGGCCAGGTGCTGTCGATGGCGCAGCGCGAGCGCACGCCGGTCGCCCTGCTGTTCGTCGATCTGGATCATTTCAAGCGCATCAACGACAGTCTCGGCCACGCGGTCGGCGACCGGCTGCTGCGCACGACGGCGCGGCGCCTGCGCGGCCTGGTGCGCGACAGCGATATCGTCGCGCGTCCGGGCGGCGACGAGTTCGTCGTCGTGCTCGCCGGGCTGGACGCGGAAAGCAACGCGCTGACCGTCGCCGGCAAAATACTCGAGACCCTGAGCGAACCCCTCGTGATCGAAGGGAACACGCTGCGGGTCACTCCCAGCATCGGCATCGCGCTTTTCCCGCAGGACGGCGATACGCCGGGCGAGCTGATGAAAAACGCCGATACGGCGATGTACCATGCCAAAGCCAGCGGCCGCGCCAACGTCCAGTTCTATTGCCAGGAAATGAACGCCCGGTCGACATGGCGGCTGGCGCTCGAGAGCGACCTGCGCGAGGCGTTGGCGGCCGATGGCCTGGCCGTCCACTACCAGCCCAAGGTCGGCGCCGCCGACGGCCGCCTGCAGGGTTTCGAGGCGCTGCTGCGCTGGCATCACGAGCAGCACGGCGCGATCGGGCCGGCGGACTTCATCCCGGTGGCGGAAGAATCCGGCCTGATCGAGCCGCTCGGCGACTGGGTGCTGGATGCCGTCTGCCGGCAGCTGGCGGCCTGGGAACAGGCCGGTTTTTCCGGGCTGCGGGTTGCCATCAATCTTTCGGCCCAGCAGCTGCGCTCGCCGGAGCTGGCGGGCGTCGTCGCGGCGACGCTGCGCCGCCACGGCGTGGCGCCCGGCCGGCTGGAGATCGAGGTGACCGAATCGACGGCGATGAGCGATCCGGAACGCGCCATCGAGCGATTGCGCGAATTGCGCGCCGTCGGCGTCAGCCTGGCCATCGACGACTTCGGCACGGGCCATTCGTCGCTGGCCTATCTCAAGCGTCTGCCGGTGCAGACGCTCAAGATCGACCGGTCGTTCGTGATGGACATCGAGACCGATCCGAACGACGCGGCCATCGTGGCCGCCACGCTGGCCCTGGCCAGGAGCCTGGGACTGGCGACCGTCGCCGAAGGGGTGGAAACGGCCGCGCAACGCGAATTTCTCGTCGCGCACGGCTGCGGCGCGCTGCAGGGGTATCTGCTCGGCAAGCCGGCGCCGGCGCAGGCCTGGGACGACCTGCTGCGCGCCGGGTAGGCGCGCGGGCCGTCCTGCCAGCACCGACTTTGGTTAACGTGAAACGCCTTACGTGCCGACCGCCACCGTAGCGTTTCATTCACCGGTGGGTGGCCCGCGGTCGGCGCTGCGGCGTTAGCGCAGGGCGGCCGCGGCGGCCCGCTCGAGATCGCGGCGGCTCATCAGGCCCGTCTGCACCCACACCGCCTTGCCGCGGCGGTCGAAGGCGACGGTGAAGGGAATGCCCATCTTCGGGTTGCCCAGCGCGCGCATCAGGGCGTGGCCGTGCTCCTGGGCCAGCACGACCGGATAGGTCATCGCGTAGGCGCGCGCGAAGTCGCGCACCGGTTCGACCTGGTATTCGAGGGCGATGCCGAGCACTTCGAGGCCCCGCCCCCGGTATTCCTCCCGCAGGCGGACGAGTTCCGGGATTTCCTTGCGGCATGGCGCGCACCAGCGCGCCCAGAAATTCACGATCAGCGGCCGGTCGCGCCACTGGGCCAGCGCGACGGGCCGCCCCTCCAGGTCGGCGAGCGTGGCCTGGAACAGGGCGTCCGCCGCCTGGGCCCGGACGGGCGCGACGAGCCACAGCAGACACAGCGAGAAGAGGACGAGGCGGTGGGACATGGACGCGATTCTATCGGGCCGGGCGGGTGCGACACTCTGTCGCATGCGCAGAATGCCGCCGGGCGGTTATCCTCTGCGGTCGGAATTCCCCCGACCGTTTGTTCCGCTCCGTTCCCTCGATTCCCATGAGCCCACCCCGAAAAACCCGCTGTGCTCGTCTCTCTCCTTATCTTGAGAGGCGTTCCCTGCTGGTCGATGCCGCCGCGATCCTGGCGTTCATCCTCGTCGGCGTGGTCGGCTACCGGCTCTCTCCCCTGCTGCTGCCCAAGGCCGACATCACGGTCGCGCCCCTGCCCGGCTGCGACCTGCATCAGGGCGCGTGCGGCGCGGATCTGCCCGCGGGCGGACGCCTGACGTTCGCGCTGGCGCCCCGGCCGGTTCCCGTGACCCGGCCGATCGAGGTCGAGGTGCATCTCGCCGGGGTGAAGGCGGACAAGGTCGAGGTCGATTTCGCCGGGGTGGACATGGCGATGGGTTTCAACCGTCCCGTGCTCGCCGCGGCGGGCGAGGGACGCTTCGTGGCGCAGACCGTCCTGCCCGTGTGCGTGACCGGGCGCATGGCCTGGCGGGCTACCGTGGTGGTCGAATCCGGCGCCCGGCGCATCGCCGTGCCCTTCCGCTTCATGGCGGGAGAGGTCGCGTGAAGCCCGCGCTTTTGCTGGCGATCAACGGCGCCTTGCTGGCGGCGCTTGTCTTTGCGGCCTTTTTCTGGGAGCCCGCGGGCGCGCCGGAAGCTCCGGCGGCTTCGTCCCACGCCCTGCCGGCGCCGGCGCTCGCGCTGCCGCCCCCCGGCGGGGACTTCACCCTTGCCGGGCCGGGCGGCCCGGTCTCCCTGCGCGATCACGCGGGCAAGGTGGTCCTGGTCTACTTCGGCTACACCTACTGTCCGGATGTCTGCCCCACCTCGCTGATGGTGTGGCAGGAAGCCCTCGGCCAGCTCGCTCCCGCGGAACTCGCGCGCGTCCAGCCCATCTTCATCAGCGTCGATCCGCAGCGCGACGACGCCGCCCGCCTGCAGGAATACACGCGCTTCTTCCATGCGTCGATCCTCGGCCTGACCGGGCCGGAAGACCGCCTGCGCGAAATCGCCGGGCGCTATGGCGCGGTGTTCGAGCGCCGCAAGAATGTCTCGGCGGGGGGCGACGCGATCGATCACACCTCCGTCACCCATCTCGTCGACGCGCAGGGCAGGCTGGTGCAGCACCTGCCGCATGGCGCCACCGCCGCGCAGCTGCTCGCCGCGATCCGGCAACATCTTCCCACATCCTGAAAGGAGCTTTGGCATGAACCTGCGTCTCGTTTGCGCCGCCGTCCTGGCGGCAGGCGTTTCCCTGCCCGTCTTCGCCTCCGGCAGCATGGCCGACCAGGTCGGCATCGGCGATCCCTATGTCCGCCTGGCGCCGCCGAACGCCAAGGCCACCGGCGCCTTCATGGTGCTGCGCAATGGCGCCGACCGGGATGCGACGCTGGTCGGGGCCGCTAGCTCCGCGGCCAAGATCGTCGAGCTGCACAACCATGTCAATGACGGCGGCGTGATGCGCATGCGCGAGGTGAAAGAGATCGTCGTGCCGGCCCGCGGCGAGGTGGCGCTCAAGCCCGGCAGCTTTCACGTCATGCTGATCGACATGAAGGCGCCGCTCAAGGAAGGCGAGGAGATCGCCATCCAGCTGGGCTTTGCCGACGGCAGCCGCAAGGAAGTGCGCGCCCCGGTGCGCGCCGGACTCGGCCACATGAAGCATTGACGGCGCGGGGGCGAGGGGGGCCGTCACGCGCGGGCGTTCTCGCCGGCGATGGCGACGAAGTGGGCGAGCCGGCGGGCGTCGATTTTTCCGTCCGCCACCGCCTGCCGGAGCGCGCAGCCGGGGTCGTTTTCATGGCGGCAGTCGCGGAAACGGCAACGGTCGAGATGGGGCAGGAACTCCGCGAAGCCCAGTTCGACCTGGCCGCGCGACAGGTGGGCGAGGCCGAATTCCTGCAATCCCGGCGAATCGATCAGCCCGCCGCCGCCCGGCAGGGCGTAGAGGCGCGCATGCGTGGTGGTGTGCTTGCCGGAATCGAGCGCGGCAGAGACCTCGCGCGTCGCCGCGGCGGCCCCCGGCGCCAGGGCATTCACCAGCGTCGACTTGCCCATGCCGCTTTGGCCGACCAGGACGGAAAGTTCGCCGCGCAGCGGGGCGGCCAGCGGCGTCGCGTCGGTCAGGGCGCTGAGTTCGACGACCGGGATGCCGAGCGCAACATACGGCGCGAGCCGGGCGCGCGCGGCGGGCAGCGCATCGGCCAGGTCGCATTTGTTGAGCACGATCAGCGCCCGCAGCTTTTGATGCGCGGCGGCAACCAGGGCGCGCGAAATCAGTTCGGCGGAGAAGGCCGGCTCGGTGGCGACCACCAGCACGATCTGGGTCGCGTTTGCGGCAATGAGTTTTTCCTTCCAGCGGTCGCTGCGGTAGAGCAGCGCGGTGCGCGGCGCATGCGCGAGGATGTGCGCTTCGCGGCCGTGCGGCGGGCCGAGCGCGACGCGGTCGCCGCAGGCATAGAGGCTCCGCTTGCCGCGCGGGATGCCGCAGATGCTGCGGCCGTCGGCCAGGCCGACTTCGTAGTGGCGGCCGAAAGCGGCGGTGATTGTTCCGGTCAGCATCCCTTCAGGCGTTCGATGCGCACGCTCGCCGGCGGGTGCGAATCGTAGAACAGCGAGTGGAGCGGGTCGGGCGTCAGCGTCGCGGCGTTGTCGCGATAGAGCTTGACCAGCGCGGCGATCAGGTCGCTGCCGCTCGCCTGCTGCGCGGCATAGGCATCGGCTTCGAACTCGTGCCGGCGGGACAGCCACGACATCAGCGGAGCGAGGGGAAAGCCGAATACCGGCAGCACCAGCGAGAACAGGATGAGCGCCATCGCCGTGCTGCCGGGGCCGACTTGCAGCCCGGCGTAAAACCACGCCTGGTCGATGATCTGGCCGAGCAGCCAGAGCAGCCCGAGCGACAATGCGGCGAGGAAGGCGATGCGCTTGAGGATGTGGCGGCGCGCGTAGTGGCCCAGTTCGTGGGCAAGTACGGCCTCCACCTCGGCCGGTTCCAGCTTGTCGATCAGGGTGTCGAAGAAGACGATGCGCTTGGAGCGGCCGAAGCCGGTGAAGTAGGCGTTGCCGTGGGCCGAGCGCTTCGAACCGTCCATCACGAACAAACCGGAACTCGCGAAGCCGCAGCGCGCCAGCAGGGCTTCGATGCGCTGCTTGACCTCGCCCCCGGCGAGCGGGACGAACTTGTTGAACAGCGGCGCGATCACGCTCGGGTAGAACAGCAGCACAAGCAGGTTGAAGGCCAGCCAGGTCATCCAGACGTAGAGCCACCATTGCGCGCCCATCGCGTCCATCAGCCAGAGCACGAGCAGCAGCAGCGGCGCGCCGATCAGCACCGCGAGGAGCGTCTGCTTGGCCAGATCGGCGACGAACAGGGCGGGCGTGGTCCGGTTGAAGCCGTAATCGGCTTCGAGCCGGAACGTCCGGTAGAGCGCGAACGGCAGGCCGACCAGAAAGCCCGTCAGGCCGACGCTGGCGAACAGCGCGAGACCATAGGCATAGCCGGGGCCGTCGAACTGCGCGCGCCAGAAGGCGTCGTAGGCGGCGAGCAGGCCGCCGAAGGTGAATGCCAGCAGCAGGCCGACATCCGCCGCCAGTTCGACCAGACCGAAATGCACCTTGGCGCAGGTGTAGTCGGCCGCCTTGCGGTGGTCGGCGAGCGCAATGCGGTCGGCGAACTCGCCCGGCACGGCGTCGCGCCGCGCCGCGACGTGGCGCATCTGGCGCACGGCGAGCCAGACGCGCAGCGCGGCGGTCAGCGCCAGTGCGGCGAGAAAGACAGCGGAGAAAACGTCGGCCATGAATCGGAAAATGGATCGGAAAGTGGATCGGGTATGCAAGAATGCGGGCGAATTTCGCAAAGGAACGCGCAGTATGGCACAAGACCCCAACGCCCTCGTCTGGCTCGACATGGAGATGACCGGCCTCGATCCCGAGCGCGACCGCATCCTCGAACTGGCGATGGTGATCACCAATGGGCAGCTCGAAGTGACTGCCGAGAGCGCCGTCTGGGCCGTGCATCAGCCGGCCGATATTCTCGCCGCGATGGATGACTGGAACAAGAAGACCCACGGCAAGACCGGGCTCGTCGAGCGCGTGCGCGCCTCCGCGCTGCACGAGGCCGAGGTCGAGGCGCAGGCGCTCGATTTCCTGCGGCGCTACGTGCCGAACGGCAAATCGCCGATGTGCGGCAACTCGGTCTGCCAGGATCGCCGCTTCATGGCGCGTTACATGCCGAAACTGGAAACCTGGTTCCACTACCGCAACCTCGACGTATCCACGCTCAAGGAACTGTGCAAGCGCTGGACGCCGCAGGTCGCCAAGGGCGTCAAGAAAAGCGGCAAGCACGAGGCGCTTGCCGACATCCACGAGTCCATCGAGGAACTCAAGTATTACCGCCAACACTTCCTCAAGCTCTGAGCCCGCCCCGAAAAGCTCGCTGCGCTCGTTCCTCCCCTCAGGGGGCAATGCCTTGTTCAGGAAGGTTCTTTGACAGCATCCCCCGTGGCGCTTAGAATGCCGCGCTTCCGGCCAGGTAGCTCAGTTGGTAGAGCAGCGGACTGAAAATCCGCGTGTCGACGGTTCGATTCCGCCCCTGGCCACCACTTTCAAAGCCCAACCCTTTTCGGTTGGGCTTTTTCACATCTGTGCTT
>CAZZFN010000059.1:0-11781 GCA_964653505.1 uncultured Methyloversatilis sp.
TCAGCCAGTAACGCATGAGAGTTCTTCTTCAAGCCAATAACGAGTTCAGCGGCAAACAAAATACACCATCGGTGCCTATGACCGCGAGGGTGCGCCGGACGACAGCACTCCCGACTGGCTGCGGCACGGCCGCCGGCGAGGCTTGGCGCACCCGCGTCACCTATATGACCAATCTGCGGACGAGCTACGCCGCCGGGCGCTACCGGCAGCTGACCGAAGCGGGCATCAAGTTCTGGATGTGGAAGCACAGCGGTCTCGCCAAAGAGCCGCGCGCCCAGCATCTGGCCTGGGACGGCCTGGTGCTGCCGGCCGACCACCCGTTCTGGCAGCGCCACTTCCCGCCGCAGATCCCGCCCCACTGGGGCTGCCGCTGCCGCGTCGTCGGGGTGGATAGCCCCGAATCGGCGCGCGCGCTGGGCGGCGACCCGGACAAGACCCTGCCGAAAGACTGGGCGCAGGTGGATGCGAAATACAAGACGCAGGGGCCGGACTGGAACTATGCGCCGGGGGCGAACGCGGCGATGAGCCTGCGCGAGATGGTGGCGAACAAGCTGTTCAACCTGCCGGCGCCCATCGGCGCGGCGATGTGGGGGGCGCTGGCGTCGGCCATGCTGTCCGAGCGGTCGGCGGCGTTCGGTGCGTTCGTCGATGCCGCGCTGACCGGCCCGCCCGCCGGACATCTGTTTGTCGCTGGGGCGCTTAAGCCGGATTGGGTTGCGGCGGCAAGCAAGGCCGGCATTCCGCCGGCAACCGCCGACATCGGCGTACGCGATCGCGACGTGGCGCACACCTTCCGCGACAGCAAGGCCGCGACGCTCGATCTCGACTGGTACCGGCGCCTGCCCGAGCATCTCGATACGCCCGGCGCCGTGATCCTCGACACCACGCACGACAAGGGACCGGCCTTCCTGCTGATCTATGGCCTGGGAGAGGGGCGCGCCGACAAGCTCGTCGTGCGCGTCAACTATCGGATCAAGAAGACGGGGCTGGGCAACATTGTCCAGACCGGCAAGCCGGTCGACCCGGCGGGCATACGCGCCCAGATCGGACGCGGCTATGAGTTGATCGAGGGGAGTCTCTGATGCGGGGTTGGACTCGAACCAACATCGGCACCCCCGTTGCCGGGGGAAGCCCCCTTACCCATCGGGGTACACCGCACCCGAGACGCGCACAGTATAGGAGCCGCCATGACCGCCGTCAAAATGACCGCCGTCAAAGCACGAGAACAAACCCCGCCCAGGCCAGCAACGACACCAGCAGGCTGGCGTAGCAGGCCGGCTCCGACCATCGGGACAGTCGCGGCTTTGGTTGGCCGCGTCGGCGGCCATCTTGATATGGGCGTGGGCATCCATGCGCGCCCAATGGTAACGCGAAAGGCCGCCCCATGATCTCCATCGACATCGACGACCGCGAGGTCATCGCCGCCCTGAAGCGGCTGCGCGAGCGCGCCGGCGAGGCGGGCCTGAAACCCGTCCTGGCCCTGGTCGGCGAGCGCCTGGCGGAGACGACCAAGCAGCGCTTCGTCAGCTCGACCGGGCCGGACGGCCGCCGCTGGGCGGCCAACAAGCCATCGACGCTGGCGCGCAAGGATGGCGCGCGGCCCCTGGTCGACAGCGGCCAGCTGGCCCACACCATCCGCTGGCAGCACATCCCCGGCGGGGTGGCGGTGGGCACGGATCGCTTCGCCGCGCTCTTCGCCGGCGGCGCGGCGGTGCACCAGTTTGGCAGCCGCGACGGGCGCATCCCGCCCCGCCCCTTCCTGGGGCTGTCGGCCGACGACCGCGAGGGGATTCTCAAGATCATCGCGGCGCATCTGGCTGGGAAATAGGGGAGAGGGCAGGGTGAGGGGCTAGAAAAACCCTCTCCCTCGGGGAGAGGGGTAGGGGTGAGGGAAGCTCATCCCCCTGACGGGTCCGCGCGCGCGCGGCGAAACTTCGCCGTATGCCGAACCTGCACAAACCCCTGTACATCTTCAAGCCCGGCCGCCACACGGCGATGTCGGGCGCGACGCTCGAATTTTCGGCCGCCGATCTGGCGGCCACCGCCGTCGCCTACGATCCCGCCAAACACGAGGCGCCGCTGGTGGTCGGTCATCCGGCCGTCGATGCGCCGGCCTACGGCTGGGTGAAGGCGCTCGCCGCCGTGCCCGATCTGGAGGCCGTGCCGCACCAGGTCGATGCCGCCTTCGCGGACATGGTCGCCGCCGGGCGCTTCAAGAAGATCTCCGCGTCCTTCTTCCTGCCGTCCGCGCCGGGCAATCCCGCGCCGGGCGTCTACTACCTGCGCCACGTCGGATTCCTGGGCGCGGCCCCACCCGCCGTCAAGGGCTTGCGCACACCCGAGTTCGCCGCCGACGAGGCGGGCATCGAAACCGTCGAATTTTCAACCGCACAGGAGACCGATCCCGTGACACCCGAAGAAAAGGCCGCGCTGGAGGCCGAAAACGCCCAGCTCAAACAGCAGATCGCCGACGCGGCTGCCCGCGAAAAAACCGCCGCCGCCATCGCGGTGCGCGCTGGCACGGCGGACTGGCGGGCGTGGCTGCGGGCTAGCGGGACAGGCGCAGCATGAGCCCGGCCAGGGCGGCGGCGACGAGACCGCCCAGCAGCAGCCACGGGTGGACGGCGGCGGCGAGAACCAAGGCGGGAACGAAGAGAGCTCGCATCATAAAGTCATTGTAGTATGGCCGACACTCTCACGCTGGCCGTCAGGCTGAGGTTCGACGGCAATTAGGCGCTCGGCGGGGTGGAGGTGTCGCGCGAGCAGTTCCGCAAGCTGGCGGCGGACGCCTAGCGCGCCGCCTTCGTCGGCGTGTTCGCCATCGCCCAGTCCGGCGGCCAGAGTCTGGCCTCCATCGCCGACGTGTATGGCCACATCGCCCGTAGAACCATTCGCTCAATTAGTCAGTTGGAATGTGTTTCTTGAGAGGGAGCGCATCGGTCAAACGGTCTGGCTTCGGCAATTCGCCACGGGACGCTGTTGAACGTATCATCATGGTCATGACACTGAATACCGGCTCCCCGCAGGAGGCCAAGATGAATACGATGACGATCGAATTGCCCGTCGAGGGTCTGCCCTCGCCGGCCGAACTGCCGAACAACTTCTCCGACGAAGCGCGCTACCTGCTGGCGCTGAAGCTCTTCGAGCAGGGACGTATTTCGTCCGGCAAGGCCGGGCGGCTGGCCGGCATGGGGCGCGTCGAATTCCTGCTCGCCGCCAGCCGCGACGGCGTGCCCGTCGTCGACATGACCGATGAGGAAATGGCCGAGGAGTTCGCCGCGTGATGTTGGAGCGCGCGGTCGTCAATGCCGGGCCGCTGGTGGAGGCCAGACGGCGCGGTCTGCTGAACGACCTACGCTCGACGCTGCTGGACTTGAAGCGTGCCGGCTATTTCCTGTCGGACGCCATCATCGAAGGCGCCTGCAAGGCCGCCGAGTCGCACTGAAAAGTTGGCGCCGTCGTGCCAGCGCCGACTTTTCGATACTTTCTACCGGGCTACGATCCGATGGAAAGTCTTCCACGGCAGCTTGGTCTATGAGCCGTAAAATCCGTGGCCAAGAGCCGAACCAAGGAAATCCCGCCATGCGCGCCAGCCAGTTTTTCATCGTCACCCTCAAGGAAGCCCCCGCCGACGCGGAGGTCGTCTCGCACAAGCTGATGACCCGGGCGGGCATGATCCGCAAGCTGGCCGGCGGCATTTACAGCTATCTGCCGATGGGGTTGAGAGTGATCCGCAAGATCGAGGCGATCATCCGGGAGGAAATGAACCGCGCCGGCGCCATCGAATTGCTCATGCCCGTGGTGCAGCCGGCCGAGCTCTGGCAGGAAACCGGCCGCTGGGACAAGATGGGCCCCGAGGTGCTGCGCGTGAAGGACCGCCACGAGCGCGATTTTCTCGTCCAGCCGACGTCCGAGGAAGTGATCACCGACATTGCCCGCGGCGAAATCCACAGCTACCGGCAACTGCCCAGGAATTTCTACCAGATTCAGACCAAGTTCCGCGACGAACGCCGGCCCCGTTTCGGCGTGATGCGCGGGCGCGAATTCACCATGAAGGATGCCTACTCCTTCGACCGCGACGAGGCGGGCGCGGAAAGGAGCTATCGGGCAATGTATGCGGCCTACGTCAGGATCTTCGAGCGGATGGGCCTGCAGTTCCGCGCCGTGCGCGCCGACACCGGGGCGATCGGCGGCTCGCTGTCGCACGAATTCCAGGTGATCGCCGACACCGGCGAGGACCGCATCGTCTACTGTCCGGACTCGGACTACGCCGCCAATATCGAACTGGCCGAGGCGCTGCCCATGGCCGCCGTCCGGCCGGCGCCGACTTTGGCGCTGCAGAAGGTCGCCACGCCGAATGCCGCGCGCTGCGAGGATGTCGCCAAACTGCTCGGGCTGCCCATCGAGCGCACGGTGAAATCGATCGTGCTCGCCGTCGACACGCCCGATGGGAAAAACGAGGGTGCGGAGATCTGGCTGCTGCTGGTACGCGGCGACCACGAGCTCAACGAGGTCAAGGCCGGGAAAATCCCCGGCCTCGACAAGGGCTTCCGCTTCGCGAGCGAAGCGGAAATCATCGACCACTTCGGCTGTCCTCCCGGCTATCTCGGCCCGCTCGATACGATCAGGCCGGTGCGGGTTGCGGCCGACCGCACCGTGGCGAACATGGGCGATTTCGTCTCGGGCGCCAACGAGGTCGATTTCCACATCCAGGGCATCAATTGGGGACGCGACCTGCCGGAACCCGATGTCGTCGCCGACCTGCGCAACGTCGTCGCGGGCGACCCTTCTCCGGATGGCAAGGGCCGTCTCGCGCTGCAGCGCGGCATCGAGGTCGGCCATGTGTTCTTTCTCGGCGCCAAATATTCCTCGGCCATGAACTGCACCTACCTTGACGAGACCGGCAAGCCGCGGCCGATGGCGATGGGCTGCTACGGCATCGGCGTCACCCGCCTGGTCGGCGCCGCCATCGAGCAGAACCACGACGACAAGGGCATCGTCTGGCCGGATGCCATCGCCCCCTTCGCCGTCGTCATCTGTCCGGTCGGCTGGAGCAAGTCCGAGGCGGTGCGGCGCGCCGCGCTCGAGCTCTACGAGAAACTCGTGCTGTCGGGCATCGACGCGATTCTCGACGACCGCGACGAGCGTCCCGGCGCGATGTTCGCCGACTGGGAGCTGATCGGCGTCCCGCATCGCATCACCATCGGCGAGCGCAACCTCAAGGAAGGCATGGTCGAATACCAGCACCGCCGCGCTGCCGCGGCCACCAAGGTGGCGCTGGCCGAGATCGCCGCCCTGGCACGCCAGAAGGTATGCGGCTAACCGCCGGCCTGCTGCTCGCCTGCCTCGTTGCGCAGGCCTGGGCCGGCGCGCAGCGCTACGAACCGCTCGCCGCCAGCGTCCAGGCCGCACTGCATGCGGCCGTTTCCGACCGTGCGGCGCCCGAGCCGCGCTTCGCATCGATCGAGGAGAGAATCGACTGGCTCGCCGAAATGTCGCGGCGCCTGGAAAGGCGCATGCCGGACCGCGCCCAGCGCATCGAGTTCCTCAAGGCGGTGCGTTACGAGGCCCAGCGGGCCGGCCTCGATCCGCAGCTGGTGCTGGCCCTGATCCAGGTCGAGAGCGGCTTTCGCAAATACGCGGTGTCCAGCGCGGGCGCGCGCGGTTACATGCAGGTGATGCCGTTCTGGGTCGCACTGATCGGCAACCCGGATCAGAACCTTTTCCACCTGCGCACCAACCTGCGCTTCGGCTGCACCATCCTGCGCCATTACCTGGACATCGAGAACGGCGACCTGTTTCGCGCTCTGGGTCGTTACAACGGCAGTCTCGGCCGCCCGGAGTATCCGAACATGGTGCGCGCGGCGTGGGAGAAACAGTGGTACTGGGGGCCGCGCGTCATTCCGGCGCGACAGTAACGCTGCAGCGTCGCCCCCGGTGCGCCCACGGTCGATCACTCCGCCCTGAGCGCCTCGACCGGGTCGAGCCGGGCGGCGCGGCGTGCGGGCAGGACGCCGGCGGCGAGGCCGATCGCGATGGCGACCGCTTCGGCGAGCAGGACGAAGGAGAGCGGCGTCTGCACCGGCAGGGCGGGGAACAGCAGGTGGGCGAGCTGCGCGATGCCGATGCCGAGCGCGAGGCCGAGGACGCCGCCGAGCGCGGAGAGCGCGACCGCCTCGCCGAGGAAGATGCCGAGGATGGTGCGCTCGCGGGCGCCGAGCGCCTTGAGCAGGCCGATCTCGTTGGTGCGTTCGGCAACCGCGATGGTCATCAGGGTGGCGATGCCGACGCCGCCCACCAGCAGGGAGATGCCGCCGAGCGCGCCGACCGCCAGCGTCAGCACGTTGAGGATGCGCGACAGGGTGCGCAGCATGTCCTCCTGCGTCGTCAGCGTGAAATCCTCGCGCCCGTGCCGTGCCGCCAGCGCCGACCTCACCGCTGCGGCGATATCGGCGGCAGGCAGGTCTTCGCGGTAGGCGAGGTGGATGCGCATCAGGCCCGCGCGGTTGTAGAGCTCGAGCGCGCTGGCGGCGGGGATGAACACCGTGTCGTCGAGGTCCATGCCGAGGAACTGGCCCTTGGGCGCCGCCACGCCGATGATGCGGAACTGCATGCCGGCGATGCGCAGACGCTGGCCGAGCGGATTCTCGTTGCCGAACAGTTCCTGTTTCAGCTTCGGCCCGAGCACGGCAAGCGGGCGCGCTTGCGCCAACGGCTCGTCGGGCAGGAAGCGGCCGCTTTGCATCGTCATCTGCAGGATGGCCAGATTGTCCGGGCCGACGCCCTGCACCGTGGTGCGGCGCAAGCGGCCGTTGGCGGCGACTTCGGAATTGCCCCAGACGTTCGGCGTCGCGGCGACGATGCCGGGCACGCGCGCGAGAGCCTCGACGTCCTCCAGGGTGAGCAGCCGCACCGTGGTCTGCAGGCCGCCCGGGCCGCCGCTGGCGCGCGTGTTGCCCGGGGCGATTTCGATGACATGGGTGCCGAACTGGGAAAACTCGGCCAGCACGAAGCGATGCACGCCCGCGCCGATGCTGGTGAGCAGGATCACCGCCGCGATGCCCACCGCGATGCCCAGCAGGGTGAGGAAGCTGCGCAGCCGCTGGGCCGTCAGCGCGCGGGTCGTCAGCGTGAGGAGGTCGGCGGCGCGCATGCGTGGGAAGTCGTCGATCAGCGCTTCATCAGCGCCTGCACCGGATCGAGGCGCGCGGCGCGGCGCGCCGGCATCACGCCGAACAGCAGCCCGGTGGCCAGCGCGGTGCCCAGGGCGGCAAGCACCGCCCAGTCCGGCGGATAGGCCGGCAGCGCCGGGATTGCCATGCGCAGCGCGAAGGCGCCCGCCTGGCCGAGCAGATAGCCGGCCAGGGCGCCGGCGGCGGACAGCAGCGTCGCCTCGGCGAGAAAGGCATTGCGGATCGTCCGGCCATCCGCGCCGAGCGCCTTGAGCAGGCCGATCTCGCCGGTGCGCTGGGCGACGGCGACCAGCATCACGTTCATGACGAGGATGCCGGCCACCGCCAGGCCGATCGCGGCGATGGCGGCGACGCCGTAGGTCAGTGCGCCGAGGATGCGGTCGAAGGTGGCCAGCACGGCGTCCTGGGTGATGACCGTGACATTGTCCTCGCCGTCGTGGCGCGCCCGCAGAATCTCGCGCGTCTGCGCCTGCGCCGGCTCGACGAGGGCGCGCGCTCTCGCCTCGACGAGGATGCGGAACAGGGTGTGGGTGTCGAACATGGCTTGCGCGACCGCCACCGGCAGGATCACCACCTCGTCGGCATTCATGCCCAGGCCCTGTCCGCTGCGGGCGAGCACGCCGATCACGCGCACGCGCCGGTCGCCGATGCGCAGCACCTGGCCGAGCGCGGGCTCGGCGCCGAACAGCTCGGCCCGGATCGTCGCGCCGATCACCGCGACGGCCGCGTGCGGTTCGTCGACCGGCAGGAAGCGGCCCTGCGCGAGGTCCATGCGGCGCAGCCGGAGGTAGTCGGCCGTCGTGCCGACGATGGTGACGTCGCGCAGCCGGCCGCCGAACACCGCCTCGGAGGTGCCGATGGCGATCGGCGCGGTGCGCAGCACGGCCGGCGCGCGCGTGATCGCCCGGGCGTCCTCGACGGTCAGGTCGCGCACGGTGGCGGTGATGGCGTTCATCGGGCTGAAGCCGCCCGTTTCCGAGCGCCCCGGCAAGACGATGACGAGGTTGCTGCCCAGCGCCGAAAATTCGTCGACGACGTAGCGGCGCGCCCCGTCGCCCAGCGCGGCGAGCACCACCACCGCGGCGACGCCGATGCTCATCGCCAGCGCCATCAGGAAGGTGCGCAGCGGCGCGCCGGCGGCGGCGCGGACGGCGAAGCGCAGCGTGTCAGACAGGTTCATCGCGGATTTTTCGGCCGTCCTGCAGAACGACGCGGCGGCGCGCGCGCGCGCCGAGTGCGGCGTCGTGGGTCACCATGAGCAGCGTGACGCCGCCGGCATTGAGCGTCTCGAGCAGACGCACGACTTCTTCGCCGGTGGCGCGGTCGAGGTTGCCGGTCGGCTCGTCGGCGAGGATCAGGGCCGGCTGCATGATGGTCGCGCGCGCGATGGCGACGCGCTGGCGCTGGCCGCCCGAGAGCTGGTCGGGGCGGTGGTCGGCGCGGTTGGCCAGGCCGACATCCTCCAGCGCCCGTGCGACCCGGCGCGCGCGCTCGGCCGGGTCGATGCCGGCCAGCATCAGCGGCAGGCCGATGTTCTCGGCGGCGCTGAGCCGGGGCACCAGGTGAAAGCTCTGGAACACGAAGCCGATGCGCTCGCGCCGCACGCGCGCCTGCTCGTCGGCGCTCAGCGTCGTCACGTCGCGGTCCGCGAGCCGGTAGGTGCCGGCATCGGGCCGGTCGAGCAGGCCGAGCAGGTTGAGCAGGGTCGACTTGCCCGATCCGGAGGCGCCCATCACCGCGACGAACTCGCCGGCTTCGACGACGAGATCGAAGCCGGCGAGCGCATGCACCGCGCTGCCGCCGAGCGTGAAGACCCGCTCGATGCCCGTCAATTCGATCAGGGGCATTACTTTGCCTCGATCGCCTTTGCGCCGGCCTTCACGCCTTCCTTCTCGGACGAGAGCACGATGCGGTCGCCGGCGGCAAGGCCTTCCAGCACCTCGGCGTGTTCCCAGTTGGCCAGCCCCGTCCTGACGGCGCGCTTCTCCAGTCGGCCGTCGGCGCCGAGGCGCAGGACGCGGTTGCCTTCCTGCAGCGTCGCAGTCGGGATGCGCAGCACGTCGGCGCGCGCCTCGAGGAGGATCTCGACATCGGCGCTAAAACCCACCAGGAGGCCGCGCGCCTCCTCCGGCGCGACGAACTCGACTTCCACGTCGACCGTGCGGGCCTGCTTCTCCACCGCGGTGACGAAGGGCGCGACGCGGCGCACCCGGCCGTCGAAGACGCGCTCCGGATAGGCGTCGAGGCGGATGCGCACCGTCTGGCCGACGCGGATCTTCGGCGCGTCGAGCTCGTCCATGGGCGCCTTGACGTAGAGGCAGCTGTCGTCGATCAGGTCGATCGCCGGCGGGGTCGGCACGCCGGGCGGCGAGGGCGTCGAGAACTCGCCCACTTCGCCGACGATGCGCGCCACCGTGCCGTCGAAGGGCGCGTGGAGGGCGATGCGCCCCTGCTCGACCTCGGCGACGCGCACGCGCGCCTCGGTCTGGCGCACCTCGGCGCGTGCGGTGGCGCAGGCGGCCTGGCGCGCCTCGGCGTCGGCGCGCGCCTGTTCCTCGCGCGAAACGGAGACGAAGCCGTCCTGGCGCAGCCGGGCGATGCGCGCCGCCTCGCGCGCGGCATTGGCGGCCAGGGTGCAGACCTCGCCGACGCGCTGCTCGGCCAGATCGCGCTGGGCCAGGGCCAGCGCGCGCTGCGCCTGCTGGTCGTCGTTCCACAGCTTCATCAGGAGCTGGCCCTTGTGCACGCGTTCGCCCTCCTTGACCGGCAGGTATTCGATGCGGCCGCCCACGATCGTGGACAGCCGGGTGCGCTGGCAGGCCTCGACCGTGCCGGCGCGCGTGTTCGCCAGCGTGGCTTCGACCGGGCCGGTCGCCACGACGTGAAATTCGACCGGGATCGGCTGCGGCCGGAGCAGCCAGGCGCCGGCGGCCATGACAAGGACGAGAACGAGGGCGACGACGAGGAAACGGCGCAGCGCGGGAGACATGATCGGGTCTTGAATGCGGGTGGAGGAAGAAAGTCGGCGCGGGTTGGACGGCGTATCCCGGGAATCGTTCAGCCTGCCAGCGCCCGCCAGCGGGCGGCAAAGGCTTCGGCCGGCTGCGGCTGGCCGAACAGGAAGCCCTGGATCTCGTCGCAGCCGAGGGCGTTCAGGAATGCGGCCTGCTGGGGCGTCTCGACGCCTTCGGCGACCGTGCCGAGCCGCAGGCTGCGCGCCAGCGACATGATGCTGCGGATGATCGCCTCGTCGTCGGCGTGGGTGCCGATGCCGACGACGAAGGCGCGGTCTATCTTGAGGGTGTGGATCGGCAGTTTCTTCAGGTAGGCGAGCGACGAGTAGCCCGTGCCGAAGTCGTCGATCGCCAGGCGCACGCCGAGGCGGGCGAGGTTTTCGAGAATCGCCAGCGCGTTTTCGGTGTTCATGATCACCGACTCGGTGATCTCCAGCTCGAGCGCGGCCGGATCGAGTCCGGTCTCGGCGAGCGCCGACCGCAGCAGCGCGACGATGTCCGCGCGCTCGACCTGGCGCACCGACAGATTGACCGAGACCTTGGGTACGATCAGCCCCGCCGCGCGCCAGTCCGCGACCTGACGGCAGACCTGGCGCAGGATCCATTCGCCGAGCGGGACGATGATGCCCGATTCCTCGGCCAGGGGAATGAAGCGCACCGGCGGGACGCTGCCGAGCTCGGCGCTGTGCCAGCGCAGCAGCGCCTCGGCGCCGGTCGGTCGGTCATCGGGGGCGACCTTGATCTGGTAATGGACGGCCAGCTCGCCGGCTTCGATGGCCCGGCGCAACAGCGCCTCGATGCGGCTGCGTTCGCGCGCGTAGGCGGTCATTTCCGGCGAGTAGAAACAGCTGCAACCGCGACCGCCGGCCTTGGCCTGGTACATCGCCGTATCGGCGTTGCGCACCAGCGTGTCGACGTCGTCGCCGTCGGCCGGATACAGGCAGATGCCGACGCTGGCCGAAACGAACAGCTCGTGCTCGAGAATGTCGAAAGGCTGGCTCAGGTAGGCGATCAGCTTGTCGGCGACGCGGCCGGCCTCGCCGGCATCCTTGATGTCCTCGAGGATGCAGACGAACTCGTCGCCGCCCAGCCGCGCCAGCAGGTCGGAGGCGCGCAGGTGACTGGCGAGCCGGTGCGCAACGGCGATCAGCAGCTCGTCGCCGACCGTGTGGCCGAGCGTGTCGTTGATTTCCTTGAAGCGGTCGAGGTCGATGAACAGCACCGCAAGCAGCCGGCGATTGCGCGCGGCCAGCGCGATGCTGCGCCTGAGACTCTCGATGAACATCAGCCGGTTGGCCAGGCCGGTGAGCGGGTCGTGATGGGCCAGGTGGTCGAGGCGCGCCTCGGCATTGCGCCGCTCGACTACTTCGGCTTGCAGTTCGCTCGTGCGTTCCTGCACCCGGCGGTCGAGCTCGCGGTTGGCTTCCTCGAGCGCGTCGCTCTGCTGCTTGAGGATGCCCTGGGCGCGCCGCACGATCAACAGCTGGAACAGGAACAGCAGGATGAGCGCCGCGAGCAGGGCGTTGCGAATCGTGGTGTTCTCGAAATACGCGCCGACCAGCCCGCTCGCCAGC
>CAZZFN010000060.1:0-11752 GCA_964653505.1 uncultured Methyloversatilis sp.
GCAATCCGCATCGCGACGACGAACCCTATCGCCGCGCCCTCGCCGGCATTTACGCCCGCCTCGCCGCCAGCGCGCAGGAGCTCGACCGCATGGAGGCGCTGCGCCACCCGGTCGCCGCCGCTCCGCCCTACGCCGACAGCGCCGCATTCGCCGCCGATCTGGACATCCTCGATGCTTCGCTGCGCACCCACGGCGCCGCGTTGATCGCACGCGGCCGCCTGCGCCGCCTGCGCCGCGCCGTGGCGCTGTTCGGCTTCCATCTGGCGCCCATCGACCTGCGCCAGAATTCCGACATCCATGCGCGCACGGTGCATGAGCTGTTCGAAACCGCCCGCCCCGGCACCGAATACGACAAGCGCGGCGAGGCCGGGCGCGTCGCCCTGCTGCTCGCCGAGCTCGCCACGCCGCGCCTGCTCGCCTCGCCCTACTGGACCTACTCGGCGGAAACGGCGTCCGAACTGGCGATCTTCCACGCCGCGCGCGACATGCACCGGCTCTACGGCAGGGCCGCCATCCAGAACGTCGTCATCTCGAAGAACGAGGGCGTCTCGGACATCCTCGAAGTCGCCTTGCTGCTCAAGGAAGTCGGCCTGCTGCGGCCGCGCGAGGGCGAGCTCGACGTCAACATCGTGCCGCTGTTCGAGACCATCGGCGACCTCGAACGCTGCGGCGCGGTGATGGACCAGCTCTTCGCGCTGCCGGCCTACCGGCGCCTGCTCGAGACGCGCGGCGGGCTGCAGGAGATCATGCTCGGCTACTCGGACAGCAACAAGGATGGCGGCTTCCTGATGTCGAACTGGGCGCTCTACCGCGCCGAAATCATGCTGGCGGACGTGTTCCGCAAGCATGGCCTGCGCCTGCGCCTGTTTCACGGCCGCGGCGGCACCGTGGGGCGCGGCGGCGGGCCGAGTTACGAGGCCATCCTGGCCCAGCCGCCCGGCGCCGTGCAGGGTGCGATCCGCATCACCGAGCAGGGCGAGGTGATCGCCTCGAAGTACGCCAATCCCGATCTCGGCCGGCGCAACCTCGAAGTCCTGGTCGCCGCGACGCTCGAGGCCACGCTGCTGCCCCAGTCCTACGAGGACCCGCAGCCCGACTGCCTGGCCGCGATGGCCGAACTGGCCGACGCCGCGTTCGCCGCCTACCGTGCGCTGGTCTACGAAACGCCGGGTTTCGAACGCTATTTCCGGGAATCGACCGTCATCGGGGAAATCTCCCAGCTCAACATCGGCAGCCGACCGGCCTCGCGCAGCAAGACCGCGTCGATTCAGGACCTGCGCGCGATTCCCTGGGTCTTCTCCTGGTCGCAGTGCCGCCTGATGCTGCCCGGCTGGTACGGCTTCGGCAGCGCGTTCGCCGCCTACCAGGAAAAACGCGGCGGCAAGGGGCTGCCGCTGCTGCAGCGCATGGTTCGCGAGTGGGGCTTCTTCCGCACCATGCTGTCCAACATGGACATGCTGCTGGCCAAGACCGACATCGCCATCGCCGAGCGCTACGCCGGGCTGGTGCAGGACGAGGCGCTGCGCGCGGCGATCTTTCCGCGCATCAGGGCGGAGCTCGAGGCCACCATCGCCGCGCTGATGGCGATCACCGGCCAGCAGACCCTGCTGGAAGGCAACCCGCTGCTCAAACGCTCGCTGCGCAACCGCTCCCCCTATCTCGACCCGCTCAACCACCTGCAGGTCGAGCTGCTGCGGCGCTACCGCTCCGGACCGCCGTGGAGCGAGGACGAGCGCGTGCGACGGGGCATCCACCTGACCATCAACGGCATCGCCGCCGGCCTGCGCAACAGCGGCTGACCGGCCCGGCCGGCGCCGCGCCGTTCAGGCGGCGGGGGGCGGTTCCGCCTTCTTGCGGCGCGGGGCGCGCCGCGCCGACGCCGACGCCGACGCCGACGCCGACGCCGACGCCGACGCGGGCGCCGGCGCCTCGACCGGGGCCGGGGCCGGGGCGTCCGCCGGCGCGGCCGCGGGCGCCGCCTTGGGCTTCCCGGGCCGGCGGCTGCGCGCCTTCTTGACCGGGGCCGCCGCAAGCGCCGGCGCATCCGGCGCCGCCGCGGACGGCGCAGCATTCGCAGCAGTCGGCGCTGGCGGGACGGCGCCGGACACGGCAACGGGAATCTCGGCCCCGCCCCCCGCCTCGGCCGGCGCCGCGACCGCGCCCGGGGCGCGCCGTTTCACGTAGGCGCTGTTGTTTTCGCGGCCGAATTCGAGCAGGCCGAGCTTGTGCGCGTCCTCCAGCATCCCGCCCAGGGTGCGATAGCCGTGATAGGCCTCGTTGAAGCCCGGGTGGCGGCGCTTGATCGCCTCCTTGAGGACCGAAGCCCAGACGCGCTCGTCGTCGGTGCGCTCCTCGAGCATCGCCTCGAGGGTCGAGACCGCCATTTCCAGCCCCTTGCGGCGGCGCTTCTCCATTTCCTGCGCATCGACCGGCTTTCTGGCCTGCTTGTCCTCGCGGCTGCGTTTTCTCATCAGGTCGTCGATGTAGATGAACTCGTCGCAGTTGGCGATCAGCAGGTCGGACGTCGATTGCTTGACGCCGACGCCGATCACGCGCTTGGCGTTCTCGCGCAGCTTGGAGACCAGCGGGGAAAAATCCGAATCGCCGCTGATGATCACGAAAGTGTTGACGTGCGCCTTGGTGTAGCACAGGTCGAGGGCATCGACGACCAGGCGGATGTCGGCAGAGTTCTTGCCGGACTGGCGCAGGTGCGGAATCTCGATCAGCTCGAAATTCGCCTCGTGCATGGAGGCCTTGAAGCTCTTGTAGCGATCCCAGTCGCAGTAGGCCTTCTTGACCACGATGCTGCCCTTGAGCAGCAGGCGCTCGAGCACCGGCTCGATGTCGAATTTCTCGTACTGCGCGTCGCGCACGCCGAGGGCGATGTTCTCGAAGTCGCAGAACAGCGCCATGCTGACGTCGTCGGCGGATTGGGCCATGGGATTTCCTCGTTCAGTGGGTTTGCAGCTGGTCCGCGCCGGTGAAGGACCAGGTGCGGGTGATCTCGATGATGTCGGTGTCGCGGCGGATCGTCTCGGGGAAAGCGGCAAAGGGTGCGGCGAGGCGGACGATGCGCTGGGCCGCCTCGTCGAGCAGCGCGTGGCCGGAGGGACGGTTGAGCTCGACACGCTCGAGCGAGCCGTCGCTCTTGATCGCCACGGTCAGCACCAGATTGCCGTAGAGCCTGCCCCGCGCCGCCTGCGGATAGTTGAGATTGCCGACGCGCTCGACCTTCTGGCGCCAGTCCTCGACATACTGGGCGAAGCGGTACTCCGCGACGCGCGCGCCGATGAACTTGCGTTTCGGCCGCTGGTTGTATTCCTGGATGGAGCGCGCGATCTCGGCCTCCATGCGCACCATGGCGCGGGCGTGGGTCGCCAGGTCGCGCCCGTCGATGCGGGCCTGCGCCGGATGCGGCGGCGGTTCCGCGGCGGGCGCCGGACTGCGGTCGATCCCCGGCTGCGTCAGCAACTCCCGCTGCCGGCGCTCGAGTTCGACGACGCGTTGCTGGGCGGCGACGATGTCGCTGCCCGGCTGCGTTTCGCGTGTCGGCGGCAGGGGGGTGCGGGCGCGCAGCGGCGCCGCGCGATCGCCGCCGCCGTCCAGGTTGGCCTGCGCCCGCGCCTGCGGCTGGTCGGGCCGCTGGGCATGCCGGCTGTTGACGAGAATCACGTCGAGTGCCTGCTCGCGCGCCCGGTCCAACTTCTGGGGCAGTTCGAAATGAATGGAAAGCAGGAGGGCGTGCAGGAACAGAGAAACGGCGAGCGCCAGCGTCAGGCGGCGCTGAGGGGGATCCATCGCGACAAGCGGCGCGGGCCAGGCCAGGTTGAACGGCATGGCGGGAATTTTACTCTGCCGCGGTTTCCGCTTCGGTCGCGTCGATCGCCGCGTCGGGGCGCTCCGTCGCCAGCACCTCGACGAAGCCCAGGCTGGCCTCGGCGGCCAGCAGGTCGACGCCCCCGAGCGCCAGGCGTACGCGCGTCCCGCGCTCCAGGGTGGGCATGCCGCTGGCCTTCGCGACGAGGGGAATGTCGTCTAAGCGCACGATGTTTTCCTTGAGCACCTGGGCGGTCGTTTCCGTCACGCCTTCTTGCAGCAGCCAGCGCAGGCACCAGTAACGCTCCATCTGCCGCTGGAAGTCGGCATAGCTGGCGTAGGTCAGCTCGAAATCCCTGAGGGCGGCCATCAGGTCGGCCGACCTGGGCGGGTAGGGCGGTTTTTGCCCGCGCAAGAGGGCGGCCAGCTGCCACTGGTTGGCCAGGTCGGCGAAGCGGCGCAGGGGCGACGTCGACCAGGCATAGCAGTCCACGCCCAGCCCCTCGTGCGGGGCGGCCACGGTGCTCATGCGCGCCTTGCCGGCCGTCTGGACGCGATACAGCGCCGGCAGCTTCGCATCGCGCAAGAGCGCGCCCCAGGTGCTGTTGGCCACGATCATGAGTTCGGCCACCAGCGTGTCGAGCGGGCTGCCGCGCGGACGTTCCTCGATGGCGATGCGTCCCCGGCCCTGGGGCGTATCGGCCTCCCAGTCGACGCGAAACTGGTAGTCCTTGCGCGTCTGGTTCGTGGCGCTCTGGCCGCGCCCGGCCTCGAGCACGCCGGCCAGCGCCCACAGGCGCAGCAGTTCGGCGCGGAAGGGAAATTCCGGCACCGTGCCGTCGGCCAGCGTCTGGGCGTTGAAGAGCGGCTCGATGTCGTGGTGACGCAGATTGGCCGCCACCGGCACGTGCTCGATCTTCGTCTCGTGCCCGAGCACGCGCAGGTCGGCCGCCACGTCCAGGTAGAGCGAGAGCGCAGGCACGTCCTGGCCGGCCGAAAGCGTATGGGCCTCGATCACCGGTTCGGGCAGCATGGTGATCTTGCGCCCCGGCATATAGACGGTGGACAGCCGGCTGCGGGCGATGCGCCCCAGATCGCTGTCGGGAGAAAACCCCAGACCCGGCGCGGCGATGTGGATGCCCACACGCATCCCCCCATCGGCCAGCGGCGTGACCGAAAAGGCGTCGTCGATCTCGGTGGTGTGCGCGTCGTCGATCGAGAAGGCCCGCACCGGCGCGCAGGGCAGATCGGTCGGATCGACGGCCGGGGCGAAATCGGGAAAGTCGGTGCCGGCGCGGAAATGTTCGAACAGGAAGCGGCCCAGGTGAAAATCGTGGGTGTCGGCAATCGCCCCGCAGTGGGCCAGGAGCGCCTGTGCGGTTTCGCCCGTGTCGGCGCAGGCGGCCTCGAGGGCACGGGTCTCGGGCCGGTTGCGGTCCGGCTGGTAGAGCAATTCGGGGAGCAGGGGCGCAAACGCGGGCGGCAGCTGTCCGGCCTTGAGCGCTGCGGCCATGCCCTCGATGGCCAGGGCCTGCTGGCGTTTCTTGTCGAGTCCGGCGAGCGCAGCCCGGAGGATGTCCGGCGGCGCCTTGCGGAAGCGGCCCCTGCCCTTGCGGTGGAAATAGACCGGCGCGCCGTAGAGCCGCAACAGCACGGCGGCGGCCTCGACGGGCGAAGGCTTTTTCCCGACATACTCGGCGGCCAGTTCCTCGAAGCCGAATTCGGCGTCCGGGCAGACTTCCCAGAGGAATTCCGTCTCGATGCCCTCGGCCAGCGCCTGGGCCTGGGGCAGCAGATCGCCCGCGTCGGGCGCGGCGAAACGCAGCAGGACATGGGCGGCCTTCAGCTTGACGCGCTTGCCGCTGGCGGTGTCGACCTGCAGCGAGCTGTCGCGATCGGCGACGATGGCGCCGGTCTTGAAGGCGCCATCCTCTTCGAAGAGGACATTCATGGGGGGGAAGGAGGAGAAAGCGGGAAGGGGCGCGGACAATTGTATCGGACTCGTGATACGCTGCACTGATCGACAGCCTGCCCTTCCTTCCTGACGCGGAGAATTGCAGTGCGTGTTCCGTGGCCGGTCTTTCTGCTGCTCCTTTTCGCATCTCCCGTTCCGGCGCAGGAGATCGGCAGCCCCTATCTCGCCGCGCACGCGCGCGATCCGGTGCGCTGGCAGGCGTGGGGCGAGGCGGCTTTCGCCGCGGCCCGCGCCTCCGGGCGGCCGCTGCTGCTGTCGATCGGCTATTCCGCGTGCTACTGGTGCACCGTCATGCATCGCGAGAGTTTCACGGACCCGGCGGTGGCCGCCCGCGTCAATGCACTGGTCGTGCCCGTGCTGGTAGACCGCGAAGAGCGTCCGGACATCGATGCGCTCTACCAGGACGCGGCCATGCGCATGGGGGTGCAGCGCGGCTGGCCGCTGACGCTGTTCCTCGACGCCGACGGACGGCCCTTTGCCGGCGGCGCGTATTTCCCGGACCAGCCGCGCGCCGGCATGCCCTCCTTCGCGCAACTGCTGGAGACCGCCGCGACAGCCTGGCAAGGCGATCGCAGCGCGCTGGCCGCGCGGGCAGCGGCCATGCTCGAAGACCTGCGCGGCACGCTTGCGGCGCCGCTCGACCCGGCCGCGGTGGCGGCCCTGCAAGCGCGCCTGCTCGATGCGCACGACCCCTTCCACGGCGGGTTCGGCGCGACGGTCAAGCATCCGCGCCTGCCGGCGCTGGAGGCGCTCTGGCGGCGTCATCTGCGCGGCGGCGGCGCGGCTTACGGCGAGGCTGTGCGCCTCTCGCTCGAAAGCATGAGCCGGGGCGCGCTCTACGACCATGTCGGCGGCGGCTATTTCCGCTACGCGGTCGAACCGGACTGGTCCACGCCGCATTACGAAAAGATGCTGGACCAGAATGCGCAGTTCATCGCGCTGCTGACCGAGGTCTGGAAGGAGACGCGCGATCCGCTGCTGGCGGAGCGCGTGGCCGCGACCATCGACTTCCTGATGACGCGCATGCGCCTGCCCGACGGCGCATTCGCCGCCGCGCTGGCGGCCGACATCGACGGCGAGGAAGGCCGTCACTACCTGTGGTCGGAGCCGGAGATCCGGCGCATCCTCGGCAGGCAGGCCGACGCCTGGCTGGCGCATTACGCGCTGCCCCTGCCGGTGCCGCGCAGCGCGCATGTGCCACCTGCCGTGCAGTCGCTGACGAAGCGGTTGCAGACCGCACGCGATGCCCGCTCCATGCCGCGCCGCGACGGGAAGCGGCTGGCCGAATGGCACGGCGCGCTGATCGCGGCGCTGGCCGAGGCCGGCGCCGCGTTCGGGCGGGCCGACTGGCTGCAGACCGCCGAGCGCACGCATGCGCTGGTGCTCGGTCGCCTGTGGGACGGCCAACGACTGCTGCGCGGCTGGGAGGGCAAGCGCGCCGGCGGCGCAGCCGTGCTCGACGATCATGCCCAGATGGCGCGTGCGGCATTGACCCTCTATGAGCTGACCGGACGACGCGAACGCCTTGCCGAGGCACGCGCGCTGCTGCTCGCCGCCGCCGATTTTCGCGCGGACGACGGAGGCTGGCGCATGGCCCGCCAGCCGGCTGCCGCAGGCTTGCCCGTCGCGCGCGCGGATCGCGATCGCGCCCTGGCGTCCGCCGCCGCGGTGACGGTGGAAGCGCTTGGCCGCCTGTACTACCTGAGCGGCGAGGCGGCGCTGCGCCGCATCGCCGAGCAGTCGCTGCCGGCGTTCGGCGCCGCGTCCCTGCAACGGCCGCTCGACCATGCCGGCCTGCTGGTTGCCGCCGATACCCTGGCCGGCGCGGTGCAGGTCGTGGTCGTCGGCGAGCGCGACACGGCCGCCGCGCAAGCCCTGCTCCGCACCATCTGGGCCACGGCGCTGCCAGGCCGCGCCGTGCAGACGATCGCCGATGCCACGAAGCTTGCGGCGGACCATCCCGCCCACGGCAAGAAAGCCATCGGCGGCCTGCCCACCGCCTATGTCTGTGTCGGCGCCGTGTGCGCAGCGCCGGTCGGCACGCCGGATGCACTGCGCGCTACGCTGCTCGGCATGCGCCGCGCCGGCCTTGCGGGCCAAGAATAGCGTTCCAACTCAATCGCGGCGACCACCGCCGGACTCTCATGCGCCGGCAAAGAGATAGAACAGCACGGCGCCGAGGATGAAGCGGTAGAGCACATAGGGAAACAGGCCGAAGCGTTCGAGCAGTTTGAGGAAGTAGTGGATGCACAGATAGGCGCAGACGGCCGAGAGCAGCACGGCCAGGGCGAGCGCGCCCCAATCCACCGGATGGGCCGCCCGCACCGCGTCGACCATGCTCAGGCCGCAGGCCAGCACGATCACCGGGATGGAGAGGAGGAAGGAAAAGCGCGCCGCGCCCGCGCGGGACAGCCCCAGCAGCAGCCCGGCGGTGAGCGTGATGCCCGAGCGCGACACGCCCGGAATCAGGGCGACCGCCTGGGCGCAGCCGATCAGGAGGACATCGCGCCAGCCGAGCGTGTGTTCGTCGCGCGGCGCGGGGTTTCTGCGCGCGGCCGCATCGGCATACCAGAGCAGGCCGGCGAACAGCACGGTGGTTGTTGCGATGACCAGCGGCGAGCGCAGATCGGTTTCGATTGCGCCCTTGAACAGGAGGCCGGCCAGCCCCACCGGGATCGTGCCGAGCAGGACGGCCCAGGCCAGGGTGCTGTCGCCCACGCGCCGACGCTGGCGCACCGAGAGCGCCCAGTCGCGGCTCATGCCGGCCAGCTCGCGGCGGAAATAGGCCACGACGGCGAAGAGCGAGCCCAGGTGGGTGGCGATGTCGAAGGTGAGCCCCTGGTCTTCCCAGCCCGCCAGACGGGGAAACAGGATCAGATGGGCCGCGCTCGAGATCGGCAGGAATTCGGTGAGGCCCTGCACGATGGAAAGAATGGCGATCTGGACGATATCCATGATGAATGACGATCGACAGGAGAAGGCGCGGTAACATCCGCATGCGCCGGGTGCGGCAGCGCCTCCGCGAAGGGGGATGGCAACGAGGCCGGCGAGTCTAACATGCTGAAAAAAATCACCGTCGATCAGCTCGCCCTGGGCATGCACATCCAGGAATTTTGCGGTTCCTGGATGGATCATCCCTTCTGGCGCGAGAATTTCGTCCTCGAGGATCCGGCCGACCTGAAGGCCATTCGGGGCTGCGGCATCCGAGAGCTATGGATTGACGTCAAAAAGGGTTCGGATGTCGTGGGCCCCACCCAAGCGGAGACCAAGATCCAGGTCGAGGCCACGCTGGGCCGCCTCTCGAAGACCGAAACCCCGCCGCCACGCGCCTCGATGGCCGAAGAAACTCTCCGCGCGGCCAAAATTTGCGCCCAGGGCAAGGAGGCTGTCGTTTCCATGTTCCAGGAAGCGCGCATGGGCAAGGCGGTCGACCACGCGGCCGCCGGCGCGCTGGTCGAGGAAATTTCCAGTTCGGTGATGCGCAATCCCGGGGCGCTCATCGGCCTGGCGCGCCTGCGCTCGGCGGACGACTACACCTACATGCACTCGGTGGCGGTATGCGCCCTGATGGTGGCGCTGTCGCGCCAGTTCGGGCTCGACGCACAGCAGACGCGCGAAGCCGGCATGGCCGGCCTGCTCCACGACCTGGGCAAGGCCATGATGCCTATGGAGGTGCTGAACAAGCCGGGAAAACTCACCGACGAGGAATTCCGCATCATCAAGAGCCACCCGGTCGAGGGGCATCGGCTGCTGGTCGAGGGCGGCGGCGCCGGCGAGGTCTCGCTCGATGTCTGCCTCCACCACCACGAAAAGGTGGATGGCTCGGGTTATCCCAAAGGACTCAAGGGCGATGACATCAGCCTGTTCGCCAAGATGGGGGCGGTGTGCGACGTGTATGACGCCATCACCTCGAACCGGCCCTACAAGAACGGCTGGGATCCGGCCGAATCCATCCGCAAGATGACCGAGTGGTCGGCAGGCCATTTCGATGCGCGCGTCTTCCAGGCCTTCGTGAAGAGCATCGGCATCTATCCGACCGGATCGCTCGTGAAACTCTCGTCCGGCCGGCTGGGGGTGGTGATCGACCAGTCGCCCAAATCCTTGCTCACGCCCCGGGTCAAGGTGTTTTTCTCCACCCGCTCGAAAACCTACCTTCCGCCGGAAACGATCGACCTGTCCAAGCAGACTGCGGAAAAAATCGTGGGGCGGGAGGATGCCGCCACCTGGGGCATCGAGGACGTCAACCGCTTCTGGGCGCAGGCGTAGCCCCCACCCGGACACCCGCCCCGTTTGCGTCTCACGTGAAACGCCTTACGTGCCGACTACAACCGCCTATCTCGGCGATGCGGCGTCAGGCAGCCAACCGGTGCTCAATCGCCGCCCTGGCCAGGTCGGGCACGTAGGCGCCTTCATCGATGGCCGGGAAATAGAGATCGAAGCCGCCTCCCTCAACCCGTACGTCGGAAAGGTCGGCATCCGGTGGAAAACCGAGACGGTATGCGGGGATTGCCAACTCGACGCCTCCCGCCAGATCGATAACCAGCCTTTGGCGGGCAGCATCGTAACGAGCATTGGTGGCGCACGGCTCGTGTGCAGCCGACTTGGCACCGCACTCCATTGCGCGGGCGATGGCTTCGTCAATAGGTTCCATGCAGAGACCTCCATGCCTGACAGAGTTGCGACAGGCTTTCGCCAATCAGTCGTACCGATTTTTTGATGACGGCAGCGTCGACTCCGCGCACGTCGATCGGTACGGGCGGCCCGTCCGGACAGTTGAGTGCGATCTTTGCGCGTCCGTCGGGACCGACGAGATGCACGTGCGCGGGGCCATGGTCGAGAGTGTAGATCATCGCCCGCCAAGCACCAATGCGCAACAGCGTACCCATCACGCAGTCGATGCGTTCTTTTTCTTCGCTACCGGCTTCTTCTTCGCCGTCCCGCCAGCGCCGACTTTCGTTTCGGTTTTTGCGGCGCTCCTGGCGGGCTTCGCCGCGCGCGGCTCGAATTCGAAGCCGACCTTGCCGTCCGCCCCGCGCACCAGGTAGGCGGAGAACTTCTTCTTGGTGCGGTTGGAGACGAAGCCCTTGAGCAGGGATGTCCTGCCGGTATCGAGTAGCCGCTGCATCTCCGCAACCGAGATTTCCTGTTGCAGGATCACCTTGCCCGAGCGGAAGTCGCAGGTCTTCGCCGCGCCGACGGATTTTTCGCAGACATAGGCCATCGGCTGCTCGAAGACGCGCGCGCCGCACCTCGGGCAGCTGCCCAGCGGCTCCAGCCCGCTGAAATCGACCGCCTCATCCGCCTCGTCGTCGTTGCCGAAGTCGAAGGACGGCGCGTGGTGCTCGTCGAGCTTGACGACGGCGGCGAAGGCGCGTCCCATCTTGCTGCGGAAGCCCTGCAAGGGGCCGATCTGCCGGTCGCGCAGCAGGGCGTCCATCTCTTCCGGCTCCCACTGGCGGCCGGCGACGACTTTCCAGAGCCTGTAATCGCAGCGGTTGCAGGCGAAATGCCGGTAGCCCTCGTGGATCTGGCCGCCGCACTTGGGACACGGGGTCTTGAGCGTGCCGAAATCGGGATCGGCGAATTCGCCGGTCTTGATGCGCTCGACCATCTCCTGCGTCTGCTCGACGATATGGGCCATGAACTCCTCGCGCTTGAGGCGTCCGTGCTCCATCTCCCTGAGCTTCCATTCCCACAGGCCGGTGAGCTCCGGCGAGCGAATCTCGTCGACCTGGAGTTGTTCGAGCGCGAAGAGCAGGTTGAAGGCCTTGGCGGTGGGCAGGAGCTCGCGGCCGTTGCGGTGCACATACTCCTCGGCGATCAGGCCTTCGATGGTGGCGGCGCGCGTCGCCGGGGTGCCGAGGCCGCGCTCGGACATCGCTTCCCTCAATGAGTCGTCATCGACGAGCTTGCCCGCGCCTTCCATCGCCGAGAGCAGCGTCGCTTCGTTGAAGCGCGGCG
>CAZZFN010000061.1:0-7608 GCA_964653505.1 uncultured Methyloversatilis sp.
AATCGGTGAAGTTGCGGCGCAGCTGCGAGCAGTTGGCCGCCTCGCGCATCAGGTCCAGCTCGTCGGCGAGGTGCTTGGCGAACTCGGCGACCACTTCGCGCGGTTTCAGGCGCTTGCCGTCGCTCCAGAAGCGTTCGAGCAGGCCGGCGAAGCTGTCGAGCAGCCCGATGTCGTGGGCGATCACCGGCGCGATGCCGGGCCGCAGCACCTTGACGGCGACTGCGCGGCCGCCGTGTTGCGCCGGCAGGGTGGCGAAATGCACCTGGGCGACCGAAGCCGAGGCGACCGGTGTGCGCTCGAACTGCGCGTAGATGGCGTCGATCTTCCTGCCGAAGGCCGCCTCGATCTCGGCGATGGCTTCGTCGGGCGGAAAGGGAGGGACGCGGTCCTGGAGCAGCGCCAGCTCGTCGGCGAAGTCGGCCGGCAGCAGGTCGCGGCGCGTCGAGAGCAGCTGGCCGAACTTGACGAAGATCGGCCCCAGCGCCTCGAGGGCCTCGCGCAGACGCGCGCCAGGCGGCCGGCGCAACAAGGCGCGGTCGCGCCAGAAATACAGGCGGTCGAACAGCTCCAGCGGCCACGCGAGCCGGCCGGTCGGGTCGTGTTCGAGAATCAGCCGGTCAAGGCCGAATTTCAGGCCGACACGGGCGATCTTGGCAAGGCGGAAGAGGCGCACGGCGTGAAAATCGATGGGGGAGGGCGCACTTTAGCACCTCCGCACGCCGTCCCGCCGGCGCCGATTTTTGCGATGCGCGCGCACGCCATCGAATACCATTTGCCGATGGATCGATTGACAAGCAGGCGTCGCAGTTGGCTGATGGGGCGGGTAAAGTCCAAAAACACCGGCCCGGAATGGGCCGTCAGGCGACTGGTTTACGGCATGGGGTACCGTTACCGATTGCATGTCGGGCGTTTGCCGGGAACCCCGGATTTGGTATTCTCGCGGCGACGAAAAGTCGTTTTCGTACATGGGTGTTTCTGGCATGGCCATGCAAGATGCCGTTATGCCAGACTGCCGAAAAGCCGGGTCGAATACTGGAAGGAAAAACGCTTTGGCAACAAGAAACGCGATGTCGCCGCGCTCCGGAAATTGCGCCGCCTCGGCTGGCGCGCCTTGGTTGTCTGGCAATGCGAGCTGAAACGCCCGGAGCGTCTTGCGGAGAAATTGCGTGAGTTCCTCGAAGCGCCTTGACCGCCGCCCCGTCGGCGTCGATCTGTTCTCCGGCGCCGGAGG
The DNA here is from genome assembly GCA_964653505.1 of uncultured Methyloversatilis sp. Taxonomy (GTDB): domain Bacteria; phylum Pseudomonadota; class Gammaproteobacteria; order Burkholderiales; family Rhodocyclaceae; genus Sulfuricystis. Next base: position 1,232 of record CAZZFN010000061.1, read on the forward strand.
TCTGTCGCTCGGTTTCGAGCAGGCAGGATTCGACATTGCCGCCGCCGTCGAGATCGACCCGATCCACTGCGCCGTGCACGAATACAACTTCCCGTCGTGCGCCACGCTCTGCGCCAGCGTGACCGATCTGTCCGGCGAGGAAATTCGCCGCCGCGCGGCGCTCGGCGATCGCGACATCGACGCGGTGTTCGGCGGCGCGCCCTGCCAGGGTTTCTCGATGATCGGCAAGCGCATCTTCGACGACCCGCGCAACCGTCTCGTTTTCCATTACGTGCGTCTGGTGCGCGAGCTGCGGCCGAAATACTGCGTGTTCGAGAATGTCAAGGGATTGACGCTCGGCCGCCACAAGCAGTTTCTCGAAGAACTCATCGCTTTGCTCGACGAAGCGGGTTACGACGTGCTGACGCCCTATCGCGTGCTCAACGCCGCGGACTACGCCGTGCCGCAGGATCGTCGGCGTCTTTTCCTGATCGGCGCCCGGCGCGGCATGCCGATGCCGGACTATCCGACGCCGACGGGCGCGACCACCGTCGCCGAGGCGATCGGCGATCTGCCGGACGCGGATCGTTTCCCGGAATTGGCGCTGATCGACAACTTGCGCGTCGAATTCGAAACGGAGGCGCTTTATGCGCGCCGCCTGCGCGGACTCGACGACGATCCGACCGACTTCGGCCATCGCCGCGTTTTCGATCCGCACCTGCTGACGTCCAGCCTGCGCACCGCACACACGGAATTGTCGAAGCGTCGCTTCGCCGAGACCCCTCACGGCAAGACCGAGCCGGTAAGTCGCTTCCGCAAACTCGATCCGGGCGGGTGTTGCAACACTTTGCGCGCCGGCACCGACAGCGCGCGCGGCGCCTTCACCTCGCCGCGCCCGATCCATCCCTTCATGCCGCGCGTCATTACCGTGCGCGAAGCGGCGCGCCTTCACTCGTATCCGGATTGGTTCCGCTTCCATGTCACGAAGTGGCACGGCTTTCGTCAGATCGGCAACAGCGTGCCGCCGCTGCTGGGGCGTGCCGTGGCAAGCGAAATCGTCAAGTCGCTCGGCGTCGCGCTGCGCAAGCCGGAAACCGTCGTATGGCCGGGCGACGAGGCTTTGCTCTCCTTCGATATGAGCGAAGCCGCCAACCATTTCGGCGTACCGACCGGCGTTATCGCGCAACGCACGCGCAAGATTTCGCGTTGCGGACAAACGAGGGAGCTTTCTCTTGCCTGATCGCAAATCGAAGAACCGTTACGACGCGATCGTCGAGCGAATCTTTCAAGCCCATTTCAAACGCGGCGTTGCGGAGTTCGAGTTTTCGCGCGACGAATTCGAAACGACGGCAGGCGCGCTCGGCATCGTTCCGCCGAAAAACCTCGGCGACGTGCTGTATTCGTTTCGCTACCGCAAGGAGTTGCCGGCGTCGATCCGGTCGACCGCGACGGCGGGTCTGGAATGGATCGTCGAAGGCGCCGGCAAGGCGCGTTACCGTTTCCGTCAGGTGCGTATCGGCCGTATCGAGCCGCGCCGCGAACTGGTCGCCGCAAAAGTGCCCGACGCCACCCCGGAAATCGTTGCCGCCTACGCGCAATCCGACGAGCAGGCGCTGCTGGCCAAGGTGCGTTACAACCGGCTGATCGATATCTTCCTCGGCATCGTTTCCTATTCGCTGCAAAACCATTTGCGCACCACCGTCGAAAAAATCGGCCAGATCGAAATCGACGAAATCTATGTCGGCGTGGATCGTCACGGACGGCAATTCGTCGTGCCGGTACAGGCCAAGGGCGGGAACGACAAGCATGGCGTCGTTCAGACGCAGCAGGACATCGCCTGCTGCCGCGAAAAATTTCCCGCACTGATGTGCCGGCCGGTGTCCGCGCAGTTCATGGACGACGACCGGATTGCGCTTTTCGAGTTGACGGTGGAAAAGGACGAGGTGCGCATAGTCGACGAGAGGCACTATCGACTGGTTCCCGCCGCCGAAATTTCCCCCGACGATCTGGGCGCATACGCGGTCAGAGCGGGAAAAGCATAGGCGCCGGCAAGAGCGTTGCCGGAGATCTCCTGGAGAGAGTGGCGCCGTCCCGCCGGCGCCGATTTTCAGCGGATGTGGCGGTAGCTCGGGTTCTCGATCAGGCCGACTGCACGGATGATCGCCTCGATCGCCTGGGGCCGGGTGTAACCCTGGCGCCAGGCCAGCGCCACGCGCCGCGAAGGCGCCGGTTCCTCGAACGGGATCGACGCCACGAGCGGGTTGCGGTAGATGTCGCCCAGCGCGCCGGCCGGCAGCACCGAGATGCCGTAGCCCGAGGCAACCATGCAGCGCACGGTCTCGATCGAATGACCTTCGTGCGCCGGACCTTCGGCATGGCTGATTTCCGGGCAGGCGTCGAGCACCTGCTCGCGGAAGCAGTTGCCGGCCTTGAGCACCAGCACCTCGTCGCCGCGCACCTCGCTGGTCGGTATCGTCTTGCGTTTTGCCAGCGGATGACCCTTCGGCACGACGACCTCGAAGGGTTCGTCGTAGAGCGCATGGGTCTTGATGCCGGGGATGTCGAAGGGCAGGGCGACGATCGCCGCATCCACCGTGCCGTATTTGAGATAGTCGGCCAGCAGCGCGGTCATGCTTTCCTCGATGAACAGGCGCGTGTCCGGCGCGGTCTGCTTCAGCGCCGCGATCAGCTCGGGCAGCAGATAGGGCCCGATGGTGTGGATCACGCCGAGACGGAAATTGCCGTGCAGGGGATCCTTGCCGAGCTGGACGACCTGCTCGATGCGGCGCGCCTCTTCCAGGGTCTTGCGCGCCTGGCCGACCACCTGCCGGCCCAGATCGGTCAGGACGGCATGGCCCTTGCCGCGCTCGATGAGGGCGACTCCGAGCTCGGCTTCGAGATTCTGCAAGGCCACGCTCAGGGTCGGCTGACTGACCTGGCAGCGTTCGGCGGCCCGGCTGAAGCTGCCCTCGTCGGCGAAGGCCACCAGATAGCGAAGCGCGGAAAGTTTCATGCGTGCCAATATAGGAAAAGGCTATGCCAAGGATAGCTAAAAGCTATATTTTACCTTAATAATCATTGACTTGCGTCAACATCCACGTTGTTTGCATGGATATAGTGTGCCGCGGTGAGGTTCTCTTATACCGCAACATTTCCAACGAAAGGGAGTATCGACATGAAACTGCGTATCCTGGCAACATCCATGATGGCGATCGGCGCATTCTTCGGCACATCCGCTGCCGGCGCGGCGGAAACCCTGGTCAAGCCGGTGCAGCCGGCCAAGAACATCAACATGGGCATGGCCGAACTGGGCAAGAAGCTGTTTTTCGATCCGCGCCTGTCGAAATCCGGCTTCCTGTCGTGCAACAGCTGCCACAACCTGTCGCGGGGCGGCACCGACAACATCCCGACCTCGATCGGCCACAACTGGCAGCAGGGCCCGATCAACGCCCCGACCGTGCTCAACTCCAGCCTCAACGTCGCCCAGTTCCGCGACGGCCGCGCGGCCGACCTCAAGGAGCAGGCCGGCGGCCCAATCGCCAACCCCGGCGAAATGGCCTTCACCCACGAGCTCGCGGTCGATGTGCTCGAATCGATTCCCGCCTACCGGAAAGAATTCAAATTGGTGTTCGGCAAGGACAAGATCAACATCGACCAGGTCACCACGGCGATCGCCGAGTTCGAGAAAACCCTGGTGACGCCCAACTCGCGCTTCGACAAATGGCTCAAGGGCGACAAGAAGGCGCTCAACGCCGACGAGCTGGCCGGCTGGAACCTCTTCAAGAGCAGCGGGTGCGTGGCCTGCCACCATGGCGAGGCGCTGGGCGGCACCTCGTTCCAGAAGCTGGGCGTGACCGAGCCCTACCGCTCGCAAAGTCCTGCCGACATCACCAAGGGCCGCGCGGCCGTGACCGGCAAGGATGCCGACCGCTTCAACTTCAAGGTGCCGACCCTGCGCAACGTCGACATGACCTATCCGTATTTCCACGACGGCGCCGTCTGGACGCTCAAGGAAGCGGTCGACGTCATGGGCCGCCTGCAGCTGGGCAGAAAATATTCGGACCAGGAAAACGCCCAGATCGTCGCCTTCCTGAAGACCCTGACCGGCGATCAGCCCAAGTTCGCGCTGCCGATCCTGCCGCCCTCGACCGACCAGACGCCGCGGCCGCGACCCTTCGCGAAGTAGTCCTCCGCGCCCTGGCGTTTGCCTGCGCCCCGGCGCGCCGGGGCGCGCCCGCCGGGGAGGGCGAGAAAGGCCGCTGGCTTGTCGATCGGCTTACGCCGCGACTGGCTTGCGGCAAATACCCACCGGGAGTTGCTCAGTGTGGCGGCCGCGCCGCAGCGGCGGCCGCATCCGGCGCGCCCAGGGCGGCCAGGCCGCGCGCGAAGCTGCCGATGCCCGGCGACTGGACGAACACGCAGGGCTTGCCGAGTTTCTTGCAGGCTTCCTTGATCCGGTAGTAGGCCGCATGGGATATGCAGCCGCTCTGGCACACCACGGCGTCGGCGCCGGCCACGATGGCGTCGATCCGGTGCAGGCTTTCTTCCTGCCCGCCGTCGTGATGCAGAAAGCGGCCGCCCTGGGTTTCGACCACGCGCCGATAGCCATCGACCAGCCGGGTGCGCCCGCCGATGCACAGCACGCAGCGGCCGGCCAGTGCGGCCTCGGCCGGGCAGCTGCGGCCGCAGACGCCGGGAACGCCGCCGCAGTCGGCTATTTCTTCGATGCCGAGCGCCATTTCCAGCGCGCCTTCGGCGGCGGAAAGCTCGGTGCGGACATCGCCGAGGCGGACCTCAAGTTCGCCGGCGCGCCGCGCATTCGCGGCATTGCGCTCTTCCAGCGTCTCGATGCGGCGGGACATGGCTTCGGCGCGCGCGCGCATTTCGTCGTAACCGCGCGCCGCGGCGCGCGCCTCGGCCAGTTCGATCTCGCGTCGCCCGAGCAGCGCGGCCTGCTGTTCGGCCAGGCCGAGACGCCGCTGCAGATCGGCGATGGCCTGGTCCTTTTCGCGCTGGGCGACGGCCAGGCCCATCTTGAAGGCCGCCACCTCGTTGCGCAGATGGTGGTTCTCGTGCTTCAGATGCTCCAGGCGACGCAGGTCGGCGCGCGCCGCGGCGCCGACCTGATGCGAGAGCATGTGGATGTCGCCGTAGAGTTGCGCGCCGCCCTCTTCGGACAGGGCGGCGCAACTCCAGGCCGCCCACAGCGCACCGGCGAGATCGTCGCCGGACAGCATGGCATCGCGCCAGAGATCGAGCACCGCCGCTTCGTCCTTCAGCCGGCCGAATTTCTGCACGGCGGCCGCGTAGCGCTTCTCGAAAAATTTCTGGATCGCCTCGGCGATCTCGCTGCGGCCGTCGCAGGCGCTCACGACCGCGACATGCAGCGTGTAGTCGTTCATCTCGCGCTCGGCGAAACCGGCGCGCGCGGCGAGCTTGCGCATCTCCGCCACCGGCAGGCAGGTGCCGATCAGGGGACAGTGCCAGCGCGCCGGCATCTGCCAGAGCTTCCTGCGCCCGCGGCCGGCGGCTTGCTGGGCAGGGACGGGCGACCCGCCAAAAGCGGCGTGGATCAATTCGGTCAGGGAGTCGTTCATGGCGGGTGCGCGTCAAAATGTGCCCATGAAAATCCCGCTCGGGCGGGCCGGCGCAGGTCGCGCCGCCGGCGTTTCCGCTGCGGCGGCCGGCCTATCCTCGCGTTCGAGGATCTCCGTCAGCTCGATGATGTCCGCCAGCTCGCGGGCGTGGCGGCGCAGATGATCGTCGGCATCGGGGTCGTTGGCGATCTTTTCGAGCAGCATCGCCGCCAGGTAGGCCGAGCGCTGGCAGCCGGTTTCCATGTGACGCGCCAGGTGGGCCAGCGCGCCGGCCACCAGGCGCGCTGGCGGCTGATCCGTGCTGGTTGCAACATCGAGAGAGAGGGTCATGATCGCTCCGGAGAGAAGGTTGAGTGGGCAGTGGATTGGGAAGTCGATTGGCAAGTCGAGCGGGAAACGGGGTGAAGTCCAATACGTTCATGAAAACGATAATAGTTCTCATTAATCTTGTCAAGCGGTTTTTGCTATGATGGGGTGCATCATGCAGAGGAGTGTCGAATGATCCGCATCGTCTCGTCCATTCCCGGTCGCCTGCGCCTGCGCGTGGCCGCGCCGGGCGCGCCCGCCGCGCTCGACCGCTTGCGCTCTCAGATCGAGCAGTGGGAGGCTGTCGGGTCCGTGGCGATCAATCCGCGCACCGGCAGTCTGCTGGTGCATTACGACGCGACGCGGCTGACGGCCGCCCGCCTGGAGGAATGTGCCCGCGCGGCGGCGGCAACCCTCGCGCGGGCCGCCGCAAAAGTCGGCTCTGGCGGGACGGCGTTACCGCCCCGGACGCACGGCGGCACGCCGCGCGTGCGC
>CAZZFN010000061.1:7708-11575 GCA_964653505.1 uncultured Methyloversatilis sp.
GCCAACCGCTGGGCCAAGCGCGGCATGCTGGCCAGCCTGGCCCTCTCCCTCGTCCTGGCCGTCCTGGGCAACAAGCGCGGGCACTGGCTGGTCGGCGCGCTCTTCCTGCATGCGCTGGCCGTGCACCTATGGGCGCATCGCCGGCATCTGTTTCGGTAGTCCGTCGGCCAGGGCGCGCCGCCCGCCCCGAAAAGCCGCCAGCAGGATGCCGATGGTCGTCCCGTTGTGCAGGGCCGAGGCCGCTGCCGGCGTGAGCCATCCCAGCACGGCCGCCCCCAGAATCGCCGTGTTGAGGCCCACGGTGCGCTTGAAATTGCGGTCGATGAGGGCCAGGGCCGCATTGGCGATCTGTTTGGCATCGGCCACGCGCTCGATGCCGTCTTCCAGCAGCGCGATGTCGGCACTGAGCCGGGCGATGTCCGCGCCGTGGGCCATGGCGATGCCGACCTGGGCCCCGGCCAGCGCAGGGGCGTCGTTGATGCCGTCGCCCACGAAGGCGATCTGCGCGCCCTCGGCCTTCAGGCGTGCCACGATCTCGGCCTTCTGCTCGGGCAGCAGCTCGGCGTGGACGCCATCGAGCCCCAACTGCTGCGCGAGTTCGGCGGCGCGCTCGCGGTGGTCGCCGGTGAGCATCAGGATGCGCCGGACGCCCAGGGCGCGCAGGCGGGCGACGGTGGCTGCGCCGGATTCGCGCAACCGATCCTTCAAGGCAATGACGCCGATGAGCCGGCCGCCGTAGGCGATGTAGAGCAGGGTCTTGCCGGCCCGGAACAGCCGGTCGATGCGCTTTTGCTGGGCAGCCGAGATCGGCACTCCCTCGTCTTCGGCGACGAAATGGCGCGAGCCGACGACGATGCGCCGGCCCTCGATCGTGCTGGCCACGCCGTGGGCGGCGATGAACTCGACTTCCTTGTGGTCGAAATGGCGGCCCTGGTGACGGCGCGCCGCTTCGACGACTGCCAGCGCCAGCGGGTGGAAATAGTGCTCCTCGACCGAGGCGGCCAGGTCGATCAGGTCGTCGGCGCTGTATTGGGGATCGAAAGCCACCGAGTCGGTCACCGCCAGACGGCCAGTGGTGAGTGTGCCGGTCTTGTCGAAGACGAAGGTGTCCGCCTCGGCCAGACGCTCCAACACATCGGCCCCCTTGACGAGGATGCCTGATTCTCCGGCGGCGAACAGCGCCGACTTGAAGGCCACCGGGGTGGCCAGCTTGAGGGCGCAGGAATAATCGGCCTGCAAGACTGCCGCCGCGCGCCGCCCCTGACCCGTGAGCAACCAGGCCGCCCCGGCCAGCCCGAGCACACCGGGCACCAGCCGATCGGCCAGCTTGGACGCATTGAGCTGGGCCTGGCTTTTGGCGGTGAGCGAGCGCTCGACGTAATCGGCGATGCGCGCCGCCGCCGTCTTGCGTCCCACGTGTTCGGCATAAATCCGAATCCGTCCTTCCTCCACCACGGTGCCCGAAAGGGCCGCATCTCCCCGCACCCGGCGAACCGGTACGCTCTCGCCGGTCATCGAGGCCTCGTTGACCAGGGCCTCGCCGGCCAGCACCGTGCCATCGATCGGAATCGTCGCCCCGGCGCCCACGATCACCGTCTCGCCAACGCCGACTTTTTCCGCCTCGACCTGGATCTCCTCGCCCTCGCGTTCGACCCAGACCAGGCCCGTGTCGGGACGCAGCAGGTTCTTCAGCAGGTCGTCGGAGCGCCGGGCAATCGAGTTTTCCAGATATTCGCCCAGGGCCAGCATGAAGATCGTGGTGTTGGCGGCCACGTGGTCGCGGCTGCTCGTCGAGATGCCCACCGCCAGGGCTTCGAGGACATGCGAGTTGATGCCCTCCGTGAAGAGGTCATGCACGGCCGCGCGGTAGAGCGGCAGCGAGGCGGCCAGGGTGGCCGGCAGGCGCAATTGTGGCGGCAGGGCCGGCGTGGCGAGCAGCAGGGCGCCGCTGGCCGCCACCGTGGCGAGGGCCTTGTCGTCGTTCCCGCCCGAGGGGGTTGTGGGCACGGTCGCCGGCAGGGAAAGCAGCGCCGCCGCCAGAGATTCGGCACGGATTTCCGCCGCATCGAGTTCCACCACCAGCGCGCGGGCGCGCAGGTTCACTCGCGCGGCCCGCACCCCGTGCAGATTCTCGACCGCCCGGGCCAGGATTCGGGCATCCGGGACGACGCCCCGGTGCAGCCGGTAGCGAAAGCGCACCCGCTGCGGCAGGCGATGGACGACTGTCAGTTCGGCGAAACAAGTCATCGGGGCATCGGGGGAATGCGCGCCCGGTTTCCGGGTTCAGCCCGCGTCGCGCCCGCCCGTGGCGGGCATCCCGCTGGCCATCTCGGCCTGGATGTCGGCCATCTGCTCCTTGATTTCCTCGATGCCGCCCAGCACGCCGGTGTAGAGCTCCAGCCCGCCCCGGATCAGCTTCGCCCGAAGCGCCTCGTCGGCCAGCACATAGGCCGCACCCGCGCCGATCAGGGCGCCCAGCAAAAACTGCTGGTTGCCGGTCAGCGCGGCGAGCCCGCTCGGCTCCTGGCGGCCCAGCAGGGCCTCGATCTGCGCGCGATCCAGGCCCGCGAGCCCGCCCTTCTTCAACCCCTTCTTTTTCTTGCCCAATTTTCTCTCCTTGTCAAAGACCAGATGCTCGACGCCTACCGCAGTCGAGAGGGCCGCGCCGCCCAGCGCGGCGGAACGCAGCAGGGCAGGGCCGCGCCGCCCGTCCTGCAGGGCCGCCACCAGGCCCGTGGCCACCATGCCGCGCAGGAAATGTCTGGGGAAGACGTCCGGTGCGAGGCCATTCACGATGCGGCCTCGGCTTGCTTGGCACGTCGCCGCCGGGGTGCAGGCGCGTCCGGCGCGGGCGCGGCGCGGGCTTTCCTTGCCCGTTTGGGCCGGGCCGGTTTTTCGGCGGGCGGCGTGCCGGCGTTTTCCGCAGGCGGCGCTGCAACGGCGGCCGTGTCGGCAGGCGCAGCCGCGGGCGAGGTGCGACTCAACAAGGCGAGCCCGGAGCGGGCGGCGGATCGAACGACGGTCTGGGCATCGTCGGCCGCCTGGCGAACCTGGGCGCCGGCGGCATCGAGGGCGGTTTTCGCGCGTTCGCTGCGCAAGGCGGCGATGGCGGCCGCGCCCAGGGCCAATCCGGCGACAAAGGGCAGATAGGGTGTCATGGCGCTTCTCCTTTCGACGGGTGGGGCAACAATCCGGTGGCGCGCGCCGCCCCGTGCAGCAGGCCCAGGAGCGTCGCAGCCGCCGCCGTGCGGCGCTGGGCGAACAGGTCGGGCCAGGCGGCATCGGGGATCATGGTGTCATCGTAGGCGATGACGCAGGAGCGCGCCAGCGGGTTCACGCGCAGCTCGCGCACCCCGGGCATCGCCGCGAAGGCGGCGCGCAGGCGCTCCAGCTCGGCCCGCTCCAGCGAGGCTGCCCGGGGATCGGCGGCGCGCAGCTTGAGGCGCACCCGGCCGGGGCTTTGGTGGGCGATGTGCAGATGGGGGGCGCATGCGGCGACGATGTCCCACGGATCGGGGGGGCCTGAATCGGCGGGCGGCACAGTCGGGTGGCGGGGCACGGCGAATCCGTTCTCAATCCGTTCTCAAGAAAAACCGCCCCGAACATTCTCGCCCCCGAAGGGGAGAAAGCCGTGCAATGGCGATGCCGGGGTGGGCTCTGAATTCCCTGGCGGGCGGGCCGCGCACGACACGCTATCGGGCGGCTGGCTGGCTAACGGAAGGGGTCTGTCGGGGACTGTAGCACCGCGAACCGGACGCCGCAACCGCGAGTCTTTTCCAACATGGTATGAGTCTGAACTTGGGTGTGGATTTCCAAGGAGGAATGAGTCTGAAGCGGGGTAACGGGATCGATCATCGGAGGCATGGT
>CAZZFN010000062.1:0-11551 GCA_964653505.1 uncultured Methyloversatilis sp.
CACTACGCCGCCTCGGATGCCTCGGCGCTGCTGCAGGTGACGCGCCGCATGGTCTATCTGGAAGAAGGCGATGTCGCCCTGCTGCGGCGGGATGCTTTCGCCATTGTCGGCTCTGGCGGGACGGCAGTGGAACGCAGCGTGCATGAGAGCACGCTCTCGGCGGACGCCGTCGAGCGGGGCGAGTATCGCCACTACATGCAGAAGGAGATTTTCGAGCAGCCGCAGGCGCTCGCCGCGACGCTGGAAATGATCGGCGGCGCGCAGAGTTTTTCCGCCCACCTGTTCGGCGCCGCCGCGCCCGAGGTTCTGGCGGGGGTGAAATCGGTGCTCATCGTCGCCTGCGGCACGAGCTACCACGCCGGTCTGGTCGCGCGTTACTGGATCGAGCAGATCGCCGCGCTGCCCTGCACGGTGGAAGTGGCGAGCGAATACCGCTACCGCGTGTCGGTGCCAAACCCCGACCAGCTGGTCGTGGCGATCTCGCAGTCCGGCGAGACCGCCGACACGCTGGCCTCGATCAAGCATGCGAAAAGCCTCGGCATGCACAAGACGCTGGCGCTCTGCAACGTGCCCGAATCCGCCATCGTGCGCGAATGCGCGCTGCGCTTCCTGACGCGCGCCGGCCCTGAAATCGGGGTGGCCTCCACGAAGGCGTTCACGACCCAGCTGGCCGCGCTGTTTTTGCTGGCCGCCACGCTGGCCAAGCAGTCCGGTCGGCTGGGCGCGGACGAAGAAGCGAAGCACCTCGCCGCGCTGCGCCACTTGCCGGTCGCCGTGCACAAGGTGTTGGCGCTGGAGCCCGGCATTGCGGCCTGGGCCGGCCTGTTCGCCGACAAGCGGCACGCGCTCTTCCTCGGCCGCGGCCACCACTACCCGATCGCCCTCGAAGGCGCGTTGAAGCTCAAGGAAATCTCCTACATCCACGCCGAAGCCTACCCGGCCGGCGAGCTCAAGCACGGCCCGCTGGCGCTGGTGGACGGCAACATGCCGGTCATCGGCGTGGCGCCCAACGACGCCCTGCTGGAAAAGCTCAAGTCCAACCTCAAGGAAGTCGCCGCGCGCGGCGGCGAGTTGTATGTCTTCGCCGACGCCGACTCGCACGTCGAAGAAGAGCCGGGCCTGCACATCCTGCGCCTGCCCGAGCACTACGGCCTGCTCTCGCCGGTGCTGCACGTCGTGCCGCTGCAGCTGCTCGCCTACCACGCCGCGCTGGTGAAGGGCACGGACGTCGATAAACCGCGTAATCTGGCGAAATCAGTAACGGTCGAATAACAAACACAAAGGGAGAAGGGCATGCCGAAGTTCCATACCGAATCGATTCGCGCCGTCGCCCTCGTCGGGCATGGCGGCGCCGGCAAGACCTCGCTGGCCGAGGCGCTGCTCGCCCGCGCCGGGGCGATTCCCGCCGCCGGCAGCGTCGAGAGGGGCAGCACCGTGTGCGACTTCGATCCCCAGGAAAAGGCGGTCGGCCATTCGCTCCAGTCCGCCCTGGCGAATTTCGCCTGGGAAGACGTGCATGTCCATCTGGTCGACACGCCCGGCTACCCGGACTTCGCCGGCCAGGCGCTGGCGGCGCTGGCCGGCGTGGACACGGCGGTGTGCGTGGTCAACGCCCAGACCGGCGTGGAGCTGATGACCGAGCGCATGATGCGCGCCGCCGCGCAGCGCGGACTTGCGCGCATGATCGTGGTGAACAAGATCGACGCCGAGAACCTCGACCTGGCCGGCCTGATGGCGGACATGCGGGAAAGATTCGGGCCGGCCTGCAAGTTCCTCGACCTGCCCTCGCCCGACCACCGGGGGGTGGTCGAAGTCATGGAGCACGACAGCGGCGAGGCGGACATCGACACCGTGGCCCATGCCCACCGCGAACTGATCGACCAGCTCGTCGAAGAGGACGAGAGCCTGATGGAGCGCTATCTCGAGGACGGCCGCGATCCGTCCGCCGCCGAACTGCATGCGCCCTTCGAGAAGGCGTTGCGCGCGGGACACCTGATTCCGGTGCTGTTCGCCTCCGCCAGGACCGGCGCCGGCATCGACGAGCTGCTGCACGTGCTGGCGACGCTGGCGCCGAATCCGGCCGAGGCCAACGTGCCGCCGTTCTTCAAGGACGGCGAAGAATTCCAGCGCGAGCCGGACGCCGACAAGCATGTGCTCGCCCACGTCTTCAAGATCGTCGTCGATCCGTATATGGGCAAGGTGGCAGTATTCCGCGTGCATCAGGGCACGATCCGCAAGGACTCCCAGCTGTTCGTCGGCGACGCCAAGAAAGCCTTCAAGGTTGGCCATCTCTACCAGCTCCAGGGCAAGGAATACGTCGAGGTCGACGCCCTGCTGCCGGGCGATCTGGGCGCCGTTGCCAAGATCGAGGAGATCGAGTTCGACAGCGTGCTGCACGATTCGCACGACGAGGATCGCATCCGCATGAAGCCGCTCGAATTTCCCAAGCCGATGCAGGGCCTGGCCGTCGAGACGCAGAAGAAGGGCGACGAGCAGCGCCTGTTCGACATCCTGCACAAGCTCGAGCTCGAAGACCCGTGCTTTCGCATGGAGCGTCATCCGACCACGCATGAAACCGTCATCTTCGGCCTGGGCGAGATTCACCTCAAGACCAAGCTCGAGCGCATGGCGACCCAATACCGGCTCGAACTCGCCACGAAGCCCCCGCAGATTCCCTACCGCGAAACCATCACCCGCCCCGCCGAGGGCCATTGCCGCCACAAGAAGCAGTCGGGCGGGGCCGGCCAGTTCGGCGAGGTGTATCTGAAGATCGAGCCGCGCGAGCGCGGCGCGGGCTTCGAATTCGTCGACCAGGTCAAGGGCGGGGTGATCCCCGGCGTCTTCATGCCGGCGGTGGAGAAGGGCGTGCGTCAGGCGCTCGAAGGCGGCGTGGTCGCCGGCTTTCCGGTGGAAGACCTGCGCGTGATCGTCTATGACGGCAAGACCCACCCGGTCGACGGCAAGGAGATCGCCTTCGTTCAGGCCGGCAAGAAGGCCGCCATCGCGGCGATCCAGGCGGCCGGGGCGGTGGTGCTCGAACCCATCGTCGCCATCGAGGTGCATGCCGACGAGAACCAGATGGGGGACGTGGCGGGCGACCTGTCCGCGCGGCGCGGGCACGTGACCGGCACCGCGCCCCGCGGCCCCGGTCGGGTGGCGATCGCCGGCGAGGTGCCGCTGGCCGAGATCAACGACTACGCCTCGCGCCTCAAGTCGATGACCGGCGGGCGCGGCAGCTACAGCATCGAATTCGCCCGCTATGCGCCGGCGCCCCTGCCGATGCAGCAGAAGCTGGCGGCTTCGTTCAAGCTCAAGGACGAGGAAGAATGATGTAGGATGCGCCCATGCGACGCCTCAAGAGCCTCTTCCTGATCCTGCTTGCCCTGTGGCTGCCTGTCCAGGCGGCCGCGGCGGTGACGATGTCGTTCTGCCCGCATGCGGCGGAGCCGGTCGCCGTCGGGTCGGCGGGTTGTCATGAGCCGGCGGCGCCTGCCGCGGGCGCGCACGATCTCGCCTGCGACGGTTGCCAGCTGTGCCAGCTCGCCAGCTCCGGCTTCCTGGTGGCCGCGGCGGGGCCCGAAGCGCCGCCGCGCCTCGGCGTGCTGGCCGAAAATCCCGGCCGGGTCGCGGCCAGCCACATTCCCGAACCGCCGCAACAACCTCCCCGAAGCTGAACCCGCCGTCCGGCAGGACCTGCCGTCCTGCCCGCGCCGACTTTGGTTCACGTTCAACTTCATCCGGAGGATTCCATGAAAAAATTCGTAGCCCTGCTGGCCGCGGCCAGCCTGACGCTCCCGCTGGCGGCGACCGCTGCCGAGAAGTTCGCCGAAGGGACGGTCAAGAGGATCGACGCGGCGAACCAGCGCGTCATGCTCGCCCACGGCCCGATTCCCAGCATCGGCATGGGCGCCATGACCATGATGTTCAAGGTCAGGGACGCGCAGATGCTCAAGCCGCTCAAGGAAGGCGACAAGGTGCGCTTCCAGGTCGAGAAGATCGACGGCAGCCACACCGTCGTGCGTATCGAAGCGGCGCAGTAGCCATGCGCGCCCTGCCCCTGCTGTTGGCGACGGCCCTGGCCGTCGCCGGCGGGGCGGCGATTGCGAATCAGGGCACGCTGGTCGGCGGCAACGTCGAGAGCCTGCTCGAGTTTGCGCGCGAGCGCCACCCCGAATATGCCGCACTGCGCCTCGAGACGGAGGCGGCCGAAGCGCGCGTCGCCCCGGCCGCGGCGTTGCCCGACCCGATGTTCGGCGTCGAGCTGCGCGATTTTCTCACCTCCGCCAGCGGTCCCAACCTGCTGCCGGCGCGCGTCGGCGCCACACGGTACGCGCTGACGCAGACCCTGCCTTGGTTTGGCAAGCGCGACCTGCAACGTGCGATCGCCACGGCCGGCGCCGAGGCGGCGCGCGGCCAGGCGGCCGCCGGTTGGGCCGAGCTGGCCTGGCAGATCAAGCAGGTCTATGCGGAACATTATCTGCATCAGGCCAGCCTGCGCTACGGACGGGAAAACCTCGAACTGCTGGGACAGATCGAGCAGATCGCCCAGGTGCGCTATGCCGGCGGCCTGGCCGCCCAGCAGGACGCGATTCGCGCCCAGACCGAGCGTGCCGCATTGCGCGGGGAGATCGTCATGCTGGAGGGCGAGAGCGAGCAGTCGAGCGCGCGCATGCGCAGCCTGCTCGGCGGCCTGCCCGCCGGCGCGGTCCTGCGGCCGCCCGAGCGGCTGCGCAGCCCGCCGCTCCCTGCACGGCTCGATCCCGTGGCGCTCGAGGCCCGGCTGGCCGAGCGCAGCCCGCGCCTCGCCGCCGATGCGGCGCGCATCGATGCGGCCGACAAGAGCCGGGCTCTGAGCTTGCGCAACCGCTATCCGGATGTCACCGTCGGCCTGGCGGCGATGCAGGAGCGCAACCGCGTGACAGGCTACGACCTGATGTTCGAGATCAACATCCCGCTGCAGCGCGACAGCCGGCGTGCCAGGGAGCGCGAGGCCGAGCGCCTGCACGAGGCTGCGCTGGCGCGCCGGGAGGCGACGCTCAATCAGCTGCGTGCCGAATTGCACCAGAGCCTCGTCGGCCTGCGTGCCGCACAGCGTGTCGCGGAACTCGTCGGCGCCAGCCTGCTGCCGCAGGCCGAGCTGACCTTGCAGGCGGCATTGGCCGGCTATGAAACCGGCCGGGTGGATTTTGCCGCCGTGCTCGACGCGCAGCGCCAGATCCGCAGGGCAAAGGAAGATCTGGCGCGCGCGCGCGTCCAGCAGGAACAACGGCGCGCCGACATCGAACGCGCGATCGGAGAAGAGCTATGAAGAACATTGCAATCGTGGCGCTGGTCGTCGCCGTCGGCGCTTTCGGCTACTGGTTCGGCGGGCAGCAGGCGCAACCGGGCGGCGCCGGCGAGACGGCCGGCGCCGCGCCGGAAGGCCGCAAGATCCTCTATTACCGCAACCCGATGGGCCTGCCCGACACCTCGCCGGTGCCGAAGAAGGATTCGATGGGCATGGACTACATCCCGGTCTATGAAGGCGAGGAGCAGGAAAGCGGCGGTGGCGTGACGATCAGCACGGCGCGGGTGCAGAAACTGGGCGTGCGCACCGAGGCGGCGGCGCTGCGCGCGCTGGTGCGCCCGATCCGCGCGGTCGGCCGCATCGAGGTCGACGAGCGGCGCACCTTCGCCGTGGCCCCCAAGTTCGAGGGCTGGATCGAGCGCCTGCACGCGAATGCGACCGGCCAGGCGGTGGGGCGCGGCCAGCCGCTGTTCGAGGTCTATAGCCCGGAGCTGGTATCGGCACAGCGCGAATACCAGGTCGCCGCGCGCGGCGTGGCCGCCCTGGCGGGAGCGGGGCCCGAGGCCCAGGCAAGCATGCGTCAGGTGGCCGAGTCCGCGCTGGCGCGGCTGGCCAACTGGGACATTTCCGCCGAGCAGATCGAGCGCCTGAAAAGCGGCGGCGAGCCGCAGCGCACCCTGACGTTCCGCTCGCCGGTCGCCGGGGTCGTCCTGGACAAGCGCGCCGTGCAGGGCATGCGCTTCATGCCGGGCGAAACCCTCTACGAGATCGCCGACCTGGGGACGGTGTGGCTGATCGCGGATGTGTTCGAACGCGACATCGCCGCGGTGCGGGTCGGTCAGTCCGTGGCGGTGCGGATCGACGCCTGGCCGCAGCGGACGATCGATGGCCGGGTGAGCTATCTCTATCCGACGCTCAACGTCGAGACGCGCACCACCCCGGTGCGTATCGAGCTGCCCAACCCGCGCGGCGAACTGCGGCCGGGCATGTATGCACAGGCCGAGCTGAAAGTCGGCCCTGGCGGGACGGCGCTGGCGGTGCCGATTTCCGCGGTGATCGAGGGGGGCGTCACGCAGCGCGTCCTGGTGCAGGTCGAGGCGGGCCGCTTCGAGCCGCGCACGGTGAAACTCGGTCTGCGCGGCGACGAGCATGTCGAGGTGAAGGAGGGCGTGCGGGCGGGCGAGCAGGTCGTCGTGGCGGCCAACTTCCTGATCGATTCGGAAAGCAACCTCAAGGCCGCGCTCGCAGCGATGAAGCCGGCCGTGAGCCACCAGGCGCTGGGCACGCTCGACAGCATCGAGGCCGGCGGCGTGGTGATGGTGACGCACGAGCCGGTGGCCAGCCTCAACTGGCCGCAGATGACGATGGAGTTCGTGCTGGCCAATCCCGCGCTCGTCGAGCGGATCAAGCCGGGCGCGCGCATCCATTTCGAGTTCGTCGAAAGGAAACCCGGCGAATGGGTCATCACCCGGATCGAGGCGCATTGACATGTTGCACTTCCTCATCGAATGGTCGGCGCGCAACCGGTTTCTCGTCCTGCTGGTCACGGCGCTGGTGGTGCTGGGCGGCGCGGTGGCCGTGTGGAAAACCCCGCTCGACGCCCTGCCCGATCTGTCCGACACCCAGGTCATCGTCTATACGGAGTTCCCCGGCCAGGCGCCGCAGGTGGTCGAAGACCAGGTGACCTACCCGCTCGCCACCGCGCTGCTGGCGGCGCCGAAATCGAAGGTGGTGCGCGGCTTCTCCTTCTTCGGCGCTTCCTTCGTGTATGTCATCTTCGAGGACGGCACCGACATCTACTGGGCGCGTTCGCGGGTGCTCGAATACCTCAACACCGCCGCCGGACGGCTGCCCGAAGGCGTCGCCCCGAGCCTGGGGCCGGATGCCTCGGGGGTGGGCTGGGTGTTCCAGTATGCGGTGCTGGGCGCGCAGCACACCCTGGCCGAGCTGCGCACGCTGCAAGACTGGTATCTGCGCTACCAGATCACCAAGACGCCGGGGGTGGCCGAGGTGGCCAGCATCGGCGGCTTCGTGCAGCAGTATCAGGTCGTCGTCGATCCGGTCAAGCTGCGCGGCTACGGGGTTGCGCCGATGGCCGTGGCCGAGGCGATCCGCGCCGGCAACCGCGATGTCGGCGGGCGCGTGGTGGAAATGGCCGAGACCGAGTTCATGGTGCGCGGCCGCGGCTACCTGCGCGGCAAGGAGGACATCGAGCAGATCGTCGTCAAGTCCGAGCGCGGCACGCCGGTGAGGATCGCCGACATCGCACGCGTCGAACTGGGCCCCGACGAGCGCCGCGGCATCGCCGAACTGAACGGCGAGGGCGAGGTGGTGTCCGGCATCGTCGTGGCCCGCCACGGCGAGAACGCCCTGGCGGTGATCGACAACGTCAAGGCGAAGATCGCCGAGCTCTCCCCCGGCCTGCCCGAGGGGGTGAGGATCGAGACGGTCTATGACCGCTCCGAGCTGATCGAGCGCGCCATCGACACGCTCAAATCCACCTTGCTGCAAGAGTCCCTCATCATCGCCCTGGTGTGCTTCATCTTCCTGCTGCACGCGCGCAGTTCGCTGGTGGCGATCATGATCCTGCCGGTGGGCGTGCTGATGGCCTTCATCGCCATGCGGCTGCTCGACATCAACTCGAACATCATGAGCCTGGCCGGCATCGCCATTTCGCTGGGCACCATGATCGACGCGTCCATCGTCATGATCGAGAACGCCCACAAGCGCCTCGAACGTCTCAAGGAAGGCCACTCCAACGCCGAGCGCGCGGAGGCGATGATCGCGGCGTGCAAGGAGGTCGGCCCGGCGCTGTTCTTCTCGCTGCTGGTGATCACCGTCGCCTTCCTGCCCGTGTTCACGCTGGAGGCGCAGGAAGGGCGGCTGTTCGCCCCGCTGGCGTGGACCAAGACCTTCGCCATCGCGGCCGCCGCGCTGATGGCGGTGACGCTGGTGCCGGTGCTGATCCTGCTGTTCGTCCGCGGGCGCATCCGGCCGGAGAACGAGAATCCGGTCAACCGCTTCTTCATCGCGCTCTACCGGCCGGTGATCGCCCGCGTGCTGCGCTGGCGCTGGGTCACCCTGATCCTGGCCGGCGCGCTCTTCGCCAGCGCGTGGTGGCCGGCCAGCCGCATCGGCAGCGAGTTCATGCCGACGCTCAACGAAGGCACGCTGTTCTACATGCCCACGGGATTGCCGGCGATGTCGGTGACCAAGGCGGCCGAGCTGGTGCAGACGCAGAACAAGATCATCAAGAGCTTTCCCGAGGTGGACTCGGTGATCGGCAAGGCCGGCCGCGCCAACACCGCGACCGACCCGGCGCCCATCGAGATGTTCGAGACGGTGATCAACCTGAAGCCCGCGAGCGAATGGCGGCCGGGCATGGACGTCGATACGCTGATCGCCGAGATGGATCGCGCCTTGCAGTTCCCCGGCATCGCCAACTCGTGGACCATGCCGATCAAGGCGCGCATCGACATGCTGTCGACGGGCATCCGCACGCCGGTCGGCATCAAGGTGTTCGGTCAGAGCCTCGAGGAGATGGAGCGGCTTGCGCGCGCCATCGAGGCGGTGGTCAAGGAAGTGCCCGGCACCCGCTCGGCCTATGCCGAAAGAATCACCGGCGGCTGGTATCTCGACATCGAGCCCGATCGCTTCCAGCTGGCGCGTTACGGCATCGCCATCGACGCCTTGCAGGACACGATCGCCACCGCCCTGGGCGGCGAGGTGGTGACGACCCTGGTGGCGGGCCGCGAGCGCTTCGGCGTGACGGTGCGCTACCCGCGCGAGCTGCGCGACGATCCGCAGGAGATCGCCGCCAACGTGCTGGTGCCGGCGATGGGGGCCGCGGGCGGGCCGGCCATGATGGTGCCGCTCGGCCAGGTCGCCCAGGTCGTCATCCGCCAGGGTGCGCCGGCGATCCGCACCGAGAACGCGCTGCTCTCCGCCTACATCTACGTCGACATCGAGGGGCGCGACATCGGCTCGTATGTGGCCGAGGCGCGCCGCGCGGTGGCCGAACGGGTCGAGTTCCCCACCGGCTATTATGTGACCTGGAGCGGCCAGTTCGAATACATGGAGCGCGCCATCGAACGCCTCAAGATCGTCGTGCCTTTCACCCTGCTGATCATCTTCCTGCTGCTCTACCTCAACTTCCGCGCGCTCGCGCCCACGCTCATCGTCATGCTCTCGGTGCCCTTCGCGCTGGTCGGCGGCGTCTGGCTGATGTGGGCGCTCGACTACAACATGAGCGTGGCCGTGGCGGTCGGCTTCATCGCGCTGGCCGGCGTGGCGGCCGAAACCGGCGTGGTGATGCTGATCTACATCGAGCACGCCTGGGCGGCGGTCAGGCAAAAGTCGGCGCTGGCGGGACGGCAGCCGACGCGCGCCGAACTGTATGCGGCGGTGATGGAAGGCGCGGTCGAGCGCGTCCGGCCCAAGCTGATGACGGTGGTGACCATCATGGCGGGCCTGTTGCCCATCATGTGGAGCACCGGTACCGGCGCCGAGGTGATGCGCCGCATCGCCGCGCCGATGGTGGGCGGCATGGTGTCCTCCACCTTGCTCACCCTGATCGTGATTCCGGCCATCTACGCCCTCATCGAGGAGCGTCGCCTGAGAAGGAGACAGACATGACCCCACCCGCTGCCGCCGCGCCGTCGATGGCCTGGCTGCTGTTGTTCGCCGCCTGGATCGTCGCGGCGGCCGCCACGCTGTCCGCCCTCTTCCTGGGCGAGGTGGTCGGGCTACCGATCTGCACGCTGTGCTGGTATCAGCGCATCGTCATGTTCCCGCTCGCCGTGATCCTGCCCTTCGGCCTGTTTCCCGATCTGGACGTGCGCGTGATCCGGCAGGGGCTGGTCCTGGCGGCGCTCGGCCTGCTGCTCGCGCTCTATCACCAGGGCATCGTCGTCGGCGTCATCCCCGAGGCGATCCAGCCCTGCCGGCAGGGTATTCCCTGCTCGGAAACCGTGATCCGCTGGTTCGGCGTCGTCACCATCCCGATCCTGTCGATCGTCGCTTTCGCCACCCTCGTCGCGCTGCTCGCTGCGGCACATTTCAGGAGTTCCCGATGAAATCCAAAACCCTCTTTGCCGGCGTGCTGGCCTTTCTCCTGCTCGCCTTCGTTGTCGCCACCTTGCTGCACACCGCGACGCCCAAAGACCCGGAGGGGCCGCCGCCGGTGGCCAACACCGAGGCGCTGGTGCGCATGCATTCGCCGGCGCTCGGCCGGCCCGATGCCAAGGTCACCATCGTCGAGTTCCTCGACCCCGCCTGCGGCGCTTGCGCGGCCTTCTATCCTGCCGTCAAGAAGATGCTCGCCGACGAGCCCCGCAACCTCCGCCTCGTGCTGCGCTATGCGCCCTTCCACCCCAACGTCGATCAGGTGATCGCCCTGGTCGAGGCGGCGCGCCGCCAGGGAAAGCTGTGGCCCGCCCTGGAAGCCCTGTTGACGAGTCAGGAGCGCTGGACGCCCAACCACCGCCCCAACGTGGAGGAAGCGCGCCGCGTGCTGGCGGGCCTCGGCCTGGACATGGAACGGCTCGCCGCCGACGCGGCCGATCCGGCCATCGCCGCCCTGATCGCCCAGGACGCCGCCGATGCGCGGGCCCTCGGGGTGGAGAAGACGCCGGAGTTCTTCGTGAATGGCCGGCCCTTGCCGAGCTTCGGCCTGAAACAGTTGACGACGCTGGTGGCAGACGAGCTGGCGCGACGCTGAAGACGGCGGCGGGTCGCTTCCCGGAAACTGTTACACTGCGCGCCGCGCGGCAAATAATCAGTCAAGCAGCCGCGCGTCGCGTTCGGATCCCCCTGCCGCGTTTTACCCCCCCACAGCGTTTCTGCCCTGACTGGTTCGTGCCCATGAAGTTGGTGCGAGTGGCCGATTCCAGGAGCACTTCCATGCACTTTACCGAGCTCGGCCTGTCGGCCGACATCCTGCGTGCCGTCGCCGAACAGGGCTACGACACCCCCACCCCCATCCAGGCCCAGGCCATCCCGCTGGTACTCGCAGGGCGCGACCTGATGGCCGCCGCCCAGACCGGCACCGGCAAGACCGCCGGCTTTACCCTGCCGATCCTGCAACTGCTGACCCAGAACAGCAACCTGTCCCTCAAGCGCTTCAAGCCGCGCGCGCTGGTGCTGGCACCGACGCGCGAGCTGGCCATCCAGGTGCAGCAGAGCGTGTTCGCCTACGGCAAGCACGTCAGGCTGCGCACCGCCGCGATCTATGGCGGCGTCGCCATCGGGCCGCAGACCAAGCTG
>CAZZFN010000063.1:0-11540 GCA_964653505.1 uncultured Methyloversatilis sp.
CGCCGAAGCCGGGGTTCACCGACATCAGCAGCACCATGTCGAGCTTGTCGAGCGTCCATTCGAGCACGTCGAGCGGCGTGGCGGGGTTGAACACCAGGCCGGCCTTGCAGCCGCTTTCCTTGATCAGGCCGATGGTTCTGTCGATGTGCTCGGAGGCTTCCGGATGGAAGGTGATGTAGGTGGCGCCGGCCTTGGCGAAGTCGGGGACGATGCGATCGACCGGCTTGACCATCAGGTGCACGTCGATCGGCGCGGCGACGCCATGCTTCCTGAGCGCCTCGCAGACCAGCGGACCGATGGTTAGGTTCGGCACGTAGTGATTGTCCATGACGTCGAAGTGGACGATATCCGCGCCGGAAGCCAGTACATTGTCGACTTCCTCGCCGAGCCGGGCGAAGTTGGCGGACAGGATGGATGGGGCGATACGGAAGTTGGGCTTGGACATGGGGCGGGTCTCCGCGTAAATTGGAATCGGGCGATTGTAGCGGGTAACGGACCATCGATTAGGGTGGCCAACATTTTCTGATGGCAGGTATAAGCGGATGATCCAGACAAGCAAACATGCAATCGAAGTGCGGGTGGAAACGCAGTATGTGCCCGAGCAGTCCGACCCCGAGGCGGAGCGTTATTTCTTCGCCTATCGCGTTCGCATCGCCAACCGCGGGGCGCTGGCGGCCCAGCTGGTCTCGCGCCACTGGATCATCACCGACGCGGCAGGCAAGGTCGAGGAAGTGCGCGGCCTGGGCGTGGTCGGCAATCAGCCGCTGCTGCGGCCGGGCGAGAGTTTCGAGTACACCAGCGGCTGCCCGCTGCCGACGCCGGTGGGCACGATGAAGGGCAGCTACCAGATGGTTGCCGAGGACGGCACGCGCTTCGATGCGCCGATCTCAGAGTTCGTGCTGGCGATGCCGAGAACCTTGCATTAAGGTTTCGGCCTCGGCGGCGGAAAGCCGTTTCCACGGCAGCGGGATCAGCCCGGGCACGCGCCGCCGATACTCGCGATAGGCCGCGCCGAAGTGCGCCTCCAGCTTGCGCTCTTCCAGCCGTGAGCCGAGCACGAAATACAGCGTGATCGCCAGCGCCGAGACCAGCAGCGGCGCGTTCATGTCGCGCGTCCAGATCAGCAGCAGGGCCAGCGCATACCACGGGTGGCGCACGAAGCGGTGCAGCGGCGAGATGCGCAGGCCGTCGTGCTCCGCCGCGTCGCGGCGCTGTTCTCTCAAGGGCTTCGTGCCGAGGAACTCGCCCATGTCGTAGACGCCGCCGCACCGCCAGAAGCCGGCCAGTGCCGCGAGCGCCAGGCCGTTGGCGAGCCACGCCCAAGGGCCGCTCCAGTGCCACAGCCAGTCGCCGGGAATCGCCCAGGTCGCCCAGACCAGCGGCAGCAGCAGAATGACCGACTGAAAGTTGAACGCCAGCCGGTACCAGGGCGCGAACGCCGGCCAGCGGCGCGTGACCCAGGCCTTGCAGCGCAGCGAGGCCAGCAGCGAGTGGAGCGCCGCGTAGGCGACCCAGCCCAGCGCGAGCCAGATCAGGTCGTTCAACTCCGGTAATCCGCGTTGATCTTCACATAGTCGTAGCTGAAGTCGCAGGTCCAGACATTCGCGGCGCAGCTGCCGCGGCCGAGGTCGACACGGATGCGGATCTCGGCGGGCTTCATGGTACGCGCTCCGTCTTCTTCCCGATAGCTGGCGGCGCGTCCGCCATTCTCGGCAACGAGTACGTCACCGAGCCAGACCCTGACCTTGTCGACGTCGAGGTCGGCCAGCGCGGGATCGTTATTCCAGGCATAGCCGATCGCCGCGAGGATGCGGCCGAGGTTGGGGTCGGAGGCGAAGAAGGCGGTCTTCACCAGCGGCGAGTGACCGATCGCGTAGCCGACCGCCTTGCATTCCGCGCGCGTGCGGCCGCCCTCGACCGCGATCTCGATGTACTTGGTGGCGCCTTCTCCGTCTCTGACAATGGCCTGCGCGAGCTCGCGCGCCACGGCGATCGCGGCGGCCTTGAACTCGGCCCAGCCGGGCGCGCCGGTCGATTCGAATGTCGCGCCGCCCTGGCCGGTGGCGATCAGCACGAAGGAATCGTTGGTCGAGGTGTCGCCATCGACCGTGATGCAGTTGAAGGATTCGTCGGCGGCTTCCTTGACCAGCTGTTCGAGCAGGGGCTGGGCGACGGCCGCGTCGGTGGCGACGAAACCGAGCATGGTGGCCATGTTCGGACGGATCATGCCGGCGCCCTTGGCCATGCCGGTGAGGGTGGCGGAAAAGTCGGCGCCGGCGAGACGGCGCGAGGCGGCCTTGGCGACGGTGTCGGTGGTCATGATGGCGTGCGCGGCCTCGTGCCAGCCATCGGCCTGCAACGCGGCGCGCGCGGCGGGCAGGCCGGCGACGAGGCGCTCGACCGGCAGCGGTTCGAGGATCACGCCGGTGGAGAAGGGCAGCACCTGGTCGGCGGCGATGCCCAGCAGCTGCGCGACCGCCGCGCAGCTCGAGCGCGCGGCGACCAGACCCGCTGCGCCGGTGCCGGCGTTGGCGACGCCGGTGTTGATGACGAGCGCGCGAATGCCCTCTTTCTCGAGATGTTCGCGACACACCCGCACCGGCGCGGCACAGAAGCGGTTCTTGGTGAACACGCCGGCAACGCGGCTGCCGGGGGCCAGTTCGACGAGGGTCAGGTCGCGGCGGTTCGCCTTGCGGATGCCGGCTTGCGCGACGCCGAGGCGCACGCCGGCGACGGGATGAAGTCGATCGGGAGCGGGAGCGGCGTAGTTCACGGGCATATCAGGATTCTCCAAACACGTGTTTCCAGAGGGCGCGCACGGCGGCGATGCGTGCCGCGTGCGGCGCGGCGTCGACGCGGCTGTCGAGGTTGTCGAGACGGCGCAGGTGCTGCAGGCGACGGTATTCGCGGTAGGCGTCGCGCGCGCCGTCGGCCAGATCGGCCGGGATCAGGCCGGCTGCGGCGGCGATGCGCAGCAGGGCGATGTTGCCGAGGTTGCCGGCGAGCGCCGGGTGGTCGCAGGCGTGGGCGAGCACCAGATACTGCACGATGAACTCGACATCGACCAGACCGCCCGGGTCCTGCTTGAGATCGAAGAGCGCCGCGTCGCCGCGGGTGGCGAGGCTGCCGCTCATCTTGCGGCGCATTTCCAGCACCTGCGCGCGCAGCGTCGCCGCGGCGCGGCGCTGGCAGAGGATCTCGCAGCGGATCTTCTCGAAGGCGGCGCCGATGGCCGGGTCGCCGGCGATGCAGCGGGCCCGGGTCAGCGCCTGGTGCTCCCACACCCAGGCATTTTCGAGCTGATACTTGCGGAAGGCTTCCAGCGAGCTGACGACGAGGCCGGCGTCGCCGTTCGGCCGCAGGCGCAGGTCGGTCTCGAACAGGATGCCGGCGGCGGTGCGCGAGGACAGCCAGGTGTTGAGCCGCGTGGCGAGCTTGGCGTAGATGCTGGCGGCATCGGGATGGGAGTCGTCGAAAAGATAAACCAGGTCGAGATCGGAGGCGTAGCCCAGTTCCTTGCCGCCGAGCCTGCCGTAACCGATCACCGCGAAGGCGGGCTGCGCGCGGTGGCGAACCGGCAGCTTGCGCCAGGCCAGCGCGATGGCGCGGTCCACCACGAGATCGGCGAGTTCGGAAAGATGGTCGGAAAGCTTCTCGACGGTCAGCAGGCCGGCGATATCCTGCGCCACCAGGCGAAACACCTGGGCATGATGCGCTTCGCGCAGCAGATCCATCTGCCGTTCGGTGTCGGGTTCGAGGGCGTCGGTCTGTTCGGCGAGCTGCTGGCGGAAGCCCGGCCAGTCCGGCGCCATGTGCAGCAGGCGCGGGTCGAGCAGCTCGTCGAGCAGGATCGGGTGGCGCAGCAGGTAGTCGGCCGCCCAGGACGAGGCGGCGGCGATCCGCGCCACCTGCCCGAGCGCCTGCGGGTACTGCAGCAGCAGGGCGAGATAGGCGGCGCGCCGGCCGATCGCCTCGAGCAGTTCGAGCAGGCGGATCAGCGTCGCGTCCGGATTGGGCATGTCTGCCGCTACCTGGATCGCGCGCGGCACGAGCGCATCGAAGCGCGCCTTGGCCTGCTCGCTCATCTGCTGGTAACGCAGGCCGGCGCGGATCGCGCCGAGCCGCGCGCACAGCGTCGCCGTCTCGCGAAAGCCGAGTTTGACGAGGGCCTCGCGCTGGTCGCCGTCGCCGCTGCCGGTCCAGACCTGGTCGAGCGCGGGATTCTGTTCGTCGGGAGCGGCGAAGACCGCCGCGAAATGGCGCGCCACCGTCTGGCGATGGTCGTCGAGTTCCATCAGCAGGGCCTCGTAGTCGGCGAAGCCCATGGCCCGTGCGACGCGCTGCCGGTCGTCCGGATTGTCCGGCAGCGCATGGGTCTGGGCGTCGTCGAGGTATTGCAAGCGATGTTCGAGGCGACGCAGGAAGCGGTAGGCGGCGGAAAGCGCGACCACATCCCCGAGTTCGAGCTGGCCGCGGTCGACCAGCCGCTTGAGCACCTCGAGCGTCGGCTTGATCTGCAACGCCGGGTCGCGGCCGCCGCGGATCAGCTGGAACACCTGGGCGATGAACTCGATCTCGCGGATGCCGCCCGGGCCGAGCTTGACGTTGTCGGCCATGTCCTTCCTGGCCACCTCGCGGCGGATCTGCGCATGCAGGTTGCGCAGCGCATCGATGGCGCCGAAGTCGAGATACTTGCGGAACACGAAGGCGCCGCGGATCTGTTCCAGTTCGTCCCAGCGCTCGCCCGTGATGGGCCGCGCCTTGATCCAGGCATAGCGCTCCCACTCGCGGCCCTGGGTGTAGAAATAGTTTTCCAGCATGTCGAACGAGCAGACCAGCGGTCCCGAGTCGCCGTTCGGCCGCAGGCGCATGTCGACGCGGAACACCTGACCGTCTGCGGTGATGTCGGCCAGGGCGTTGATGAGCGCCTTGCCGAGCCGCGCGAAGAATTCGAAGTTGGAGATCGAGCGGCCCCCATCGGTGTCGCCGTCCTCCGGATAGACGAAGATCAGGTCGATGTCCGAAGAAACGTTCAGTTCGCGCCCGCCGAGCTTGCCCATGCCGACGACGATGAGGCGCTGGCGTGCGCCCGCCGCGTTGCGCGGCGCCCCGTAGCGGGCGACCAAGGCGGCCTCGGTCGCTTCCAGCGCGGCGGCGAGGGCGGCATCGGCGACCAGGGTCATGCTCTCGACGACCTCGGCCAGGTCGGCGCCGCCCGTCAGATCGCGGCCGGCGATGCGCGCCAGGGCGCGCTGCTTGACGCGCCGCAGCGCCGGTTTGAGGTTGTCTGCGGCGAGCGGCGTTTCGCCCAGCCAGGCGTGCAGCAAGGCCGCATCGAGCGGTGCCGCGGCGCCCAGCTCGTCGCGCAGTTCCGGGCGGGCCTGGATCAGGCGGGCCAGATGGCGCGAGTAGGCGGTCGGCGAGGGGGGGAGGGGCATGGATTAGAATTTGCGTCCCAACAGACCCCGGCATTCTAGACCGGCCGCCTCCTTGCCCGCGCCTTCCCTTTCCGCCGTCGCCACCCTCCGTTCCCTGCTGCGCTGGAGCGGCCGGATCGCGCTCGTGCTCTATTTCGCGGCGGCGGCGCTGATCCTCGCCGGGCGTTACTGGCTGATGCCGGAAATCGGCGCCTGGCGCGGCCAGATCGAGCAGCGGCTGTCGCAGGCGATCGGCCTGCGCGTCACGCTCGCCGGCCTGGCGGCGGATTGGCCCGGACTGCATCCGCGCCTGGCCATCGACCGGCTCGAATTGCACGATCCCGCAGGCCGGCCGGCGCTGGTGCTGGAGCGCGTCGAGGCCGAGATCGGCTGGGCCTCGCTGATCTACCTGGAGCCGCGCCTGCACCGGCTCGAGCTCGCCGCGCCGGTGCTCGACATCCGGCGCGACGCGGCGGGCGCGCTCCATGTCGCCGGCCTGCCGATGCGCGTCGACGGCGACATGCGCGCCGCCGACTGGCTGCTGGAGCAACGCCGCATCGTTGTGCGCGACGCCCGGGTGATCTGGCGCGACGAGCTGCGCGGCGCGCCGCCGCTGGCCGTGGAACGCCTCGACTTCGAATTGCGCAATGCCGGCCGCCGTCACAGCCTCGGCCTGACGGCCCGGCCCGGCGGCGGCATCGCCGAGCGCGTCGATCTGCGCGCCAACCTGACCGGCCGCAGCCTGGCCGACCTGGCCGCCTGGTCCGGCCAGACCTATGCCGATCTCGCCCGGGTCGATCTGGCGGCGCTGGCGACCTGGCTCGATCTGCCGCTCGAAATGAAGCGCGGCCGGGGCGACGCCCGGCTCTGGCTCGACTTCGCCGAGCGCCGGCCGACAGGATTCGCGGCCGACCTGGCCCTGGCGGATTTCGGCGTGCGCCTGCAGCCCGATCTGCCGCTGCTCGCGGTGCAGGGCGCCGAGGGCCGCCTGGCCGGCCGCAAGACCCCGGAGGGCTATTCCGGAGAGGTGCAACGCCTGAGCCTGACGAGCGCGAGCGGCATCGCCATCGGGCCGATACAGGCCAGCCTGAACCTGGTTGCCGCGCAGCGCTGGCAAGGGGGCGAGCTGCGCGCCAACCATCTCGACCTCGGCGCGCTGGCCATGCTGGCGGAGTATCTGCCCCTTCCCGCGGACTGGCGGACG
Organism: uncultured Methyloversatilis sp.; assembly: GCA_964653505.1. Lineage (GTDB taxonomy): Bacteria > Pseudomonadota > Gammaproteobacteria > Burkholderiales > Rhodocyclaceae > Sulfuricystis. The sequence goes on from CAZZFN010000063.1 coordinate 6,622, forward strand.
CGCCTGGACCAGTTTGCGCCGCGCGGCCGGCTCGACGCTTTCGCCTTCGCCTGGCAGGGGCCGGCCGCCGCGCCGGAACACTGGCGCGTCAATGGCGACTTTGCCGGCCTGGCGCTCGCCGCGCAGGGAAACCTGCCCGGTTTTGCCGGCATCTCGGGACGGATCGAAGGCGACCGGCGCGGCGGCCTGATCCATCTCGACAGCCGCGCCGCGACGCTCGATCTGCCTGCCGTCCTGCCGGAACCGACTTTGGCGTTCGAGCGCCTCGAAGCCGAAATCGGCTGGCGCGGCACGCCGGGGATGACGGAAATTCTTTTCCAGCGCGTCGCCTTCGCCAATGCCGACGCGCGCGGCGAAGCCGCCGGGAGCTGGCGCTACACGGGCGAGGGGCCGGGCGACATCGACCTGTCCGCGCGCCTGGCCCACGCGGAGGGCAAGGCCGTGTGGCGCTACATGCCGCGGGCGGTCAACCCCGATGCGCGCGCCTGGCTGCGCGCCGGCCTCGCCGCGGGTCGCGCGGAGAATGTCACCCTGCGCCTCAAGGGCCCGCTGGCCCGCTTTCCCTTCCGCGGCGGCCAGGGCGGCATCTTCCAGGTCAGGGGCGGCATCCGGGACGCCCGGATCGACTACGCGCCGGGATGGCCGGGCATGACCGGCATCGACGGCGATCTGCTGTTCGAAGGCGAGCGCATGCTGATCCGCGGCCAGCGCGCGACGATCATGGGCGTGACGCTCGCCGAGGTGCGCGCGGCAATTCCCGACCTCGAGATGGGTACGGAAATCCTCACCGTCACGGGGCGCGCGCGGGGAGAGACGCAGCGTTTCCTCGACTTCATCGAAGCCAGCCCGGTGGGCGCGCGCATCGATCATTTCACCGCGGACATGACCGCCTCCGGCAGCGGCGAGCTCGATCTCAAGCTGACGATGCCCCTGCGCCATGTCGCCGACACCGAGGTGCAGGGCCGCTACCGCTTTGCCGATAACCGGCTCGCCGCGCTGCCCGACCTGCCGCCGTTCACCGGCGTGCAGGGGGAGCTGAGTTTCACCGCCGAGCGCCTGCAGTCGAGAAATCTGCGCGCGCGCTTTCTCGATCAGCCGCTCACGCTCGAGGTCGGCACCCTGCCGGGCGGCGCCGTGCGCATCGCCGCGGCGGGCAGTCTCGAAGCGCATGCGCTGCGCCGCTTCTACGGCGTGCGCGCGCTCGAGCACCTTTCCGGCACGACGCCCTGGCGCGGCAGCCTGACCGTCAAGAAGCCGACCGCCGAGCTGCGCATCGAATCGGATCTGCGCGGGCTGGCATCCAGCCTCCCCGATCCGTTCAACAAGTCGGCGCTGGCCGGATGGCCCCTCGTCGCGATCGGCCGCTTCGAGCCGCAACGCGACGAGTGGTCGGCGACCCTGGGCGCGGCCGCCGCCGTGCGCCTGCAGCGGCAAGCGGGCGACGGTTGGCGCGGCCGGATCGCCCTCGGCGCAGCCGCGGCCGCCGCACCGCCCGCGCTGCCCCTGCGCGGGGTGACCCTGGCGGCGCACGTGCCGCAGCTCGATGTCGATGCCTGGCGGAACCTGCTGCGCGACGGCGGGAATGCCGCCGGGCCGGGCGACGCGCTGCGCCTGGCGGCCGTCGATATCCGCGCCCGCAACCTGTCGGTCGCGCACCGCCCGTTCCACGACGTGGACGTGCAGGGCGCGCGCAGCGGTACGCGCTGGCAGCTGAACCTGGCCGCCCGCGAGGCGCAGGGCCAGCTGAGCTGGGACACCGCCGGGGCGGGGCGCGTTTCCGGGCGCTTCGCCCGCCTGCACCTGCCCGACGCCACCGGCACGCCGGGCGACGAGCCGGCCGCCGACCCGGATCGCCACATGCCGGCGGTGGATCTGACCGTCGACAGTTTCCGGCTCGGCGCCCGCGCGCTCGGCGAACTCAGGATCGGGGCCGAGAATCGCGAAGGCCGCTGGCAGGCGAAGCTCGACGTCGAGAACGAGGCGGCCAGGCTCTCCGGCGAGGGGCGCTGGCGCCCCGGACGCGCCGCGGCCGAGACTGCGCTGGCCTTCCGGCTCGATGTCAAGGATGCCGAAAAGCTGCTCCACCGCCTTGCCATGCCCGATGCCGTGCGGCGCGGCGAAGGGAGGATCGACGGCGATCTGCGCTGGGCGGGCAGCCCCCTCGACTTCGATGCGGCGAGCCTCTCCGGCTGGATCAAGGCGGACTTCGGCAGGGGGCAGTTCAAGAAGCTCGAACCGGGGGTCGGCCGGCTGCTCGGCGTGCTTTCCCTGCAATCCCTGCCGCGCAGGATCACCCTCGATTTCCGCGACATCTTCAGCGAAGGTTTCGCCTTCGACAGTCTCGTCGGGGAGGCGAAAATCGGCCAGGGCGTGATCGGCACCGACGATCTGCGCATCCGCGGGCCGGCCGCCAAGGTGACGATCTCCGGTCAGGCGGATCTGGCCGCCGAGACGCAGAACCTCAAGGTGCGCGTGCAGCCCGCGCTGGGCGAGACGCTCGCGGTCGGCGCGATGCTGGCCAACCCGGCCGCCGGCGCCGTGGCCTGGGCCGCGCAGAAAATCCTGCGCGATCCGCTCGACCAGATTTTTGCCTACGAATACGCCGTCACCGGTCGCTGGGCCGACCCGAAAGTGGAAAAAATCCAGGCCCCCGCCGCCCAACCGGAAGCCAGCCCGCCATGACCGAACGCTGCCGCATCGCCGCCGTCCAGATGATCTCGACGCCCGAGCTTGCGCCCAATCTCGCCACCGCCGGGCGACTGATCGCCGCGGCCGCCGCGCAGGGCGCGCAACTCGTCGCCCTGCCCGAATACTTCCCGATCGTCGGCGGCAGCGATGCCGACCGGCTGGCCGTGCGCGAAGACGCAGGCAGCGGTCCGATCCAGGATTTCCTCGCGGCTGCTGCCGCGCGCCACGGCCTCTGGCTGGTCGGCGGCTCGATCCCCCTGCGGGCGGACGATCCGGCGAAGCTCGGGAACGCCTGCCTGGTGTTCGATCCGGCGGGCCGGCGCGTCGCGCGCTACGACAAGATCCATCTGTTCGGTTTCCAGCAGGGCGCCGAGCGTTACGACGAGGCGGAAACCATCGAGGCCGGCCCTGCCGCGCCGGTGGCTTTCGATGCGCCGCTGGGCCGCATCGGTCTGGGCATCTGCTACGACCTGCGCTTTCCCGAGCTGTTTCGGGCGGTTGCGCCGCTCGACCTGATCGTCCTGCCGGCCGCCTTCACCGACACGACGGGCAAGGCGCACTGGGAAACCCTGCTGCGCGCGCGCGCCATCGAGAACCAGTGCTACCTGCTCGCCGCGGCGCAGGGCGGGCTGCATCCGACCGGGCGCATGACCCATGGCCACAGCATGATCGTCGATCCCTGGGGCGAGGTGCTGGCGCGCATGGAATACGGCGAAGGCGTGGTGGTCGCCGACCTCGATCCGGCGCGCATCGCCGCTGTCCGGGCGAGCCTGCCGGCCCTCAAGCATCGCCGCATCTGAATTACACTGCCGCCATGACCGACACTGCCCATTTCGCCACCGCCGAACGCCACCTGCTGACGCCCTACGATCTGACGACCGGGCAACTGGCCGGCGTCTTCGGCGAACTGTTCGGCCACAAGCTCGACTTTGCCGACCTCTATTTCCAGTTTTCCCGTTCCGAGGCCTGGAGCCTGGAGGAAGGCATCGTCAAGTCGGGCAGCTTCAACATCGAGCAGGGCGTCGGCGTGCGCGCCATCAGCGGCGAGAAGACCGCCTTCGCCTATTCCGACGAGATCAGCCTGGCGGCGCTGCTCGGCGCGGCGCAGGCGACGCGCGCCATCGCGCGCTCGGGCGGCAACGGCGCCACGGCCCGTCTCGCGGGACGCGGCGCGCCGGCGCTCTATGCGGCCGCCGATCCGCTCGCTTCCCTGTCCGACGCCGCGAAGGTCAAGCTGCTCGAGCGCCTCGAAAGCCTCGCGCGCGCGCTCGACCCGCGCGTCGCGCAGGTGATGGCGCACATCGCCGGCAGCTGGGAAACCATCCTGGTGGCGCGTTCCGACGGCCTGCTGGCGGCCGACGTGCGGCCGCTGGCGCGCCTGTCGATCACCGTGATCCTGGAACAGGGCGGCCGGCGCGAGCAGGGCTCGGCGGGCGGCGGCGGGCGCTGCGACTACGGCTACTTCACCGACGCCCTCCTGCACGACTATGCGGAGAAGGCCGTCCATCAGGCGCGCGTCAATCTCGCCGCCGCACCGGCGCCGGCGGGAGAAATGACGGTCGTGCTCGGCCCGGGCTGGCCGGGCATCCTCTTGCACGAAGCCATCGGCCACGGACTCGAGGGCGATTTCAACCGCAAGGGCAGCTCGGCCTTCGCGGGACGCATCGGCGAGCGCGTGGCCGCGCGGGGGGTGACCGTCGTCGATGACGGGAGCATCGCAGGCCGGCGCGGCTCCCTGAGCATCGACGACGAGGGCACGCCGACCCGGCGCACCGTGCTGATCGAGGACGGCATCCTCGTCGGCTATCTGCAGGACACGCTCAACGCGCGCCTGACGGGCGTCGGGCCGACCGGCAACGGTCGGCGCGAATCCTTCGCCCACCTGCCCCTGCCGCGCATGACCAACACCACGATGGAGGCGGGCGAGCGCGATCCGCAGGAGATCGTCGCCTCGGTGAAGAAGGGCCTCTACGCCGCCAACTTCGGCGGCGGCCAGGTCGACATCACCAGCGGCAAGTTCGTCTTCTCGGCCGCCGAGGCCTACCTGATCGAGAACGGGAAAATCACCCGGCCGGTCAAAGGGGCGACGCTGATCGGCAACGGCCCCGACGTGCTGACACGCGTCTCGATGATCGGCAACGACCTGGCGCTCGATCCCGGCGTCGGCACCTGCGGCAAGGAAGGCCAGAGCGTGCCGGTCGGCGTCGGCCAGCCGACCGTGCGCATCGACG
>CAZZFN010000064.1:0-11164 GCA_964653505.1 uncultured Methyloversatilis sp.
TCACCCGCCCCTGCTCCACCTGCACGCGCACGCGCTGGTCGGCATGCAGATGCGCCGCGCGCGCCACGGCAGCCGGCAGACGCACGCCCAGATTGTTGCCCCAATGCTTGATGTCCAGAACCGCCTCGGCCATGATTCCGCTCCGTATGTTTAAACTATGTATATACGATACCCGCTGCAGCGCGGTTCGTCAAACTCCGCTTTCGGGCGGCCAAGGCCGCCCGGCGTCGCGGGGCGCGCTACAATCGCGGCCTCATGCATCTGACCCTGCTGGTTCCCGGCCTGCTGTTGCCGGCCGAAATTCTCGCCGGCGCCGTCCATGGCCTGGAGGCGCCGGTCCTGTCCCGGCTGCTCGGGCGCGCCAGACGCGGCGCGTGGGTCGGCGACGGGCTGCCGGGCGCATGCGGCGGCACGCACCTGCCGGCCGCCGCCTTGCGGAAAGTCGGCGCCGACGGGACGGCCCCCGGCGCCTGGCTCTGCCTCGATCCGGTGCATTGGCGCGTGGCGCCCGAGGGCGTCATGCTCGACGATCCGGCCGCTCTCGATCTCGACCCGCAGGAAAGCGCCGCCCTGCTCGATCTGGTCCGACCGCTGTTCGCCGGCTGGGGCGAGCTGTCCGCGTCCTCGCCCGGCCGCTGGGAGATGCGGCTGCAGCGGCCGCTCGACCTGGCAACCCAGGCGCTGCCGGCAGCGATCCGGCAGCCCGTGGACCCGCGCCTGCCCGGCGGCGCGGACGGGCCCGCCTGGCAGCGGATGATCGCCGCGGCCCAGACGACGCTGCACGCCCATCCGGTCAACCGCCGCCGCGCCGAAACGGGCCGGCCCACGGTCAACAGCCTGTGGCCCTGGGGGCAGGGCTGCCTGGCCGAACCGGTGCGGGTCGCTTACACCGAGGTATGGAGCGACGACCCGGCGATCGCCGGACTGTGCCGGCACGCCGGCACGCCCCGGCGGGCCGTGCCGGAATGTTTCCGGCCCGCCCGCGGGCGCGTCCTGGCGCAGGTCGATATGCTCGCCGCCCCGGCGCGCGCTTTCGATGCGCTTGCCTGGGGGGAGGCGCTGCTGGCGCTCGAGCGCGACTGGCTCGCCCCCGCGCTGGCGGCGCTGCGGCGGGGCGCATGCGCAGGCCTGATGCTGGTCGGCGCCCGCCTCGCCGGCCCGCCGGAGTGCGTTGTCTGGGAACTGGGGCGCGGCGACCTGCTGCGTTTCTGGCGCGGGCCGCGCCCGCTCGCGCAACTGCGGTGACCCGCATCGTCGAACGCGCGGTGCCGCAACGCGCCCGCCTGATGCTGGAACAGTCCGGCGTGCACCCGCTGCTGGCGCGCCTTTACGCCGCGCGCGGCGTCGCCGCGGCGGCGGAGCTCGACACGCAGTTCGCTTCCCTGCTGCCGCCGCAGGATTTGCTCGGCATCGACGCAGCCGCCGGTCTGCTTGCCGACGCCGTCGCCGCGCAACGCAAAATCCTCGTCGTCGCCGACTACGACTGCGACGGTGCGACGGCCTGCGCCGTCGCCCTGCGCGCCCTGCGCGGCTGCGGCGCGCGCGTCGACTACCTGGTGCCGAACCGCTTCGAGACCGGCTACGGCCTGTCGCCCGAGGTGGCCGGCAGCGCGGCGCGGCATGCCAGGCTGGGCCGGCCGGACCTGCTGGTCACCGTCGACAACGGCATCGCCAGCGTGGCCGGCGTGGCCGAGGCGAAACGGCTCGGCATGACGGTGATCGTCACCGACCATCACCTGCCGGGCGCAGCACTCCCCGCCGCCGACGCGATCGTCAATCCGCATCAGCCCGGCTGCCGCTTCGCCAGCAAGAGCATCGCCGGCGTGGGCGTGATGTTCTACGTGCTGCTGGCGCTGCGCGCCGAACTGCGCCGGCGCGGCCACTTCGCCGCGCGCTCCGAGCCGAATCTCGCCGGACTGCTCGACCTCGTCGCGCTCGGCACGGTGGCGGACGTGGTGCCGCTCGATCGCAACAACCGCATCCTGGTCGCCCAGGGTCTCGCGCGCATCCGTCGGCGCCGCATGTGCCCCGGCGTCGCGGCGCTGCTGCAGGCGGCCGGCCGCGACCCGGCGTGCGCCGGCGCCTTCGACCTGGCCTTCGCGCTCGGGCCGCGCCTCAACGCGGCGGGACGCCTCGCCGACATGAGCCTCGGCATCGAGTGCCTGGTCACGGACGATCCGGGGCGCGCGCTCAACATCGCCCAGGCGCTCGACGCGATCAACCGCGAGCGCCGCGTCATCGAGGCCGACATGGGCGAGGCTGCCGCGATCCGCCTCGATGGCATCGACGCGGCGACGCGCGCCAGTCTGACGCTGTTCGACCCCGCGTGGCATCAGGGCGTGATCGGCATCCTCGCGGGACGCGTCAAGGAAAGGCTGCATCGGCCCACTTTCGTCTTCGCGCGGGGAGATGCAGGCGAACTGAAAGGATCGGGGCGCTCCATCCCCGGCCTGCATCTGCGCGACGCCCTCGATCTCGTCGCCAAGCAGCGTCCGGAACTGCTCAAGCGTTTCGGCGGCCACGCCGCCGCGGCCGGACTGACGCTGGCGGAAGCCGACCTGCCAGCTTTCGAGGCCGTGTTCGAGCAGGTGGCGCGCGCCCTGCTGTCGCCCGCCGCGCTGACGCGCACGCTGGAAACCGATGGCCCGCTCGAAAGCGCCTACTACAACGTCGCCACGGCGCGCCTGCTGGAAGGCGCAGTCTGGGGCCAGGGCTTTCCCGCGCCGCTGTTCGCCGACGAGTTCGAGGTCGAGCAGCAGCGCCTGCTCAAGGAGCGGCACCTCAAGCTGACCCTGAAGAAAGGGCGCGCCCGTTTCGACGCGATCCGCTTCAATCACGCCGCCGGCGCGCCCGACCGCATTCGCGCCGCGTTTCGACTCGACGCGAATGCCTGGCAGGGCGCGGCGAACATTCAACTGGTGATCGAGCATTTCGACGCGCTGTAGGAGGTAAGATGCACCATCGCCTTGAGAGTGCGGAAGGGAACGACCCGATGGAGGAAAGACCGCAATTCGATGCCAGCTATCTGGTCGGCATCGAGCAGATCGACCAGGAACATCAGCGCCTGTTCGCCATCGCGGGACGGGCCTACGACGAGCTGAACAACCCGACGCCCAGCCGGGATGCCACCGCCGCGGCGATCGACGCCCTGCTCGAATACACCTCGACCCATTTCGCCAACGAAGAAATGCTGATGGAAATCGCCGGATATCCCGGACTCGAGAACCACCGGCAACTGCATCGCGGCCTGCTGGCAAAAGCGCGCGACATGGAGATTCGCGCCGTGGCCGGAGAAAACTGCCTGCCGCTCGAACTGAGCCGCTTTCTCTGCCACTGGCTGATCGATCACATCCGCAACGAAGACCGCAAGTTCGGCGAATTCGCGGGCTCGCTGACCCCCTGACCCCCTGAAAAAACGGCCGCTCGTGGCGGCCGTTCTCCTGCTCCTTTTCCTGCGGGATTCAGATGCCCTGCTTCAACTGATCGAGGATGGCCGGATTCTCCAGCGTGGAGGTGTCCTGGGTGACCTCCTCGCCCTTGGCCAGGGAGCGCAGCAGGCGGCGCATGATCTTGCCGGAACGCGTCTTCGGCAGGTTGTTGCCGAAGCGGATGTCCTTCGGCTTGGCGATCGGGCCGATCTCCTTGGCCACCCAGTTGCGCAGCTCGTGGGCGATCTTCTTGGCTTCCTCGCCGGACGGGCGGGCCTGCTTGAGCACCACGAAGGCGCAGATCGCCTCGCCGGTCAGGTCGTCGGGACGGCCGACCACGGCGGCTTCGGCCACCAGCGGGTTGGCCACCAGCGCCGACTCGATTTCCATGGTGCCCATGCGGTGGCCGGAAACGTTCAGCACGTCGTCGATGCGGCCCATGATGGTGAAGTAGCCGGTCTTGGCGTCGCGCACCGCGCCGTCGCCGGCGAGGTAGAGCTTGCCGCCGAAATCGGGCGGATAGTAGGACTTCTTGAAGCGGTCCGGATCGCCCCAGATGGTGCGGATCATCGACGGCCAGGGCTTCTTGACGACGAGGAAGCCGCCGTTGCCCCAGGGCACGTCGGCGCCGGTCTCGTCGACGATCGCGGCCTGGATGCCCGGGAAGGGCAGCGTGCAGGAGCCCGGCACCAGCGGCGTGACGCCCGGCAGCGGGGTGATCATGTGGCCGCCCGTCTCGGTCTGCCAGAAGGTATCGACGATCGGGCAGCGGCCGCCGCCGACATTGTTGTAGTACCACATCCACGCCTCGGGGTTGATCGGCTCGCCGACCGAACCGAGGATGCGCAATGTCTTGAGGTCGTAATTGCGCGGATGGGTGGAGGGCGTCCCCTCCGAGGCCTTGATCAGGGAACGGATCGCCGTCGGGGCGGTGTAGAACACGGTGACCTTGTGGTCCTGGATCATCTTCCAGAAGCGGCCGGCGTCCGGATAGGTCGGCACCGATTCGAAGACGATCTCGGTGGCGCCGCAGGCGAGCGGGCCGTAGGTGATGTAGGTGTGGCCCGTGACCCAGCCGATGTCGGCGGTGCACCAGAACACGTCGTCCTTCTTGAGGTCGAAGGTCCAGCGCGTCGTCAGCACGGCGTGCAGCAGGTAGCCACCGGTGCTGTGCTGGACGCCCTTCGGCTTGCCGGTGGAACCCGAGGTGTAGAGCAGGAACAGCGGATGCTCGGCCTCGACCCATTCGGGCTCGCAGGTGTCGGGTTGGTCGGCAACGATATCGTGGTACCAGACGTCGCGGCCTTCCACCATGTTGCAGGCGCCGCCGGTGCGCTTGATGACCACCACGGTCTTGACCTGGTGATCCTTGGCCATCGCCAGCCCTTCGTCGACCGCCGGCTTCAGCGGAATCGACTTGCCGCCGCGGCACTGCTCGTCCATGGTGATGACGGCGCAGGCGCCGGCATCGAGGATGCGCTCCTCCAGCGACTTGGCGGAAAAGCCGCCGAACACGACGGAGTGGATCGCGCCGATGCGGGCGCAGGCCTGCATCGCGACGACGCCCTCGACCGACATGGCGACGTAGATCAGCACGCGGTCGCCCTTCTTGATGCCCTGGGCGCGCAGCGCGTTGGCGAACCTGTTGACGCGGCCGAGCAGGTCCTTGTAGGTCACCTTGGTCACCGAGCCGTCGTCGGCTTCGAAGATCAGGGCGACCTTGTCGCCGAGGCCGGCTTCGACGTTTTTATCGAGGCAGTTCCAGGAAACGTTCAGCTTGCCGTCGGCGAACCACTTGTAAAAGGGGGCGTTCGACTCGTCGAGCACCTGGCCGAACGGCTGCTGCCAGACGACATGCTCCTTGGCCAGACGCCCCCAGTAGCCGGCGTAGTCCTGCTCGGCTTCCTTGCACAGCGCCTGGTAGGCGGCCATGCCGGAAATGGTGGCTCTGCTGATGGTCTCTTCGGATGGCGGGAAAACGCGGTTTTCCTGCATCACCGATTCGATGGCGCTCATTGGGATTTCTCCTCTCGCAATGATGACGTTGTGGACACGGCCCGGACGGTGGCTTTTGGGGCCTTTTTGCCGACCGATTCTAGTCGATCATTACAGCCGGCGAAGCTTACAGGGCGCTTACTGCCCCGGCCGCCGTCCGGCACGCAGGGCGTTGCACGCAACCGGTAGAATTCCCCCGCACCCCCACACTCCCCGAGGTTCCCATGTCCGCACCCATCCGGCAGGACGATTTCATCGCCTCCATCGCCGACGCCTTCCAGTTCATCAGCTACTACCACCCGCTCGACTACCTCCAGGCCCTCGGCCGCGCCTACGCACGCGAGCAGAGCCCGGCGGCAAAGGACGCCATCGCCCAGATCCTCGCCAACAGCCGCCTGTGCGCCGCAGGCAAGCGGCCGATCTGCCAGGACACCGGCATCGCCGTGGTCTTCCTCAAGATCGGCATGCACACGAAGTGGGACGCCAAGCTGTCGATTCAGGAGATGGTCGATGAGGGCGTGCGCCGCGCCTGGCTGCACCCGGACAACAAGCTGCGCGCCTCGGTGCTGCTCGACCCGGCCGGCAAGCGCCAGAACAGCAAGGACAACACGCCGGCCGTCGTCCACTACGAGATCGTCCCCGGCGACCACGTCGAGGCGATCTGCGCCGCCAAGGGCGGCGGCTCGGAAAACAAGGCCAAGATGGTCATGCTCAATCCGTCGGACTCCATCGTCGACTGGGTGCTCAAAACCGTGCCGACCATGGGCGCCGGCTGGTGTCCGCCGGGCATCCTTGGGCTGGGCATCGGCGGCACGCCCGAGAAGGCGATGCTGCTGGCGAAAGAGTCGCTCATGGCCCCGGTGGACATCGACCAACTGATCGCGCGCGGGCCCGCGAATCGCATCGAAGAACTGCGCCTCGAACTGTATGAAAAGGTCAATGCGCTCGGCATCGGCGCGCAGGGACTGGGCGGCCTGACCACCGTGCTCGACGTCAAGATCATGGATTACCCCACCCACGCCGCCAGCCTGCCGGTGGCGCTGATCCCCAACTGCGCCGCCACGCGCCACGTGCATTTCCATCTCGACGGCTCCGGCCCCGCACAGCTCGAACCGCCCAGCCTCGACCAGTGGCCGCAGGTCTCCTGGCAACCGAACACCGAGACCTCGACGCGCGTGAACCTCGACACCCTGACGCCCGCCGAGGTCGCCGCCTGGAAGCCGGGCCAGACGCTCTTGCTCAACGGCAGGATGCTCACCGGCCGCGACGCCGCCCACAAGCGCATCGCCGACCTGCTGGCGAAGGGCGAGCCGCTGCCGGTCGATTTCACCCATCGGGTCATCTACTACGTCGGCCCGGTGGACCCGGTGCGCGACGAGGTGGTCGGCCCGGCCGGCCCCACCACCGCGACGCGCATGGACAAGTTCACCGAGACGATGCTGGCGCAGACCGGCCTGATCGCCATGGTCGGCAAGGCCGAGCGCGGCCCGGCGGCCATCGAGTCTATCCGCAAGCACCGGTCGGCCTACCTGATGGCCGTGGGCGGCGCGGCCTATCTCGTCTCGAAAGCCATCAAGGCGGCGAAAGTCGTCGGCTTCGCCGACCTGGGCATGGAGGCGATCTACGAATTCGAGGTGGCGGACATGCCGGTGACCGTGGCCGTCGATGCGACCGGCACCTCGGTGCACCAGACCGGGCCGCGCGAGTGGCAGATGAAGATCGGCAAGATTCCCGTGGTCGCGGGCCGATGATCGCCGTCCTGCCAGCGCCGACTTTTTCTGCCGGATGATCGGCGTCTTCGATTCCGGCCTCGGCGGCCTGTCGGTGCTGGCGGCTATTGCCCATGAATTGCCGAAGGCCAATCTCGTCTATCTGGCCGACACGGCGCATGTGCCCTACGGGAACAAGACCGAAGGCTTCATCACCGGCCGCGTGCTGGCGATCGGCAATCACTTCGCCGCGCAAGGCTGCCGGCTCATCGTCGTCGCCTGCAACACCGCCACGACCACCGCCATTCAATCGCTGCGCGAACATCTGCCGGGCATCCCCGTGGTGGGGGTCGAGCCGGGCGTCAAGCCGGCGGCACAAGGCTCGCTGACGCGCAAGATCGCCGTGCTGACCACCGAAAACACGGCGCGCAGCCGGCGCCTCGCCCATCTGGTCGATACGCATGCCGCGCATGTCGACACCACGGTGGTCCCCTGTCCCGGCTGGGCCACGCATGTCGAGACGCTGCAACCGGACACCCCGGCCTTCCGCCGCGAGGTGGCGGAGACAATCCGGCCGCTCGTCGCCGCCGGCGCGGATCGCATCGTGCTGGGCTGCACCCACTACGCCTTCCTGACGCCGATCATCGAACCCCTGCTGGAGGGTCGCGCGCAGCTCGTCGACGTGGCGGCGGCAGTCGCACGCCAGGTGCTGCGGCTATCCGCGGACGCCTACGCCGACGGCCGGCTCCACCTGCAGGCCACGGCCCACCCCGAACGGCTTGCCGCCGCCCTGCCCGCGCTCGGCTTGCAGGCGCTGGCCGAGCGCGTCGCCAGCGTCGAGGCGGTCAGCCTCTGACGGATTGCGCGCCATGACGCGCGAGATAGATCACCGCCGCGAGAATCAGGGTTGCGCCGGCCAGTTGCAGTCCGGTGACGGTTTCGCCGAGCACCAGCATCGCCAGCCCGATGGTGACCAGCGGCTCCAGGGTGGACAGGGTCGAGGCATCCGTGGCGCCGAGTTTCTCCAGGCCCTTGAGGAAGCCGAGGATGGCCAGCAGGGTGGAAAAGATCGCGATCGCCAGCACCGCCGCCCAGCCGGCGACGGAGCCCGGCAGCGCGGGCCCTGCGGCGACCGCCGCGCCGCCATAGACCGCCGCCGCCGCCAGCATGACCACCGTCGCCGCCGGCAGGGCGCCGACTTGCGGCAGCACCTTTTCGCCGGCGAGGATGTAGACCGAATAGATCAGCGCGCCGCTCACGCCGAGCGCGATGCCCAGCGGCTGGCTGTGGAGGTCGCCGCCGACGGTGAGGGCCGTGCCCGCCAGCGCGACAAGCACCGCCCAGCCGCGCGCTGCGCCGATGCGGCGCCGGTAGAGCAGGGCCGCCAGGACGGTGACGATGGCCGGATACAGATAGAGCAGCAGGCCGACCAGACCGGCGCTGGCGTATTTGAGCGCGGCGAAATAACAAAAGGACTGGCCGACATAGCCGAGCGCCCCCATGGCCACCAGCCAGAGCAGGTTGCGGCCGCGCGGCCAGCGCATGCCGAGCAGCGTCCCCCAGGCCGCCAGCAGCAGGCCGGCGATGGCGAAGCGCAGGAACAGCATGCTCGTCAGCGATACCGCTTCCTGATAGGCGATCTTGGCGAAGATCGCCATCGCGCCGAAACCGATCGCCGAAACCGCGACCCAGGCGACGCCCTGCCCGCGCGCCGATAGAAACATCCCCGTCTTCAGGCCGGCATCATGCCGGCAAATCAGTGATGGCGATGACCGCCCAGCCCATGCACGTGGCCGTGGGCGACTTCCTCGGCGCTCGCGGTGCGCACCTCGCTTACCGTGCAGGAAAACACCAGCGCCATGCCGGCGAGCGGATGGTTGCCGTCGAGCATCACCTTGTCATCGACGATGTCGGTGACGCGATAGACGACGAAGTCGTCCTCGTCGGTTCCCGGCGGCGCGCCCTCGAACTGCATGCCGACCTGCAGCTCTGCGGGAAAGCTGGCACGCGGCTCGATCTGCACCAGATCGGCGTCATACTCGCCGAAGGCCTCGTCGGGCTGCAGCTTGACCTGGATGGCGTCGCCGGCCCGCTTGCCCTGCAGCGCCTCCTCGATCTTCGGGAAGATGTCGTCGAAGCCGCCGTGCAGGTAGACGATGGGGCGCTCGCCCGCATCGACCAGCACGCCATCGGGGTCGACGACCCGATAGTCCAGCGTGACGACGGTGTTGGGTCCGATCTGCATGAGGGATCCTTTGTCAGACGTGGGCTTTCGCCTTGTGGTTGAGCTCCTTGACGAGCCGGAAAACTTCCGCGGCGTGCCCCTTGGCCGGCACGTCGCTAAACACGTGCCGCACGATCCCCTTCTTGTCGATGATGAAGGTCGAGCGGACCAGATACAGCTTCCTGTGGCCTTCGTGCTCGCGGTAATGCATCACGCCATACTTGCGCGCCACCTCGCCGTCCTCGTCGGACAACAGGCGGATCGAAAGGCCGTGCTTGTCGCGGAAATCGGCGTGCGCCAGGCAGTCGTCGCGCGAAATGCCGATCACCGCGCAGCCGAGACGGTTGAACTCGCTCTCGTGATCGGAAAAGTCGATCGCCTCGAGGGTGCAGTAGGGGGTACCGTCTTTCGGATAGAAGAACAGCACGGCATGCTGCTTGCCGAGCAGCGAGGCCGACTCGAACATTTCCATGTCGGCATCGGGCAAGGTGAAGAGCGGTGCGGCCTGTCCTGGCTGGAGCATCTCGGTCTCCGAAAAAGTTCGGCGGATTCTAACCGGAGAAAGACGCGCTGCAACGCGCGCGAAGGGCGTATGTCGGCTATGCGCCATCCGACCGCGGCAGAGGGCGGCGCCGGACCAGCATGACCAGCGCCCGCCATGCCGCCGCCGCGGCGATCAGGTGCTTCAGGGTGTGGCCGGAAACCAGCCCGGTCAGGTCGAATATCCAGCGATCCATCCGCTCGGCCGCCAGGGCCGCGCCGTAGAGGGCGAGCACGACGAGCACCTCGCCCGCGCGGCTGTAGCGCGGCGGGAACAGCGCGCAGAGCAGCAGGATCAGCACGATCGAATGAAAGTGCACGAACCCGTAGGCGCGCAGGTCCCCCTGCCCCGCAGCTTCGCTCCGGATCCACCAGACCACGGCGGCCAGCCCGCCGCACAGGAGCAACGGCAGCGCAGCCAGCCCGACGCGCGCGCCGAGGCGCTCGCCGATCTGGATGGCAAGCCAGGCCATGAACAGCACGCTCATGGCCAGCCGGTCCCAGAACAGGCCTGCGTTGTCGGGCGCCAGGTGGTACCAGGCCGAGGCGGGCCCGAGCATGACCAGGGCGAAAAAGAACACCGCCCAGGGCCAACGCTCGCGGGCGTCGTGGAAGACGGGGCGCCGCGTGCAGGCGAACAGGCAGGCCAGGCCCGCCGCGCCGACCAGCGAGAACAGTGCGTTGCTCGCCACGTTGGCGAAATGCGGCACGCCCAGCCAGCTGCGCTGGTCGGCGAAATCGTGATAGTCGGACCACTGCGGCAGCGGAGGCGCGAACGCCAGCACCGCCGCGGCGACGAGCAGCGTCGGCAGGATCAGGCCCAGGCCGATACGCGCGTGTCTGGCGCGCCTACCCACGGCTTTCCCGCTCGGCAAGCAGGGCGTCCACCGCACGCGCCATGCGCACGATGTCGGGCAGTTCCACGGTCAGGAAGCGCCAGCTCAGGACATGCGAGAGGGAAATGTCCACGTGACCGAGAACGGCATCGAGCAGGAAGACGCGCGCCTGCGTGGGCGGAAACGCGGCCGCCAGGGCCAGGCTTTCCGGCCAGGGAATCAGGGTGTCGTTGCGGCCATGCACCAGGATCAGCCGAGCATCCAGCCCGCCCAGTTCCTTGTCGTGCAGGGACAAGGCGGCGAGATCCGCGCGCATCGGCGCCGGCAGCGCCGCATAGCGCTGCGCGAAGTTTTCCGGGGTGGAGTGTTCGATCAGATTCTTCAAGATGAACGCGCTCACTGGCTATCAGACCGCCTGTCACGCGGGGGTGG
>CAZZFN010000065.1:0-11099 GCA_964653505.1 uncultured Methyloversatilis sp.
CGATGCCGCACAAGGTCAATCCCATCGACTTCGAGAACTCGGAAGGCAATCTTGGGCTGGCCAACGCCATCCTGCGCCACCTCTCCGAAAAATTGCCGATCTCGCGCCTGCAGCGCGACCTGACCGACTCGACGGTGCTGCGCAACATGGGTGTGGCCTTCGGTCATGTCGTGCTGGCCCACGACTCGACCCTGCGCGGCCTGGGCAAGCTGGAGGCCAATCCTGCCCGCCTGGCCGAGGACCTCGACGCCTGCTGGGAAGTGCTGGCCGAGCCGGTGCAGACGGTGATGCGCCGCTACGGTGTGCCCAATCCCTACGAGCAGTTGAAGGATCTGACGCGCGGCAAGGGCATCGAGCCGGATGCGCTCGCCGCCTTCATCGATGGCCTGGCCATCCCGGAAGCCGAGAAGGCGCGTCTCAAGGAAATGACGCCGGCCAGCTACATCGGCAAGGCAGTGGCGCTCGCCCGGGGGGTTTGAGATGGCCTTTGCCGACAATCTCAAGCAGCTGCCCAAGGTCTCGCATCTCGCCGCGTTGCAGCTGCTCGATGCGGCGGGGGAGGTCGTCGCCACCCTCGAAAACAAGCCCGGACAGGCCGGCTCGCTCGCCGTGTACAACCATCTGGCGCAGCTGTATGGCGCAATTACGGGCGAGGCGGCGAAGAAGGGGCTGGAACTCTACGCCGAACACGCCGCCGATGCGCAGGCGCATCCCGGCAAGCACCCGAACATCGACCGCTTGGTGACTTTGGTCACCGCAGGCGGCCAGCTGCGGGTCAAACAGATTTTTGCCGCAGGCGAATGACATACAATGAGAAAGCAGTGCCAACCCACCCCACCCAGGAGATCGAAATGAAAAAAACTGTGAACACCCTGGTAGCCAGTCTCGTGCTGGTCGCCGTCGCCGGTCCCGCAGCCGCCCAAGTGGTCGGCAAGATCGAGGATCAGATCCGCTGGCGCCAGTCGGCCTACCACACCATGGCCTGGAGCATGGCGCGCATCAAGGCCAACGTCGACGGGACATACAACAGGGAGCAGGTCGTCGAGGCTGCCAACGTCATCCAGGCGATCGCCAACTCGAAGATGGGCGCGCTCTACCAGCCGGGCTCCGACAAGGGCAAGGGCTGGAAGGAAACCCGCCTCAAGTCCGAGTTCTTCGGCAGCAAAGACCTGCCGCAGATCGCCCAGAATTTCGGCGCGGCCGCCAACGAAATGGCCAAGGTCGCCGCGACCGGCGATGCGGCAGCGGCCAAGGCGCAATTCGGCAAGCTGGGTTCGGCCTGCAAGGACTGCCACGACAAATTCAGGAAGGAAGAGTAAAAGTCGGCTCTGGCGGGACGGCGCGTCAGAACGCGGGCGCCCCGGTCGGGGCCGCAGGGGGCGGCAGCAGCGCCCCCGATGCGCCCCAGACGGCGAGCGCGGCGAGCGCCAGGGCGAGGATGAGGGCCGGCGCGCCGCCGCCGCGCGCCGATTCCTCGGGCCGACCGTCGGCCCAGCCGGTGATCATCGGCTTGACCAGGTTGCGCTTCTTGACGACGGCGTAGAAGACGATGGCGCCGACGTGCAGCGCGACGAGGGCGATCAGCGCGTTTTCGAGCAGCACGTGAATGCCGGTCAGTTCGCCGCTCATGCGGCTGCCGACGAGCGGGGCGAGATAGCCCGAGAAGGCGATGTCGTCATTGGCGAAAAGCCCGGTCGCGGCCTGGGCGCAGAGCACGCCCAGCAGGGCGAGCACCGACAGGGCGCCGAGCGGATTGTGCCCCTGGCCGTGCCATTGACCCCGCAGGTAGGCGAGAACGGCGGCCGGGCCGCGCACGAAGGTGGCGAAACGGGCATACGTCGGGCCGACCCACCCCCAGACCAGGCGAAAGACGATGAGGCCGACGATGGCGAGCCCCAGACGGCCATGCCAGACCATCAGGTTGCCGCCGATCTTGGCCGTGACGAAGGCGGCGACTACGCAGGACGCCAGAGCCCAGTGGAACAGGCGCGTCGGCAAATCCCACACCCGGATGTTCACGGGCGCCTTCCTCAGACGCAGGCGCCGTCGTCGGTGACGCCCTCGGGTTTCTCCTTCTTGGGCCTGACGAACTGCTCGCGCGTGACGCCCAGCCACATCACCAGGGGCGCGGCCACCAGCACCGACGAATAAATGCCGAAACAGATGCCGATGGTGAGCGCCAGGGCGAAGTAGTGCAGGGCCGGGCCGCCGAAAATGAGCATGGCGAGCACCATGATCTGCGTGGAGCCGTGGGTGATGGCGGTGCGCGAGATGGTGCGGGTGATGGCGTGGTCGAGCACCTCGGGGGTGGTCATGCCGCGCTGCTTCTTGAAGGTTTCGCGCACCCGGTCGAAGATCACGACCGACTCATTGACGGAGTAGCCCAGGATGGCCAGCACGGCGGCCAGCACCGGCAGCGAAAACTCCCACTGGAAGAAGGCGAAGAAACCGAGAATGATGATGACATCGTGGAGGTTGGCGACGATCGCCGAGATCGAGAAACGCCATTCGAAGCGGAAGGCCAGGTAGAGCATGATGCCGATGATGACGAGCAGCAGCGCCAGCGCGCCGTCCTCGGCCAGCTCCCTGCTGATTTGCGGCCCGACGAACTCGACGCGGCGGATTTCCGGCGCGTCGCCGAGCGCGGCGAGGCTGGCGCTGACGCGCTGGCTCACCCCGGCCGTTTCCCCGGCCTTGATCGGCACCCGGATCAGCACGTCGCGCGAGGAACCGAAGTTGATCACCTGGGTGTCGGTGAAACCGTCGGCTTCCAGCCGAGTCCGGATCTTGTCGAGGTCGGCGGCCTGGGCGTAGCTCACCTCGATGAGCGTGCCGCCGGTGAATTCGATCGACAGGTGCAGGCCGCGCGTGGCCAGAAAGAACACCGCCAGCACGAAGGTGGTCAACGAGATGATGTTGAACACCAGCGCATGGCGCATGAAGGGGATGTCTTTGCGGATGCGGAACAATTCCATGGTCGCTTCCCCTATTTCGCTTCCGCGCCGGTTTCCCCGCCCGGCTTCCAGACCTGGCCGATGTTCAGGGTTTCCAGCTTGCGGCGTCCGCCGTAGATGCCGTTGATCATCGCCCGCGAGACCACCACCGCGCTGAACACCGAGGTGAGGATGCCCAGGCACAGCACCACGGCGAAACCGCGCACCGGCCCGGAGCCGAAGATCAGCAGGGCCAGGCCGGCGATCAGGGTGGTGATGTTGGCGTCCAGAATCGTGCCCCAGGCGCGCTCGTAGCCGGCGGCGATGGCCGCATGCGGTGTGGCGCCGTTGCGCAGCTCCTCGCGGATGCGCTCGTTGATGAGGACGTTGGCATCGATGGCCATGCCCAGGGTCAGGGCGATGGCGGCGATGCCCGGCAGGGTCAGGGTGGCCTGCAACAGGGAGAGCAGGGCGATCAGGAACAGCACGTTCGCGGACAGGGCAGCGACGGAGACGAATCCGAAGAGGGCGTAGTAGACGGTCATGAAGACGGCAATGGCCACGAAGCCCCACAGGGTGGAATTCATCCCCTTCTCGATGTTGTCGGCGCCCAGGCTCGGGCCGATGGTGCGTTCCTCGACGATTTCCATCGGCGCGGCGAGGCTGCCTGCGCGCAGCAGCAGCGCGACGTCGTTGGCCTCGGTGGTGGTCATGCGGCCGGAAATCTGCACCCGGCCGCCGCCGATCTCGGTGCGGATCACCGGCGCGGTGACGACCTCGCCGCGGCCCTTTTCGATCAGCAGGATGGCCATGCGCCGACCGACGTTTTCCCGTGTGACGTCCCTGAAGATGCGCGCGCCGGCGGCGTCGAGCGTGAGGTGCACCGCCGGTTCCTGGGTCTGGCTGTCGAAGCCGGCCTGGGCGTCGGTGAGCCGCTCGCCGGTGAGCACCACCTGTTTCTTGACCAGCAGGCCGCGCCCGCCGCGCTCGACGTAATACTCGGCGCCGGCCGGCGGCTGGCCCTGCTCCGCGAGCGCCATGATGGAGGGATTGGCGCTCGCCTCGTCGTCGACCATGCGGACTTCCAGGGTGGCGGTGCGCCCGAGAATGTCCTTGGCCTTGGCGGTGTCCTGCACGCCGGGCAGCTGCACGACGATGCGGTCGGCGCCCTGGCGCTGGATCACCGGCTCGGCCACGCCCAGCTCGTTGATGCGGTTGTGCAGGGTGGTGATGTTCTGCTTGAGGGCGGATTCCTGGATGGACTTCTGGGCCACGGGCTTGAGCGTCGCGGTGATGCGGAGCTCGCCATCGGCGCCGCTCTCGACCAGATCGAGATCCTGCTGGTTGTCCTGCAGTGCGGCATGCGCCTTGGCGCGGGTGTCGGCATCGCGAAAGCGGACCACGATGGCGTTGCCCTCGCGCCCGATGCCGCCGTGACGGATGTTCTGGTCGCGCATCAGGGTGCGCATGTCGGCGGCCACGGAGTCGAGGCGCCGGGTGAGGGCGCCCTTCATGTCCACCTGGAGCAGGAAGTGCACGCCGCCGCGCAGGTCCAGGCCCAGATACATGGGCAGGGCGTTGATGCCGGCGAGCCAGTCGGGCGAGGCGGACAGGAGATTCAGGGCGACGCTGTAGGAGGGATCGTCCGGGTCGGGGTTCACCGCCCTTTCGATGAGGTCCCTGGCCTTGAGCTGGGTGTCGGTGTCGGCCAGGCGCACCCGGATGCTGTTCGGATCGAAGAACAGCCCCGTCGGCTGGATGCCTGCGGCCGCCAGGGTTGTCTCGATCCGGGTCTGGAGCTGGGTATCGACCTTGATCGTGGCTTTCACGCTGCTCACCTGCACCGCAGGCACCTCGCCGAAGAAATTCGGCAGGGTGTAGAGCAGCCCGAGCACCACGGCGACGATCACCGTGGCGTTCTTCCACAGGGGGTATTTGTTCATCGAAGGGTTACGCAGGATTACGCGGGGTTACGATAGGGTCTTGAACGTTCCCTTGGGCAGCAGCGCGCCGACGGCCTGCTTCTGGATCTGTACCTCGATGGGCGTGTCCTTGAATTCGGCGATTTCGAGGGTCACGTAGTTGTCTCCCACCTTGGTGATCCGGCCGGCCATGCCGCCCTGGGTGATCACTTCGTCGCCTTTCTGCAGTTCGCCCACCATCTTCTGGTGCGCCTTGGCCTTTTTCATCTGCGGCCGGATCATCAGGAACCACAGCACGACGAACATCAGGATGATGGGCAGCAGGCCCATCAGCCCGCCGGTCGGGTCGCTCGAGGCGGCTTGGGCATAGGCATTGGAAATCAACATGGTCGGAACACTCCGGGCTAGGAAGAAAGGGGGAATTATACCTGCGCGCCGTTGCGATCTTCGGCGCAGCGGGAGCGGTAGGCGTCGAGCGTTTCCGCGGCGATGGCCGCGCGCAGCTCGCGCATCAGGGTCTGGTAGTAGTGCAGGTTGTGAATGGTGTTGAGGCGCGCGCCGAGAATCTCGCCGCAGCGGTGCAGGTGGTGCAGATAGGCGCGGCTGAAGTGGCGGCAGCAGTAGCAGTCGCAGCTTGCGTCGAGCGGCCGCGTGTCGTTCCTGTGGATGGCATTCTTGATGCGGATGTCGCCGTAGCGGGTGAACAGGTGGCCGTTCCTGGCGTTGCGGGTCGGCAGGACGCAATCGAACAGGTCGATGCCCTGCCCCACGGCATAGACGATGTCCTCCGGCGTGCCGACGCCCATCAGGTAGCGCGGCTTGTCGGCCGGCAGGCGGGGCGCGGTATGGGCGAGGATGCGCGCGAAATCCTCCTTCGGTTCGCCCACCGATAGGCCGCCGATGGCCATGCCGTCGAAGCCGATGTCGGCGAGGCCGGCCAGCGACTCGTCGCGCAGGTCCTCGTGCATGCCGCCCTGGACGATGCCGAACAGCCCATTCGGGTTGCCCAGCCGGTCGTGCTCGGCGCGCGAGCGGCGCGCCCAGCGCAAGGAGAGGCGCATCGAATCGGCCGCCTGCCGGAGGTCGGCGGGGTAGGGGGTGCATTCGTCGAAGATCATCGCGATGTCCGAGTTCAACACATGCTGGATCTGCATCGAGTCCTCGGGGCGCATGAAGAGCTTGTCGCCATTGACGGGCGAGGAAAATGCCACCCCGGCCTCGGAAATTTTCCGCAGTGCGCCCAGCGAAAAGACCTGGAAGCCGCCCGAATCGGTGAGGATGGGCTTGTCCCAGCCCATGAAGCGGTGCAGGCCGCCGTGGGCGCGGATGACGTCGAGGCCGGGGCGCAGCCACAGGTGGAAGGTGTTGCCGAGCACGATCTGCGCGCCGCTGGCCGCAATCTCGTCCGGCGCCATCGCCTTGACCGAGCCGTAGGTGCCGACCGGCATGAAGGCCGGCGTGTCGACCGCGCCGTGGGCGAGGACGAGGCTGCCGCGCCGCGCCGCGCCGTCTGTGGCGAGGAGGTCAAATTTCATGGCGGTGAATCAGCATGGCGTCGCCGTAGCTGAAGAAGCGGTAGCCGGCGTCGATGGCGTGGCGGTAGGCGGCGCGTATCGGTTCGATGCCGCCGAAAGCCGAGACGAGCATCAGGAGGGTCGACTTGGGCAGGTGGAAGTTGGTGATCAGGCAATCGACGACGCGAAAACGAAAGCCCGGCGTGACGAACAGCGCCGTCTCGCCCGCGCCGACCGCGACGCTGCCATCCTCCCGGGCGGCCGCCTCGAGGGTGCGCAACGAGGTGGTGCCGACGGCGACGACGCGGCCGCCGCGCGCGCGCGTCGCGGCGATGGCCTGCGCGGTTTCGAGCGGCACGTGGTAGCGCTCGGCATGCATGCGATGCTGCGCGATCTGCTGCACGCGCACCGGCTGGAAGGTGCCGGCGCCGACATGCAGGGTGACCTGGGCCAGCCCGATGCCGCGCTCGCGCAGGCGTTGCAGCAGCGGCGCGTCGAAATGCAGGCCGGCGGTGGGGGCGGCCACCGAGCCGGATTCGCGGGCATAGACGGTCTGGTAGCGCTCCTCGTCGCTTGCCTGCGCCTCCCGCTCGATGTAGGGCGGCAGCGGCATGCGGCCGTGCCGCTCGATCAGGTCGAAAGCGGGGCCGGGGAAGCGCAGGCGGTAAAACTCGCCGGAACGACCGATCACCTCGGCGTCGAACGCATCTTCCAGGCGGATGCGGCTGCCCGGTTGCGGCGGCTTGCTGGCGCGCAGTTGCGCCAGCACCGTATCGTCGTCGCAGACTTGCTCGACCAGCAGCTCGACCTGGCCGCCGGTATCCTTTTGTCCCATCAGACGGGCGTGCATGACGCGCGTGTCGTTCATCACGATCAAGTCGCCGGGCGAGAGCAGATCGGGCAGGTCGGTAAAGCGGCGGTCGCGCAGACCATCCCGGGCCAGCACCAGCAGCCGGCTGGCGCTGCGCTCGGCCAGCGGCGCCTGGGCAATGCGATCGGCGGGCAGGAAGTAATCGAAGTCGTCGAGAGTCAGGTTCATGGGAGCGGTGGGCGTCGGGTTGCCTGGAACACGGGATTTGCGCATAATGCGCAGACCCAAGATTGGCGCGGCATTCTACGCGCAGCCCATCGGCCGAGATGGCGGAATCGGTAGACGCAGCGGACTCAAAATCCGCCGGTGGCGACACTGTGAGGGTTCGAGTCCCTCTCTCGGCACCACGGCCATCGGCTGGCCGACTCTCTTGTTTTCGCGTGGATACAGGTCTATATTCCCCTCCCGATATCGTCCAATCCACGGGGTGGCGGCTTTTCCCAGCATGGAAATCCAATCGGCGACGCAGGCGGCTTTCCAGCAGCTCAGGCTGCAACAGGCGCAACGCAATGCGGAGCGGGCGGAGCAGCTTGCCGGCGCGCTGCGCGGGCAGGCGGCCGATGCCCGGCGCGAGGCCGATCGCGCCCAGGAAAACGCGCGCGAGCTTGCCGTGCGCTCGAGCCAGGCCGACGACGCAGCGGGCAGGGCCCATCGGGGCCTGGCGCTGATCGAGTCGGTCGGCGGGATGCAGGCAACCCTGTCGGCTGTCCTCGACCGCGTTTCCGGCGCTGCCGAGAATGGGAAAACCTCGCGCATGCCCGCTTTCACGACGGCGGCGCCGGTGGTCAACACGACCGGGCAGATGACCGGGACGGTGGTCAACACGGTCGCCTGACGGGCGCGCAACGATCGCGTAGAAAGGAGGAGGGGGATGGAAATCGGTTCAGTCGGCGCGACCGCAGGCGCGCCCCAGCAACAACCCGTCTCCGCGCGCAGCCAGCCTCAGGACGACCGGACGCGCGTTCGCGCGGAGGCGGTCGAAAGCCAGGAAAACGCACAGGCCCAAGGCACCCAAGGCACCCAAGGCGCCCAGGAGCGTCCTCCCCAGGCGACCGAACGACCGGAGCAGCCCAGGGTATTCGTCAATGCGCAGGGCCAGAAGACGGGTACCATCATCAACGTGACCGCCTGAGAGGCGGTCTTTTCTTGTCCTGCCGCAGCCATCGCACACTTAAGAGAGGAGCGAAAAACTCATGAACAAGTCCGAATTGATCGAAGCCACCGCCAAAGCCGCCGACATCTCCAAGGCTGCGGCCGACCGCGCCCTGTCCGCCGTCATCGACGCCGTCGTGACAGCCGTCGCCAAGGGCGAAACGGTCACGCTGGTCGGCTTCGGTTCCTTCAAGCCGGCCAAGCGCGCCGCGCGCACCGGCAAGAATCCCAAGACCGGCGCCCCCCTGAAAATTGCCGCGACGACGGTGCCGAAGTTCGCCGCCGGAGCGGGTTTCAAGGCCGCCGTTGCCGGCAAGAAGGCGAAGAAAAAGTAGCCGCCGGGCATGCGCGAACAAAAAGGCCAGCCCGGAGGCTGGCCTTTTTGCTGGGTTCGCAGGCCTTAACGCGAGAGTCTTAACGCGAGACGCCTTGCGTGCCGACCGCCGCCGCCGGCGTTTCATCGACCGGGGGTGGCCGAGGTCGGCGATGCGGCGTTACTTCTGCGCTTCGGCGGGCTTCGCGGCGTCGGCCGGAGCGGCAGCGGGAGCCGCGGCGGGCGCAGCGCCTTCGGCAGGCTTGGGCGCCTCGGCAGCCGGCGCGGGGGCGGGTGCCGGGGCGGCGGCAGGCGCCGGAGCGGCAGCAGGCGCGGGCGGGGCTTCTTTCTTGTCGCAAGCGACCAGGGCCAGAGCCGTCAGGGAAACAAGCAGGAGAGGAGCTTTCATGGTCAATTTCCTTTGTGGAGAAAAAAGTTACAGAGTTACGGGCAGGAATCCGCGAATATTAACTTCGCGGAACGAAAAAAGTTGACAAGATCCAGCGACAAGACTCAACACGCCCCTTTTTACACCCAATTGTCGCGTTCGATCGGGAGGGAACCATGAAAATTCTCAGCTGGAACATTCAGTGGGGCCGCGGACTCGACGGCCGCGTCGACCTGGCGCGCAGCGCCGCGGTCGCGCGCGCGCACGACCCCGACGTGCTGTGCCTGCAGGAGGTGGCCGTCAATCATCCCGGACTGCCGGGCGGGGCGGCCATGAACCAGGCGGAATGGCTGGCCGGCCTGTTCCTCGGCTACGAGGCGGTCTACGGCGCCGGCAGCGACCTGCCGGATGGACTGGGCGGCCGCAGGCAGTTCGGCAACCTGATCCTGTCGCGGCGGCCGCTGCTGCAGGTCTTCCGCCACCTGCTGCCCTGGCCGGCCGAGTCCGGCGTGCCGAGCATGCAGCGCGTGGCGGTGGAAGCCGTGATCGATGCGCCGGAATTTCCCGGCCGGGCGCTGCGGGCGATCGCGACGCATCTGGAATACTTCTCCGCGGCGCAACGCACGGCGCAGTGTGCGGCTTTGCGCGCCATCGCCGACGCCGGCTGGCGGCATGCGAAACAGCCCCCTTCCGCCGGCGAACTCGATCCGCCCTTCGCCGTGTTGCCGCGCGGCGAAGGCTGCGTGATCTGCGGCGATTTCAACAGCCCGGCCGGGGCGCCGGAACAGGCTTCCTTGCTTGCATCCGGCGAGGCGCCGGCCTTCGCGAATGCCTGGACCGTGGCGCACGGCGCCGTCCCGCCCGCGCCGACTTTCGGCATACACGAACGACGCTACGTCACGCAACCGTCCTGCTACGACATTTTTTTCGTCGGCGAAAACATCGCCGGCAAGGTGGTCGATGTGCGCGTCGATGCGGGTACGACGGCCTCGGACCATCAGCCCATGCTGCTGGTGCTGAAGGAATAGAATCCCGCCGCACCACACACCGGAGAACCCTCATGTGCCTCGCCATTCCCGCCCGCGTCGTCGACATGCCCGATGAGGAAACCGCCGTGGTCGACCTCGGCGGCGTGAAGAAGGCGATCTCGCTGGCGCTGGTCGAGGACGTGGCGGTCGGCGACTATGTCATCGTGCATGTCGGCTTCGCGCTCAACAAGCTGAACGCCGAGGAAGCCGAGAAGACGCTCGCGCTGTTTGCCGAAATGGGCGCCGCCGTCGCTGCGCAGGGCGCTGCATGAAATACATCGACGAGTTCCGCGACGGCGAACTCGCGCGCGGACTGGCGGCGGCCATCGCAGCGGCGGCGCAGCCGGGACGCGAATATGCCTTCATGGAGTTCTGCGGCGGCCACACGCACGCGATCTCGCGCTACGGCGTTGCCGACCTGCTGCCGGCCAACGTGCGCATGGTGCATGGGCCGGGCTGCCCGGTGTGCGTGCTGCCGATCGGCCGCATCGACATGGCGATCGATCTGGCGCTGGAGCATGAGGTCGTTCTCTGCTCCTACGGCGACTGCCTGCGCGTGCCGGCCTCGGACGGCCTGTCGCTGCTGAAGGCCAAGTCGCAAGGCGGCGACATCCGCATGATCTATTCGGCGGCGGATGCGTTGAACATCGCGCGCGAGAATCCGGCGCGCCAGGTGGCGTTCTTCGCCATCGGCTTCGAGACGACCACGCCGCCGACGGCGGTGGTGATCGGGCAGGCCGCGCAGGCGGGCCTGAAGAATTTCAGCGTGCTGTGCTGCCACGTGCTGACGCCGGCGGCGATGCATTGCATCCTCGCTTCGTCCGAGGTGCATCTCGACGGTTTCGTCGGTCCGGCGCACGTCTCGACCGTGATCGGCAGCCGGCCCTACGAGGTGTTCGCGGCGCAGCACGGCAAGCCGGTGGTGATCGCCGGCTTCGAGCCGCTCGACGTGATGCAGGCGATCCTGATGCTGATCCG
>CAZZFN010000066.1:0-11082 GCA_964653505.1 uncultured Methyloversatilis sp.
CCACGGTGCGGCACACGTCACCAACTGGATTGCGACGCGGGCCCTGAAGTCGGCTGCCTGAACTTCTGTTCGATGATGCCGAGCATGTCGGCGGACAGGCTTCCCGTGTCGCGCGCCCTGCCGAAGGCGGCTTGCGCCTCGTCGCCGCGACCGGCGGCTTCCAGTGCCAGTCCCAGTCCGTACCACCAGCGGCCTTCGCCGGGTCGCAGCGCCAGCGCCTGCCGGTAGCGCTGGATCGCCTCGGCGTGACGCTGCCCGTTCATCAGCAGGAAGGCGAACAGTCCCTGGTAATCGGCATCGGCGCCGGCATGGGCGGCATGGCTTTCCAGCGTGCCGAGCGCCCCGGCGCTGTCGCCCTGCTCGTGCTGCAGGCGGGCGATGATCACCGCCCAGCCGCTCCGCGCCGGATCGAGCGCCAGGCCTGCGCGGGCGACCCGCTTCACCTCGTCCCACTGCCGGCCGGAAGCGAGCACCGACAGCAATGCCTGACGCGCCTGGACGTGCCCGGGGTCGATCTCGATCGCCCGCCGCAAGGCCGGCAGCGCCGTCGCGGCGTCCCCCATGCCGGCGGCCTGCATGCCCCTGCGGAATTCCGCCTCGGCCTGGGCGCTCGCCGCGCTGCCTTTGGGCTGCTTGTCGATCTGCGCAGCAGGGGCCGGCGCGACAGCCGGTGGGGTGGCGACGGGAGGCGGCGCGGGGGCGGGAGCGGGCGCCGGCCTGGGTTTCGCGGGCGCCGCTACCGGCGCCGGTGCGGGGGGTGGGGCGGCTACCGGGGCGGGCGGGACAGCGGGCGGAGCGGGCGAGACCGGCGGCGGCGGAGCGGGCGAGACCGGCGGCGGCGGAGCCGGCGGGGGCTCGACCGGGACGACCGGAGCCTGCGCCACTCTCGGTGCGGGCGCGGGCGCATCCTGCGGAATCGGCCGGCCGAGAATCAGCCAGGCCAGCAGCGCGCCGGCAAGCAGTCCGGCGCCCAGCAGCAGCCAGGTTTTCGGCCGGGCCGCCGGTTCCGCCGGCAGGGGGCGCAGGTTCGCCGGCAGGCCGGCCCGTTCGTTGGCGCTGGCATGGCGCGCATCGAGGTCGCGCAGCATCTGATTGATGATGCTCATCCGATTCCTCCTACCAGGCCCACCAGGGTTTGCTCAGCGCGCCTTCGGTATCGCGCGCCGCCGCCTTGACGTGGGCCGGCCCGATGCGCAGCCGCCCTTCGCCGAAGGCGGCCAGCAGGGCCTTGTTGGCCAGGATGTTGATCAGGCGCGGCGTGCCGCCGGAACGGCGATACAGCGCGCGCAGCGCCGCGGCGGAGAAAAGCGCCTCGCCGCGATAGCCGGCCGTGGACAGGCGCTGTTCGACATAGCTCTTCACCTCCCCGGCATCGAGATGGCGCAGGCGGTGGCTGAAGGCGATGCGCTGGCGCAGCTGGCGCGCCGAGTGCGCTGCCAGCATCTGGTCCAGTTCGGGCTGGCCGAACAGGACGATGTGCAGCAGCTTGCGCTTTTCCGTCTCGAGGTTGGAGAGCAGACGCAGGCTTTCCAGGGTCAGGCGCGGCATGGTCTGCGCCTCGTCGATGCACAGCACGACCTTGCGCCCGGCCCCGGCGATCTCGATCAGGCGCTGGTTGATGCGCTTGACCAGCCGGGCGATGTCCTTCGCGCCTGGCGCGGTTTCCAGCTCGTCGGCGATCTCGAGCAGCAGCTCGTGCGGGTTCATCTGCGGGTTCGGGATATAGGCGGCCTGCCAGTCCGGCGGCAGCTCGCGCAGCAGGTTGCGGCACAGCAGGGTCTTGCCGGTGCCGATCTCGCCCACCACCTTGACGAAGCCCTCGCCGCTGGCGAGCGCGAAGAGCAGCAGGTTGAGCCCCTCGCGATGGCTCCGGCTCGGATAGGCAAACTCGGTGTCGGGCGTCAGGCCGAAGGGCAGCTGGTCGAGGCCGAAGTGGGACAGGTAGACGGTCACTGCAGGGGCACGGCGAGGGGCGGCAAACCGAAATTGCGCAGGCGCTCGCCGCTTTGCTGCAGATCCTCCACCCAGCTGCTGTCGTCCCGGATCACGGTCGGCTTGAGCAGGATGACCAGTTCGCGCTTCTCGAGCGCGCTGGCGCGCTGGCCGAACAAGGCTCCGGCCGGCGCGGCGATCGTGCCGGGCAGGCCGCTGCGGTTGCTGGTCTGGCTGTGGGTCATCAGGCCGCCGATGGCGACGATGTTGCCGTCTTGCACGCGCACGATGCTGTCGGTTTCGTTGACGCTCGAGGTGGCGAGCGGCAGGCGGAACTGCCCGAGGGTGCCCAGGTCGATCAGCTTGTCCTTCTCGGTCACCGAGCTGATGGCCGGATGGACATGGAGGATGATGTTGCCGTCGGCGTCGATCTGCGGCGTGACGTCCAGCGAGATGCCCGAAAAATAGGGCTGCAGCGTCAGGCTGGGCGTCGTCGTGCTGCCGGCGGTGGTGCTCGTCGTGGTCGCCGTGACGTTGGTGACGAACAGCTCGTCGGTGCCGACCTTGAGCACCGCCTTCTGGTTGTTGAGGGTGGCGATGCGCGGGCTCGACAGCACCGATACCGCGCCCTGGGTTTCGAGAAAGTTCAGCAGGGCGGCGAAGTTGGCGGTCTGGAAGGCCAGGCCGACGAAGCCGTTGCCCAGCGAGGAGGCGAGGACCGAGCCGGCCAGTCCGGGCAGCGCCGCGACGTCGCCGGTGACCAGAGGGCCCGTGCCGGACGGCCCCAGGCCGGAACCCGGCTGCGCCACACCCAGGCTGAAGCGGCGGTTGTTGCCGTGGAACGAGGCCCAGTTGATGCCGTTCTGGAAGTTTTCGAAGAGATGTACCTCGATGATCTTCGCCTCGAGCATCACCTGGCGCTCGACCGTCAGCTGGGTGGCGCGCAGATACTGCTCGACCGCGCGCAGCTCGGCAGGGAGGCCGCGCACCAGCACCACGCCGGAAATGCTGTTGACCACGACGTTGCGTCCCTCGCCGGCGACGATGGTGGTCAGCGCGGTTTGCAGGTCGCGCCAGAAGTCGGCATCGGTGCTGGTCTGCACCCGGCTGGTCAGGGAACCGGAAACCGGCTGGCCGCCGGGCTGCGGTGGCGCGCCGGCCGTCGGCGGCGGGGTCGGCGGCGCGCCTGCGCTGCCGGAAATCGCGCTGGAGGTCACGCGCAGTTCCGTCGCTCCCGAGCGGCGGCTGGCGAGATAGTTGACCTTGAACACGCGCGTCTGCAGGGTGTTCGGCTGGATCACGATGCGGTTGCCGGCAATCGCGAATTCGTAGCCGTAAAGCTCGCGGATCGACTCGAGGGCTTCCCGCACCGTCACGTCCTTCAGGTTGATGGTGAGGTTGCCGGCCACTTCGGGGCCGACCAGCATGTTGTAGCGCGTGCCGCCGACGATGCCCATGAACACCTGGGCCGCCGGCGCATTGACGACGGCAAGATCGAAACGGGGCTCGACGATCTCCGGCCGGGGCAGCTCGATGGTCAGCGGCGCCAGCAGGGCGCGTTCGACCGCCTCGGCCGGTTTGCGGCCGGCCGTCGCCTGGGCCAGCTCTGCGCCGATGCGCTCGCGCACGAGATCGGGCCGCGTCGGCGCCGTACCGCAACCCGGCAGCACGACCGGCACGGCCAGTACGGCCAGCAGGAACAGGGTGCGCATGATTCCACCTCTCGCGATCATTTCGTTTCCTTCTTGACGGCTTTCTTTTCGACGCCGGGCGTCAGTCGCAGGGTTTCGCTGCCTTGGGCGCCGCGCAGCACCGCGAAGTCCTCGCCGATCCTGACCAGGCGCGCATCTCCGACCTTGCCGCCCAGTTCGACCACCCGGCCGTCGATCAGCGCGGCCGGCCGGCCGTCCCGGCGCCGGATGATCGACTGCAGGCCGCCCGCGGCCGCCGGCGCCGCCATGCCCGGCGCCGCGGCGCTGCCGGCATCGATCGCCGGCCGGGTCGGATCGGCGGATTGCGCCGGCGCCCAGGCGGGCGTCATGAGCGCGAGGGCGAGGATCAGACGACGAGCCATGTCGATTCCAGACTCAGGGTATAAACCCGCACGGTCAGCTCGCTGACCGGATGCTGCCGGACCGTCAGGCTCAGGCCGCCGCGCAGCATCCGGTGGGGACTCGCGTCGAGTTCGGCGACATAGGCGAGCAGATCCTGGTAGTTTCCGGCGATGCGGATCTCGATGCCATGCTCGTAAAGCCTGGCGGCCGGCGGCGCGGCTGTCCCGTCGGCGGCGGGCTGGGCGCTCAGCGGGCGGGGCGGCAGGGTGGTCATGCCGACCAGCGTCAGGCCGCGATGGCGCGCCAACAGGGTCTGCAGCAGCGCCGGGACGCGCTGCGGCGGCACCAGCAGGTTGCCGAGCGCCTCGATCTCGCGCTCGGTTGCGGCCATTTCCTCGGCAAGGCGCTGCAGGGCGGCGCGCCTGGCGGAGTCCGGATCGCCGTCGCGACCGGCGAGCGCGGCGACCTGTTCGTTCAGCCGGCTCGTTTCCTCCGCTTGCTGGGTCAGGGTGTTGTGCAGCCGTTCGGCTGCACGCATGCCCGGTTCGATCCAGAGGCTGTAACCGCCCGCCAGGATGACCAGCAGGGTGGCGGCGGCAACCAAAATCCGTTCGCGCGGCTGCAGCGCGGCGAAGCCTTGCGCCCACCCCCGCCAGCGTGTCTGCCAAGCGCTCTCAAGAAACACGCCGGGCCGCCCCAAGTGTTTCTTGGCCCCTTGAGGGGAGAAACGAGCGAAGCGAGTTTTTCGGGGTGGGCTCATTGCGGCCTCGCTACCGTTGCGTCCGCGGCCGCTGCGGCCTGCACCGGCGCCAGCGTGAATTCGTGGAACGGCGCCTTTTGCGCCGCCGCCCCGCCAGCCGTCTCGATCTTGCCTTCTCTGATTTCCAGGGCCGCGAAGGTTCGCCCCTGAAAAGCCGGTTCCCGGCTCAGGCGGCGCAGGTAATCGGGCAGCAGCGCGGGATCGACCGTGCGCCCGCGGATCTCGATCCGCCCGCCCGCCGCCTCCCAGCTGAAAGCGGTGATCCACAAGCCCGTCATCGACTGGCGCGCCAGGCCGCGCAGGGTTTCCGCGAATGGCTGCTGGCCCTCGGCCACCTTCTGTCGCAGCGTTTCCAGAACTTCGCCGCGCCCTTGGGCCACCTGGCGGGCCGCCGCCAATTCCTGCTCGATGCGCGGATCGGCCTGTCGCTCCGCGACGCGTTGACCGAGTGCGCGCACTTGTTCGCGCAGCGCCTGCAGCCGGGTTTCTCCCGCGGCAAGCTGCGCCTGGCGCTCGGTCAGGCCGGCACGGACGACGAAGCCGGCGGCGGCGACGAGCAGCAGGGCAAGGAGCGCGCCGAGAACGACATTGCCGAGCGCGAGCCAGTCGCGCCTTCTCAGCAGGGCGGGATCGTAGAGATTGATGTGGCGGGCCATGGCGCGCTCACTCCCTCAAGGCGGCGCCCAGCGCCAGCCAGGCCCGCGCCTGCTCGGCCCCGTCGGCCGGCAAGGAGGCCGGCGTCATGTCCAGCGCCTCGGCGAGGCCGGCGTGAACCACCGGCAGCGAGAGATTCGCCCGCAGATAGTCGAAAAAAGCCTCGCCGCCGGGGAGCGGGCCGACCATCATGCGCGTCAGGGGGATCGCGCTGTAGTTGCGGTCGAAATTGTCGAGCGAGCGCTGGATGTCGAGCAGGACGCGTTCGTGCAGCGCGCCCGCGTCGTCCGCGGCGAGATCGGGTGCGCCGGCCTCGATGTGGCGCGTCATGTAAAGCTCGCCCCGGAAGCTGACGGTGAGCCGGCCGCCCTGGGAATCGAAGGCGAGCAGGGCCAGTCCGCGGTTGGCCTCTTCGAACAGCGCGGCCAGATTGCGCTGCGCCAGTTCGGGAATGTCGATCGCCTCCAGGGGAATTTTTGCGTCCTGGAACAGGCGGATGCGCGGCTGCAGGACATCGTGGCTGGCGACGGCCACCCAAAGCTGGGAAGGGCGATTGCCGACGGCCGGGATCTCGATCAGGTCGATGCCGGCGCGCTCCACCGGGAAGCTCACCATCTCCTTCAGGCGCCAGCGCAGCGATTCGCGCAGTTCCGCGGGCGGAAGCTGCGCGGCGTTGGCCGGCAGGTCGACTTGCAGGAGCTGATACTCCCCCTCGTCCAGCAAGGTGGCGCAGCGGCCGCGCCCGAGTTTTTTGGCGCCCTTGAGCCGCTTGAGGGTGTCCAGCGCGTTGTCCGCGCGCGCGAAAGTTTCGCAATCCCGAACCAGGGGACGACCGGAGGAGGGACGAACGACCTCGGCCACGGTCACCCGGTCGGCGCCGAAAACCACCGCTGTCCACGCACCGCCCCCCGACCCGCTTTTTGCCAACGCCCCCTCCGCACCCGATCTACCGCGTCCCCGGAGTCTAGAAGCGCCCTTCCGCCCGGGAAGAGGCAATTAGAAGGAAAAAAGCCCGCCAGATAAGGGGCGGGCGGGCCGTTCCGCCAGCGCCGACTTTTCGCTGTAGGCAGGCGGGCGGTCTTCCCGCTTGCGATGCCATATCCCTCCAACGGACTATGGCGGACGGCTTTGACGACACAACTGCTGTCATAAACCCCCGCTAGCCTTCCGTAGCGCGGGACGGTCGGGAGGATGCGAATAGCGATGCTGTGCGGGCATTTCTCCGCCGCCCCCGTGCGCCCCGTGCGTCGAGGCCTGTGTGTCGAAATTGCGAGGAGGCGCCATGTTGCCCATGTTACGTTTGCTGCGAGCGGTTCTGCCGCCAGTTTCACCGGCCGTTGCGGCCGATCCCTTGGCGCGTTCCCTGCGGTGGGGCGCGCTGGCGGCGGCCCTGATGATGGCCTGGCCCCAGGCCGCCCCGGCGGGCGTCTACGCCAGCGCCAACCAGCGCGCCGTCCTGTGGCTGGAGACCCAGCAGGACGCCAGCGACGGCAGCTGGCGCGACAGCTCCGAGGCGCGCACCTTCCTGCAGACTGCCGAGGCGGTGCTGGCGCTGCACCAGGCCAACCGCCGCAGCGTCGCCTATTACGCCGGTCAGACCTGGATCGAGAACCACGACCCGCAGAACCTGGATGCGCGCGCCCGGCGCCTGCTGGTGCTGCGCGCCACCCAGTCCAGCGCCCAGCCGGACATCGACGCGCTGCTGGCCGCCGTGTCCGCCCCCGCCGCCGGGCAGTCTGGTTGGGGCCTCGCCAAGCGCTACCGCGCCGCGCCGCTGGACACCGCGCTGGCGCTCGATGCGCTGCGCACTGCGGGTGCGAGCTTCAACAGCGGCCCGGCCATCGCCTACCTCAAGGGAACGCAACTCGCGGGCGCCGCAAATCAGGGATGGCCCGCAACCGCGGGCGGGACGACGGCGGATGCCTACACCACCGCCCGCGTGGTGCAGGCGCTGGCCGCCTACAAGGATTCGGACGCGACGCTCGCCACGCCGCTGGCCAACGCAGTGGCCACGCTCAAGCTCAAGGTCGGCACGACTTCCGCACCGCACCTGCGGGCCGCCGCGGCGCTCGCCTACCTGCGCCTGGACCCGAATTCGGCCGACGCCAGAACCCTGCTCGATTCGATCGCCGCGATCCAGCGGCCCGACGGCGGCTTCGACGCCGGCGTGTTCGCCACCGGGCTCATCGTGCAATCCTTCGCCGCCGCCGAAGGCGCGGACGCCACCGCCAGCCGCGAGCGTGTCGACGTCACCGATGCCGCCTTGCGCACCGCTATCAACGAGGCGCTCGGGCGCGGTGCGATGGATCAGCTCAACCGGGGCGAACTGGCACAGCTCACCACGCTGGACATTTCCAACCGGGGCGTGACCAGCCTGAACGGCCTGCAATACGCCATCAACCTGACCACGCTCTACGCCGCCAACAACGCCATCGGCGA
The DNA here is from genome assembly GCA_964653505.1 of uncultured Methyloversatilis sp. Taxonomy (GTDB): domain Bacteria; phylum Pseudomonadota; class Gammaproteobacteria; order Burkholderiales; family Rhodocyclaceae; genus Sulfuricystis. Next base: position 7,840 of record CAZZFN010000066.1, read on the forward strand.
CGCTAGCCCGATTGCCGGGCTGAACAGTCTGACCACTTTCGATCTGAGCGGCAACCCTTGTACGGGTTGCAACACGATGGCGGCCTTCGCCGACGGCGACGTGCCGATCCCGGCCTGGGCCCTGGCGCTGCTCGGTGCGGGCCTCCTGGGCGCGATGGCGCGCCATGGCAAACGACGGACATAAGGAAGGAGGAATCGACCATGTTGCTTCATCTCACATCCCTGTTCGGGCTCGCCGCGCTGCTCGCCGTGGCGGCCCTGCCTGCTCGCGCCGATGCGCCGCGTATCGAGCCCGCTGCCCATCTGTCGCCCGAGCGGCTTGCCGCCATCCGCGGCATCGGCCGCAACGTGCTCGCCGCCAAGAAAAGCGGTGTCGAGGACGATGCCGATGCTGCTCAACTGGCTCGTCTGCGCGCCAGCCTGGACGCCCTGATCGCCGCCGATCTGGACCCGAAGAACCGCACGCCCATCACCGTGCAGGGCCAGGAGACCGGCGAGCAGCGCAAGGGCCGCGAACGCGTGGTCGCCCTGCGCGAGTCCACCCGCGCCGACGCCCGGACGCTGGCCACGCAATTGCGCGGTACGCCGGAGGCCGACACCCGCTCGGCAGGCCTGCCCATCGGCGCGCAGCGCGCCCGCCTGTTCGATCGCTGGGCGCAAGAGCTCGATACCGCGCTGGCCGAGGGCAACGAGGAGCGCGCCGGTCAGTTGCGCGAACTGCGCAATCGGCTGCGCGCCACCAAGGGCAGCGTGAACCCAGCCCCGCTCGTCCACGGCACCCCCACGCTACAGGCCATGCCTGCGGGCTACCTGTCCCCCAGGAACGATGGCGCGGCCAGCAAAGGGAGATGAAGATGGCACCCGCTCAACACCTGCGACGCGCGCTAAGCTTCCTCGCCGCGCTCGGCTGCCTTGGCCTGCTGACCGTGAGCCCGAGCGCTCAGGCCCAGGTCGTCGGCGAATCGCCCGAGATCGTCTACTCCGGCACCGATGCCCAACTGTTGCGCGACAAAGCCGCACAGCTCGGCACAGCAGTCGCCATCTACGAATACCTCCACAACACCATCGAGCATTCGCCCTACCACGGCTCGCGCTCGGGATCGGTCAACACCTTCCTCGGGCGGCGCGGCAGCGATGTGGACATCGCCAGCACGCTCATCGCCATGCTGCGCGCGCAGAACATCCCGGCGCGCTATGCCGTCGGCACCGTGCGCCTCCCGGCGGCGCAGCTGACCAACTGGCTGGGCATTCCCAACCTGGACGTGGCCGTGCAGGTGCTGAAAGACCAGGGCATCCAGGGCGTTGTCCTGGCATCCGACCGCAGCACGGTGGACTTCGAGCACGCCTGGGCCGAAGCCTTCGTGCCCTTCGATCAGTATCGGGGCATCAACACCGTGGCCCCGACGGTGGATTGTTCGCAAACCGCCAATTTCCCGCGCTGCACCTGGGTGGCGCTGGACGCCAGTTTCAAGCAGAAGACCTACAACGGCTTGAACCTCGACCCCTACAACGCCGTCAGCTTCGACTACAGCGCCTACTACGACGCCATCAAGAACAACGACGCCGCGCGGCGCGACAAGAACCCGCTCTCTATCCTCGAAGACCAGATCGGCGCCTGGCTGCGCACCCACCATGCGGGCAAGACGCTGCAAGACGTGGAGGATTCAGGCCGGATCGTCCCGCTGCGCGAAGGACTGCTACCCGCCTCGCTGCCCTACCAGGTCGTGGGTCCCATCCGCCGTTACGACAGCGTGGCCGCCCACGACGCGGCCGTGCCTGCGACGGAGCCCAGGAAATGGGGCAAGACGGTACGCGTCGGATTCAGGCTTGTCTCGGGTGGTTTGACCATTCAGGCCGGCGGCACGCCGATCCTGTTGGCCGAGGTCAACACCAAGCGCCTGACCATGACCACCGAATTCGTGGGAACCGGCAACGTGCCGAACATGGTCGTGCGGCTGGGCGGCACGGAAATTTCCCGTCCGATTTCCGGCGGCGGCACCATCGTCGGCTACACACCGCACATCGGCGACCCCTTCACCATCATGGTAAGCATGGACGGCGCGCCCGGCGCCACCAGTACCGAAGCCGACCGCACCATCAGCGCCGAATATTCGGCGATCATCGGCGGCTACTACCTTGTTGCCACCGGCGGCGAATCGTCCAACTGGTCGCAGGTGCACCGCGCCGCCGACCAACTGCTGGCCGCCAACGACCAGTACAAGATCGTCTTCAACCCCGGCGAAGCCGGGTGTCTGGCCGACGGCACCAACTGCACGCCCTACGTCGATGCCAATGCCAACGGCTGGGACGCCAGCGACATCAAGCTGCTGGAGCACAAGCCCGCGCTCGACGCCCTGACCGGCGGCCTGCTCTATGTCGCCTCCACCCAGTACTACGCCAAGCTGCGCGAGCAGTTCGAGCGCAGCGACCGGCTGATGAAAACCAAGACCCCGGTGATCGGCTTCCTCGGCGTGGTCAGCTCCGTCTACGAGGCCGAATACATCGACGGCACCGCCTTCTCCATCCTGCCGGGCGGGCTGCTCATCGACATGAAGGGCATCACCATCGGCGGCGCCTACCGCACCAACGAAGCGGCGGTGAGCTACTCCAACCGCCAGTTCGAGTTCTTGGGGCATATCGTCTCCTCGTTGGAACACGAGAGCTGGCAGGAGCTGACCGGCTACGACGCCGTGTCCACCGTGCGCGGCATCCAGATGGCGCTGGGCAATGGCGCGAGTTTGATTAATGTCAAGCGCGACGCCGGCACCAACACCGTGCCCAGCTTCATCAGCTCGATGGGCTTCGGCGCCTCGGCGCCGCCGGCCTTCACCCCCTCAAGCCGCGACATCTACGGCACGCGACCCTATTCGTGGATCCATGCCACCTTCACCGGCACCGAAGGCTTCGACATGCTCAAGAAGACGCCCACCAGCAGTTCGGATTCGCGTCTCGCCACGCTGAGCTACTACAACGACTATTGGGGTGACGACATCTTCTGCTACGACGACGTCGAAAACACCCTCAACAGCTTGCGCGCCACCTACGGGGGAAGCGCTACGCTGAGCGCTGCCACGCTCTGCTATGACTACGGCACCGGCGGCTACGTCACCATCGCCAATGGAACGACCATCGATCAGGCGATCAGCCGCCATCAGCAGGGTTACTCGAACCTACGCTTCTACAACAGCGCCTTCTTCAACTACCTCGACGTGCTGCAAGGCTTCGTCAGCAGCGACTTCGCCT
>CAZZFN010000067.1:0-10976 GCA_964653505.1 uncultured Methyloversatilis sp.
CCATGCCCATTACGCCGCCGCGCCATGTCTACCGTAGGAAATCCGTGAACAGCCTCGAAATGGCTGAAGGGAACGAATTCCAGCAACTGTGCAAAGACGGTTCTTCCTCGGTTCATGGCCATGCCTCGTCTGCCAACAGAGCTGGCGACGATACGGCACGACGCGGCTCCGCGATTTCAAATCGCCGGAATCGCCAATCGGCTGGAGAACCTTGTCAGATAAGGCTTTCCGCGTGTTGATCATTCAAACTACCGGACAGTAGTGGGATTGCCTGAATCGTCTCGGCTACGACATAGAAATCAAGGTGCGGCCGGCGGCCGAGCCGGTCGGGCATCTGACGCTCGCTACAGGAAGCGCTTGAGGATCTTCTGGCTGTGGAGGTCGAGCGCGCCGCGGTCGGGAATCAGGAAGTGGATGCCGTTGCTGTCGGCTATCAGCAGGCCGTTTGCGCCGCCCGCGGCCCCGGGGCCCCTGAGGCGGCGGATGTCGTCTTCGCTCTTGAGGGTCAGCTCGGTCGCGCCGCGGTCGGTGTCGACCTGCCAGGTGCTCGGCGTCGCGTAACTGCCGACCGAAACGATGCGCCGGATGACGGGCATGAATTCGCGCTGGGCGAATTCCTCCGCCAGCAGGCTGCGCGTCGTTTCCGGCAGATCGGCCAGCCGTTCGATCCAGGCCAGTTCCCGGCCTTCGGCGGAAACCAGGGCGATGCCCTGCTCCGGGGCGCTCAGCGCGAAGGCGCGCACCGGCACGACGCCCTCGTGCCGCGCCCCCGCCCCATCGACATAGACCAGCTTGCCGAAGGCGTTGCGCTCCAGGTCGAGTCTCACGCCGGCGCCTCCTCGACGCCCAGCGGCGGCGGTTCGTCGAGCTGCTTGCTCTGCGCCATGTAGAGCCGCCAGTAGTGGCCCTCGCGCGCCATCAGGGCATCGTGGTTGCCGATCTCGACGATTTTGCCGCGATCCATGACGATGAGCCGGTCGGCGCGCCGCAGCGTGGACAGGCGGTGGGCGATGGCGATGGTGGTGCGGCCGCGGATCAGGTTGTTGAGCGCCTGCTGAATCTCGAATTCGGTCTCGGTATCGACCGCCGAGGTGGCCTCGTCGAGAATCAGGATCTTCGGGTCGATCAGCAGGGCGCGGGCGATCGAGATGCGCTGGCGCTCGCCGCCGGAGAGCGACTGGCCGCGCTCGCCGACGATCGAGTCGTAGCCGAAGGGCTGGCGCAGGATGAACTCGTGGGCGTGGGCGGCGCGCGCGGCGGCGACGATTTCCGCCCGCGTGGCGTCCGGCTTGCCGTAGGCGATGTTTTCGGCGATGGTGCCGAAAAACAGGAAAGGTTCCTGCAGCACCAGGCCGATGTGCCTGCGCCAGTCGGCGACGGCGACGCTGCGCAGATCGATGCCCTCGACCCGGATGCTGCCCTCGCCGACATCGTAAAAGCGGCAGATGAGATTCACCAGCGTGCTCTTGCCCGAGCCGCTGTGGCCGACCAGTCCGATCATCTCGCCCGGCCGGATGTCGAGATCGACGCCCCTGAGGATCGGCCGGTTGCCGTAGCGGAAATGCACGTCGGCGATGCGGATGGCGCCGCTCAGGGGCGGCAGCGGCTGCGGATCGACCGGATCGGGCACGCTCGAGACGTGGTCGAGGATGTCGAAGATGCGCTTGGCGCCGGCGGCGGCCTTCTGCGTGTGCGAGACGATGCGGCTCATCGAGTCGAGCCGCGTGTAGAAGCGCGAAATGTAGGCCAGGAAGGCAGTCAGCACGCCGACGGTGATCTGGTCGTGCGCGATCAGCCAGATGCCGAAGGCCCAGACCACCAGCACGCCGATTTCGGTGAGCAGCCCCACGGTGGGCGCGAACAGCGACCAGACGCGGTTGAGGCGGTCGTTTACCTGGAGGTTGTGCCGGTTGGCCGCGCGGAAGCGCTGCGCTTCGCGCGCTTCCTGGGCGAAGGCCTTGACGACGCGCACGCCGGGGATGGTGTCGGCCAGCACGCTGGTCACTTCGGCCCAGACGCGGTCGATCTGCTCGAAGCCGGTGCGCAGCTTGTCGCGCACGATGTGGATCAGCCAGACGATGATCGGCAGCGGCGCAAGGGTGACCAGCGCCAGCCAGGGGTCGATCGCGAACAGGATCGCGGCCGTCATGGCGATCATCAGCACGTCGGTGGCGAAATCGAGCAGATGGAGCGAGAGGAAGACATTGAGGCGGTCGGTTTCCGAACCGATGCGCGCCATCAGGTCGCCGGTGCGCTTGGCGCCGAAATATTCTAGAGATAACTTTAATAAGTGTTCATAAGTTGTTGTTCTTAAATCTGCTCCTATCCGCTCGGACACCAGTGCGAGGATGTAGGTGCGCGCCCAGCCGAGTGCCCACGCGATCAGCGCGGCGCCCAGCAGTCCGCCGAGCAGCCAGGCGACCTTCGCCTGGTCGAGGGGCTGGCCGCTCTGGAAGGGGATCAGCACGTCGTCCATCAGCGGCATGGTCAGGTAGGGGGGCACCAGGGTGGCGGCGGTGGAGGCGAGCGTCAGCAGGAAGCCGGCCAGCAGCATGCCCTTGTAAGGCCGGGCGAAACGCCACAGGCGCAGCAATACCCAGGTGGAGGGGGGGGTATGCAGTTCGCGCGCGCAGTTGGGGCAGTCCTCGTCGTCCGGGGCGAGCGGGCCCTGGCAGATCGGACAGACGGCGGCAAGCGGCGCCGGCGGGGGGCGGCCGCCCGTCAGGCTTTCGCGCAGCAGGTTGAATTCCCGTTCGAAACGCAGCGCCGCGGCGTTGCGGCCCATCGAGTAGCGCCAGCGGGCAAGCAGCTCGCGCCCGTTGGAGAGATCGAGGGCGCCGACGCCGGCCTGGTCGTGATGATGCAGCCTGAGATCGGGGGCAAGGGGCCAGGAACGGTCGCCGGCGCGGATCCGGTCGCCGGTCAGCACGATCCGGCCGGTGCGGAAATCGAGCCGGTCGTCCAGGTCGATTTCCAGCGTGGCCACGGCCGGTTCTTCGCCTGCCGGAGCGGGCTGGGGTAAAGTGGAGGTCGTCACGGCGGAAACGGGGATGCGCAGACCGGAATGATAAGGGGCGATGAGAAGACGATGAGGAATCGACGAGAGGTCGCCGTCCCGCCCGCGCCGATTTTTCGACGGGGCGGTGTCAGCGTTCCGGCGGGTTAACGCGTTTGGCCGTCTTTTGGTTTCACTCCATCCAGGCTTGCAGATGAAATCCATCGAATTCCTCAAGATCGTCCATTTGCGCGGACCCAACATGTGGACCTATCGCCCGGTGATGGAAGCCTGGGTCGATATCGGCGAGCTGGAGGATTGTCCCTCCAACACCCTTCCCGGCTTCTACGAGCGCCTGACGGACTGGCTGCCCTCGCTGGTCGAGCACCGCTGCAGCTACGACGAGCGCGGCGGCTTCCTGCGCCGCGTGCGGGAGGGCACCTGGCCGGCGCACATCATGGAGCACGTCGTGCTCGAGCTGCAGACCCTGGCGGGATTGCCGGGCGGCTTCGGCCGCGCGCGCGAAATGGCGACGCGCGGCCATTACAAGGTGGTGGTGCGCGCCTGGCACGAGGAGGTGACGCGCACCGCCCTGTATGCCGCGCGCGATCTGGTGATGGCCGCCATCGAGGATCGCCCCTTCGCCGTCGCCGCCGCGGTCGGGACGCTGACCGATCTGGTGGATGCGAAATATCTCGGGCCGAGCACGGCGGCCATCGTCGATGCCGCGGACGACCGCGACATTCCGGCGATCCGCCTCTCCGAGGGCAATCTCGTCCAGCTCGGCTACGGCGCGAAAAGCCGCCGCATCTGGACCGCCGAGACCGACCTGACCGGCGCCATTGCGGAGAGCATCTCGCGCGACAAGGATCTGACCAAGTCGCTGCTGGCGCCTTGCGGCGTGCCGGTGCCCGCGGGCCGCATGGCGGACGGCCCGGCCGACGCCTGGGAGGCCGCGCAGGAGATCGGTCTGCCCGTGGTGGTGAAGCCCTACGACGGCAATCATGGCCGCGGCGTTTTCATCGACCTGACTACGCGCGAGGAAATCGAGACGGCCTACGGCGTCGCCGCGGAGGAAGGCAGCGGCGTCATGGTCGAACGTTCGATTCCCGGCGTCGAACATCGCCTGCTGGTCGTCGGCGGCAAGCTGGCGGCCGCCACCCGGGGCGACCTGGTGTCGGTGGTCGGCGACGGCCGCTCCACCATCGCCGAGCTGGTCGAGACCCAGATCAATGCCGATCCGCGGCGCGGCACGACCGAGGAGCACCCGCTCAACCCGATCCGCCTCGACGCCGCCGCCCGGATGGAAATCGCACGCCAGGGCTTCGGCGCCGCCGACGTGCCGCCGGCAGGACGCGCGGTGCTGATCCAGCGTGCCGGCAACCACGCCTTCGACGTCACCGACGAAGTTCATCCCGAAGTCGCCCGTGCCGCCTGCCTGGCCGCAAAGATCGTCGGACTCGACATCGCCGGCATCGATCTGGTCTGCGCGGACGTGTCCCGTCCGCTCCAGGCGCAAGGCGGCGCGATCGTCGAGGTGAATGCCGGCCCCAGCCTGCTGATGCACCTCAAGCCGGCGGTCGGCCGGCCGCGCCCGGTCGGCAAGGCCATCGTCGACCATCTGTTCCCCGGCACCGACAGTTGCTGCGTGCCCATCGTCGGCGTTACCGGCAGCCGGTCCACGACGCTGGTCGCGCGCATCGTCGCCCGCCTCGCGCAGCTGGCGGGACGGCGCACCGGCCTGGCCTGCGCCGACGGGCTGCTGGTCGACCAGCGCACGCTGGATGCGGGCGACCACGCCCATTTCGACTCCGCGCGCCGCCTGCTCATGAACCGCGCCGTCGATGCCGTGGTGATCGAGAACCCGCCCGCCGCCATGGCGGGCGAAGGTCTGGCCTACGAGCGCTGTCAGGTCGGCGTGATCACCGCCATCGATGCCGCGGCGCTGCTGCCCGAGCACGGCATCGAGAATGCGGAGCAGCTTCGCAAGGTGCTGCGCACCCAGGTCGATGTGGTCCTGCCGTCCGGCGCCGCGATCCTCAACGCCGACGATCCGACCGTTCTCGAGATGGCCGGCCTGTGCGACGGCGAGGTGATCCTGTTCGGCAACGATGCCGCCGCGGCCCCGGTCGTCGAGCACCGCCGCAAGGGCGGGCGCGCCCTGCTGGTGCGCGACGGCACGCTGGTGCTGGCGGCCGCCGCGCTCGAAGCGCCGCTGGTCGATCTGGCGCAGCTGCCCCTGTTGCGGGAGTGCGCCGGGCATCGGACCGCCGTGCTGGCCGCCCTGGCGGCCGGCTGGGCCCTCGGGCTGCCGCCCGAACTGCTGCGCGCCGGCATCGAAACCCATCTTTCCGCATCCGCCCAGGCGCTCGCCTGAGCCGCAAGACACCATGGAAATCTCGCGTATCCGGGCCCTGCGCGGCCCCAATCTCTGGTCTCGCCACACCGCCATCCAGGCGCTGGTGCGCTGCGAGGAAAACGAGCGCGCCCTGAGCCGGCTGCCGGGTTTCGAGGCGCGCATCCGCGCCCGCTTTCCGCTCATCGGCGCCATGCGGCCGATCGGCTACGAAGGCGACATTTCGGTCGCCCATGCGCTGCAGTTCGCCACGCTCAACCTGCAGGCCCAGGCGGGCTGCCCGGTCAGCTTCGGCCGCACCGCGCCGACCACGGAAACCGGTCTCTACCAGGTGGTGATCGAGTATAGCGAGGAGACGGTGGGCCGCCGCGCCCTCGGGCTGGCGGAAGACCTGTGCCGCGCCGCGCTGGCCGACACGCCCTTCGATCTCGCAGACGCCCTGGCGCAGCTGCGCGAGATGAACGAGGACGAGCGGCTCGGCCCCTCGACCGGCGCCATCGTCCGGGCCGCCGAGGCGCGCGGCATCCCCTACCGGCGCCTGACGCGCGGCAGCCTGGTCCAGTTCGGCTGGGGCAGCCGGCAGCGGCGCATCCAGGCCGCCGAACTCGACAGCACCTCGGCGATCGCCGAGTCGATCGCCCAGGACAAGGATCTGACCAAGACGCTGCTGCGCGCGGCCGGCGTGCCGGCGCCGCAAGGCGTCGTGGTCGCCGAGGTCGAGGCGGGCTGGCGGGCGGCCAACGAAATCGGCCTGCCGGTGGTGACCAAGCCCTACGACGGCAACCAGGGCAAGGGAGTGACGGTGAACATCGCCAGCCGCGACCTGTTCGAAATCGCCTTCGGCGCCGCGCGGGAGATCAGCCGCCGGGTGCTGGTCGAGAAGTTCATCGCCGGCAACGATTTCCGCCTGCTGGTGGTCGGCGACCGGCTGGTGGCCGCCGCACGGCGCGAGCCGCCGACCGTGATCGGCGATGGCACGCATACGGTGCGCCAGCTGGTGGACATCGTCAACAGCGATCCGCGCCGCGGCACGGGCCATGCCACCTCCCTGACCAAGATCCGCTTCGACGACATCGCCATGGCGCGCCTGGCCGTGCAGGGCTACACGCCGGACACGGTGCTGCCCAAGGGCGCGCGCGCCGTGCTGCGCAACAACGCCAATCTGTCGACCGGCGGCACGGCGACCGACGTCACCGACGACGTTCATCCGGAAATCGCCGCGCGGGCGATCGCCGCGGCCCGGATGATCGGGCTCGACATCGCCGGGGTGGATGTCGTCTGCGAAAACATCGGTCAGCCGCTCGAGGAGCAGGGCGGCGGCATCGTCGAGCTGAACGCCGCGCCGGGCCTGCGCATGCATCTCGATCCGTCCTACGGCAAGGCGCGCGACGTCGGTGCGGCGGCGATCGACGCGCTGTTCGCGCCGGGCGAGAATGGCCGCATCCCGATCGTGGCGGTTTCCGGCACCAACGGCAAGACCACCACCGTGCGCCTGACCGCCCACCTGATCGGCCAGTCCGGCAGGCGCATGGGCATGACCACCACCGACGGGGTCTATGTCGAGGGCCGCCGCATCGATACCGGCGACTGCAGCGGCCCGAAAAGCGCGAAAAACGTCCTGGTGCATCCCGAAGTCGATGCGGCCGTGCTGGAAACCGCGCGCGGCGGCATCCTGCGCGAGGGCCTCGGCTTCGACCGCTGCGATGTCGCGGTGGTCACCAACATCGGCATCGGCGACCATCTCGGGCTCAATTTCATCACCACCACCGAGGAACTCGCGGTGGTCAAGCGCGTCATCGTCCAGAATGTCGGCGCCGGCGGGACGGCGGTGCTGAACGCGGCCGATGCGCATGTCGCGAAGATGGCATGCGCCTGTCCGGGGCGCGCGATCCTGTTCGCCATCGACGCCAACCATCCGGCCATGATGATGCACCGCGCCCAGGGCAAGCGGGCGATCTACCGCGACGGAGACGCCATCGCCTGCGCCGAGGGCGCCAGCATCGAGCGGCTCGACCTGGCCGGCATCCCGCTCACCCGCGGCGGGACGATCGCCTTCCAGATCGAAAACGCCATGGCGGCGATCGGTGCGGCCTGGGCGCTCGACATCGATTGGAACCTCGTCCGTCTCGGCCTGGCCACCTTCGTCAGCGACGCCGTGGCCGCCCCGGGCCGCTTCAATCTGTTCGATTACCGCGGGGCGACCCTGATCGCCGACTACGGCCACAACCCGGACGCCATCCAGGCCCTGGTCGGGGCGGTCGACGCCTTGCCGGCCAAACGGCGCTGGGTGGTCATCAGCGGGGCGGGCGACCGGCGCGACGAGGACATCGTGCGCCAGTCGGAAATTCTCGGCGCCGCCTTCGACGGCGCGATCCTCTATCAGGACGCCTGCCAGCGCGGCCGCGCCGACGGCGAAGTGCTGGCCCTGCTGCAACGCGGACTGGTCGGCGCCCCGCGCACGCGCGCCATCGAGGAAATCCGCGGCGAGTTCGCCGCCATCGACGCGGCGCTCGCCAAACTGCAAGCCGGCGACCTGTGCCTGATCCTCGTCGACCAGGTCGAGGAGGCGCTGGCGCACATCGCGCGCCGCGTCCGGGAAGGCTGATCAGGCGGGCTTCTGTTCGCCCCCGAGGGCAAGCAGGAGCGCCTCGCACAGCTGCGCCAGTTCGCCCGCCATCAGGGCGAAATCGGCATCGAAGAGTGCGTCGGCGCCCTCGGCCGCACGCTCTGCCTGCTCCTTGAGCACGTCGAGGAAGCCGAGCCGCTTGAGGTGCAGCTTGTCGGTGAGGACGAAGGAAATCCGGTCGTTCCAGGTCATGCCCAGCCGGGTCGCCAGTTTGCCGGCGGCGATGTGGGCGGCGATCTCGGCACCGCCGATGTCGTGATGCACGTAGCGGATCGCCGACTGCGCCGCGCTCGCGGCGCGCAGTTCGAGGTCGCTGTCGAGGCTGAAGCCGACCGGCGGGTCGTTGGCGGCGAGCCAGCCGGTCATCGCGGACAGCGGCGACACCTGCGTCTGCAAGGGGCGCAGCGCAATGTCGCCGAGCGTGGCGAGCAGCGTTTCCATGAACTCGTCGGCGCGCGCGTCCGAGCCGGCATCCACCGCCAGCCAGCCATGCACCGGGTCGAGCCAGCCCCAGGTCGTGCGGCGCTGGGAGAAGGCCTTGGGCAGCAGCTCCTCGGTGACGCGCTCGACGAGATCGCGCATTTCCCTGCGGCCGACCTTGCGGCCCTGTTCGGCCTCGATGACGGCGGCGCGTTCCTGCGCCGTCTGGCGGATCACGGTCGTCGGCAGCAGTTTCTGCTCGACGCCCAGCGCCAGCAGCCACTGGCGCTCGACGGCATGGACGAATGTCCCGTCCCGGTGCGGGAAGACCCAGCCGCGGCTGGCCATTTCGAAGCTGCCGCAGCGGACGAGGGGACGCCGCGCCAGGCGGGATTCGAAGTCGGTCAAATCGGCTTTGAAGCCCGCCGGCAGGCGGTAGAGGCGCAGATTGCGAAACCACATGAAAGAATCCTCGGGATGGGGAGCGGCTGGGGGCGATCTACCGGAGTTCCGGACGTTTTGCTATCTTAACGGGTTGCACCGCTGCGCAGCGGGCCAAACGAAAACACCAGGGAAAGGGAGCAGGAATGGGAACGACGGGCCGGAAGTTTGTCTATGCCTTTGAAGAGGGCGACGGCAAGAACAAGATGCTGCTGGGCGGCAAGGGGGCGAACCTGTGCGAGATGACGCAGATCGGCCTGAATGTCCCGCCGGGCTTCACGATCGCGACGGACGCCTGCCTGGCCTATCTGGAGCACGACGAACTGCCCCAGGGCGCCTGGGAAGAGATTCTCGGCCACATGAAGGATCTCGAGCAGAAGACCGGCAAGCAGTTCGGCGGCGGCGATAACCCGCTGCTCGTCTCGGTGCGCTCCGGTTCCTCGATGTCGATGCCGGGCATGATGGACACCATCCTCAACCTGGGCCTCAACAAGACCTCGCTCGCGGCGCTGATCAAGCTCACCGACAACCCGCGCTTCGCCCACGACGCCTACCGGCGCTTCGTCCAGCTGTTCGCCAAGATCGCCCTGGGCATCGAGGACCGGCCATTCGACGAGGCGATGAAGGCGATCAAGGAGAAGGTCGGCGTCCGGCAGGATATCGATCTCAAGGCCGAGCATCTGGCGGAACTGTCGGATCGCTTCCTCCAGATCGTCGCCGAGCATTCCGGCAAGCCCTTCCCGGAAGACCCCTACAAGCAGCTCGAAATCGCCATCGGCGCCGTGTTCCGCTCCTGGAACGGCAAGCGCGCCATCGACTACCGCAAACAGTTCAAGATCACCCGGGAGATGGCCAACGGCACCGCGTGCAACATCTGCACCATGGTGTTCGGCAACATGGGCAACGACTCGGGCACCGGCGTCGGCTTCACGCGCAACCCCGGCACCGGCGAGAACCAGATCTACGGCGAATACCTGGTCAATGCGCAGGGCGAAGACGTGGTGGCCGGCATCCGCACGCCCAAGCCGATTGCCGCGATGCAGCAGGACATGCCGGAGATCTATCGCCAGCTGATCGAACTGCGCAATCGCCTCGAATCCCACTATAAGGAGGTGCAGGACTTCGAGTTCACCATCGAACGCGGCACGCTCTACTGCCTGCAGACGCGCAACGGCAAGATGAACGCCCAGGCGATGGTGCGCACCTCGGTCGAAATGTTCCGGGAGGGGCTGATCGCCAAGGAAAAGGCCCTGCTGCGCATCGATCCGGCCATGCTGGAACAGCTGCTGGTACCGCAGCTGTCGCCCAGTTTCAAGGGCAAGCCGCTGGCCACCGGCCTGCCGGCCTCGCCCGGCGCCGCCTCGGGCAGGATCGTCTTCGACGCCGACAGCGCCGAGCAGCGCGGCAAGGCGGGCGAGCGGATCATCCTGGTGCGCGAGGAGACCAAGCCCGAGGACATCCACGGCTTTTTCCAGGCCCAGGGCATCCTCACCTCGCGCGGCGGCAAGACCTCGCATGCCGCGGTGGTCGCGCGCGGCATGGGCAAGCCCTGCGTGTCGGGCTGCGAGGCGATCCACATCGACGACCTCAACCGGCGCGCCACCATCGGCGACACCACGCTGCACGAAGGCGACGTGATCACCATCGACGGCGGCAACGGCAATGTCTATGCGGGCGAGGTGCCGACCGTGCGGGCCGAGTTCGGCGCCGACATGGCCACCTTGCTCAAGTGGGCCGACCAGGTCGCCCGCCTCAGGGTGATGGCCAACGCCGACACGCCGGAGGACGCCGCGCGCGCGCGCGAATTCGGCGCCATGGGCATCGGCCTGTGCCGCACCGAGCGCATGTTCAACGCCACCGACCGCCTGCCGATCGTGCAGGAGATGATCCTCGCCGAATCGCTCGAAGAGCGCCAGGCCGCGATCGACCGCCTGCTGCCGATCCAGCGTTCCGACTTCAAGGGCATCTTCAAGGCCATGAAGGGCCTGCCGGTCACCGTGCGCCTGATGGACCCGCCGCTGCACGAATTCCTGCCCACCGCCGCCCAGCTCGAACTGGAAATCGCCCACCTGCATCACCTGCGCGATTCCCTCAAGGCGCTCGAGGAACTGCCCGAAACCCTCAAGCTGCTCAGCCCG
>CAZZFN010000068.1:0-10796 GCA_964653505.1 uncultured Methyloversatilis sp.
TCAATCCGCCGCCACGATCACGGTGACGAGGTGCGCCGGCCTGAGGTAACGGCGCATGACGGTTTTCACGTCCTCGCGCGTCACGGCGGCCACCCGCTGCGGAAAGCGGTCCAGGTAGTCCGTCGGCAGGCCGTGAAAGCCGATCAGCGACAGGTGGGCGAGCAGCTTCGCGTTGCTGTCGATCCTGAGCGCCTGGCCGTCGATGAGGTTTTTCTTGGCCGCCGCGAGTTCCGCATCCGTCGGCCCGTCGGCGAGCAGGCCCGCGAGCACCGCATCGACCACCTTGAGCGCCTCGGCGGCCTGCGTGCGCTTCGTTTGCAGGCCGATCTCGAAGGGCCCGGGCAGCACGCGCGGTGCGAAGGTGGAATAGACGCTGTAGGCGAAGCCGCGCTTTTCGCGCACTTCCTGCATGAGGCGCGAGACGAAGCCGCCCCCGCCCAGGATGTAGTTGCCCACCAGCAGCGCGAAATGGTCGGGACTGTCCTCGCGCGGGATCGCCGGCAGGCCCACGCGGATGTGCGATTGCGTGGCCGGATGGGGAAGCTTGATCGTCTCGCCCCGGGGCAGGGCGACGGGCGGCAGGGGCGGCGGCGGGGCGCCGGGCGGCAGGGCTTCGGTGAGATGCACGGCGATGGCCTCGGCGTCGGCGCGCGACACGTCGCCGATGATGGAGACCACCGCGCCGCGCGCCACGTAGAAGCTGCGGTGGAAGGCGACCAGGTCGGCGCGGTCGATGCGCGCCACGCTGTCGGGGGTGGCGAGGCGGCCATACGGATGGCCGGCATAGATGGCCTCGACGAAACGGCGCGCGACGAGGCTGTCCGGCCGGGTGTCCGCATCGCGCAGCGCCTCGATGCTGCGGGTCTTTTCCCGATTCACCGCAGCCTCGGGAAAAGTCGGCGTCGAGAGGACGGCGCGCAGGAGGGCGAGCGCGCCGGTTTTTTCCTCGGCGGTGGCCAGCGTCCGCAGGGTCACGCTGGCCCGGTCGTGGTCGGAGCCGGAAGACAGCTTGGCACCCAGATCGACGAGGCGGGCCGCGATCTGCTCCTCGTTCATCTGCGGCGTGCCTGCCTCGATGAGGGCGGCGGCGAGGCTGGCCAGCCCGGCCCGGTCGGCCGGACTGCGGGCGCCGCCGGCGGCGAAGTCGATCTGCACGTCGAGGATCGGCAGGCTGCGGCTTTCGACGAAATAGACCCTGGCCCCCGTGGGGGCGATCCAGTGCTGGATCGGCGGGCCAGCCAGGGCCGGGCCGGCCAGGAACAGGACAAGTGCGAGCAGGTAACGCATGGCGTGCCTCAATGACGGGTGGCGAAGCCGCGCGGGCGTTTCGCGGCGGCATCGAGGGGTTGCGGGTCGAGCACGGCCACGGTGAGCGTGTCGTCGCCGAAGTATTTTTTCGCCACGGCCTGCACCTCCTCGGCGCTGACGCTGCGGATGCGCGCGATGAGGGTGTCGATGTCGCGCCAGGAAAAACCCGCAGCCTCGATCTGGCCGATCTCCATCGCCTGCGCCATCAGCGAATCGCGCTTGAACACCTGGGCGGCGATGGCCTGGGTTTTCACGCGCTTGAGCTCCTCCTCGGTGACGCCCTCCTGCTGGATGCGCGCCATCTCGGCGCGCAGCGCGGCCTCGAGCTCGGCCACCGTGCGGCCGGCGGCCGGCTGGCCGGCCAGGAGAAAGGTGGCTGCGCCGCGCACCGTGGCATCGTAGCCCGCGCCCACCGACTGGGCGATCCGGTCGGCGCGCACCAGGCGCTGGGGCAGGCGCGCCGCGTCGTGGCCATCGAGCAAGGCGGCGAGCACGTCGAGCGCGAAGGGCTCGCGGTCCTTGTCGATATCCGCCAGTTTGGGCACCTTCCAGGCCATCAGCAGATAGGGCAGCTGGGCCGGAGCCTTGACGACGACGCGGCGCATGCCCGTCTGGGCCGGCTCGTTCTGCGGCTTTCTGACCGGCAGGGCGCGCGGCGTGTGCTGGCCGTAGGCGGCTTCGGCCAGCCGGAACACCTCCCGGTGATCGACATCGCCCACGACGACGACATAGGCGTTGTTGGGCGCATACCAGGCGCGATACCAGTCCTGCGTGTCCTGCCAGGTCATGTGCTTGAGATCGTCCATCCAGCCGATGATGGGGCGGCGATAGGGGTGGGCCATGAAGGCGGCGGCCTTGAGGGCTTCGAACAGCCGCCCCTCCGGGTTGTCCTCGGTACGCAGCCGCCGCTCTTCCTTGACCACCAGGATTTCGGCGGCGAACTCCTCGGCGGAGAGCACCAAATGGGCCATGCGGTCGGCTTCGAGGCGCATCATCTCGGGCAGCGCGGCCTTCGGCACGATCTGAAAATAGGCCGTGGCATCGAGGCTGGTGAAGGCATTGTCGCGCCCGCCCGCTTCGGCCACGCGCCGGTTGAATTCGCCGGGCCCGATCGTCTGCGTGCCCTTGAACATCATGTGTTCGAGCACATGGGCCACGCCCGAGGCGCCATCCTTCTCGTCCATGCTGCCGGCGCGATACCAGACCATATGGACGACCACCGGCGCGCGGCGGTCTTCCTTGACGATCACGCGCAGGCCGTTGGCAAGCGTGGTCTCGAACGGATTTGCCAAAGTCGGTGCTGGCAGGACGGCGCACAGCGCCAGGCAGAGGACGGAAAAGAGTCGGTTGTTCATGGCGCTGCAATGCGTTGAATTAGAATGGCCGCCGCGCATCATAACGCGCGACCCTGCTTACGACACGGGCTCCCCATGTTTGGTTTCCTGAAGAAAAGCGAGACACCGGAGGCTCCCAAGGTCTCCTGGACGGAACGACCCTGGGTTGAAAAACTGCGGGCCGGTCTGGCGCGCACCCGCGCCGCGCTGAACACCCCGCTGGGCGAACTGTTTTCCCGCGCGAAGATCGACGACGAGCTGCTCGAAGAGCTGGAATCCACGCTGCTGATGGCCGACTGCGGCGTCGAGGCGACGACCTGGCTGCTCGCCGAGCTGCGCGCGAAAGTGAAGCAGGAGAAGATCGAAGCGCCGGCGGCATTGCGCGCCGCGCTCATCGACCTGATGACGCAACTGCTCACGCCGCTCGAACGGCCGCTGGTCATCGATGGCCGCAAACCTTTCATCATCATGATCGCCGGCGTGAATGGCGCGGGCAAGACCACCTCCATCGGCAAGCTCGCCCGGCAGTTCCAGAAGGAAGGCCACGGCGTGCTGCTGGCCGCCGGCGACACCTTCCGCGCCGCCGCGCGCGAGCAGCTGGCCGAGTGGGGGCGCAGGAACGACGTGACGGTTGTCGCACAAGAATCTGGCGATCCGGCCGCCGTAGTGTTCGACGCGATTGCCGCCGCGCGCGCGCGCGGGCTGGACGTGATGATGGCCGACACGGCGGGACGCCTGCCGACGCAGCTCAACCTGATGGAAGAAATCGCCAAGGTGCGCCGCGTGATCCAGAAGGCCGAACCGACCGGCCCGCACGAGGTGTTGCTGGTGCTCGACGCCAACATCGGCCAGAACGCGGTTCAACAGGTCAAGGCCTTCGACCAGGCCATCAACGTCACCGGCCTGATCGTCACCAAGCTCGACGGCACGGCAAAAGGCGGCGTGCTCGCGGCCATTGCGCGGCAATGCCCGAAGCCGGTGCGTTACATCGGCGTCGGCGAAGGCATCGACGATCTGCAACCCTTCAGGGCGCGGGAGTTCGTCGAAGCGCTGTTCGGGACATAGGTCCATCAACGCGGCATGCCTGGCGGACCGCCCGTGGCACGGCGACCGTTACGCCTCGCAGGCGGCGGCGATGTCGGTTTGCGAGAAATCGTCGCCCTTGTAGAGCAAGGGCAGGCCGCGCACCTTGGCCAGCGCGTAACCGAACACATCGCCGAAATTGAGCGCCGCCGGATGACTGCTGCCCTTTCCGAATGCGACGAAAGCCGCATAGGCGGCGGCCGCTTCCTCCGCACCCGGCGCAACGACTTCAAATACCGGCAAACGCAAAAAGTCGTCAAGCAGCACCACCGCCCGCTGTCCTTTGCGGCCATGCACCACCATGCGCGTTTCGACCAGCGACACCGAACTGACAAGCACCTTCTCGGCCAAACGGATGCAGTCGAGAAAATGCTCCCGCTCGGGCTCGGCAAACACGACGGCGATAATGGCGGAGGTGTCGGCTACAAAGCACCGACTCATCGCGGCAGGCCCAGTTCGTCCCACTCCAACGGGTCGGCCGCGTCCGGCCGGTTCGGAATCCTGTCGATCTGGGCAAGCAGGGCAATCGCCCGCGCATGAACATCCGGCAGCGGCGCAAGTTCGCCGGCCAAACGATCCAGCGCGCGTTCGATGACCGCCGTTTTCGATACCCCCAGTGCTTGAGCTAACCGTGTCGCTTTATCGGCGACAGCAGGGTTGGCAATTTGCAAGGCCATGACCCGCTCCTCGTATGTATATTTACATACGATCAATATACATCGCCAATCCGAAAGATCAAGTTTGGCGCCGTCTCACCGACGCCGACTTTCAACGCGGCATGCCCGGCGGACCGCCCCTGCCCGCGCCGCCCATCAGTCCCTTCGCGGCACGCATCATCTTGCCCATGCCGCCCTTGGAAAACTGCTTCATCATCTTCTGCGTCTGCTCGAACTGATTGAGCAGGCGATTGACTTCCTGCACCGGCACCCCGGCGCCCGTGGCGATGCGCCGCTTGCGGCTGGCCTTGATGAGTTCGGGCTTGCTGCGTTCGGCCGGCGTCATCGAGTCGATGATGCCTTCGAGGCGGCGAATCGCCTTGTCCTCGACTGCGCCTCCGGCCTGCTGCGCCAGCGCGCCGAACTGCGCCGGCAGCTTGTCGAGCAGCGCCCCGATGCCGCCCATGCTGCGCATCTGGCCGATCTGGGCCTTGAAATCGTTGAGATCGAAGCCCTTGCCGGACTTCATCTTCTTGACGAATTCCTGGGCCTTTTCCTGGTCGACGCTGCGTTGCGCTTCTTCGACCAGGCCGAGGATGTCGCCCATGCCGAGGATGCGACCGGCCATGCGCTCGGGATGAAATTCCTCGATGCCGGTCAGCTTTTCGCCGACGCCGGCGAATTTGAGCGGCTTGCCGGTGACATGGCGCACCGATAGCGCCGCGCCGCCGCGCGCATCGCCGTCCAGCTTGGTCAGGATCACCCCGGTCAGCGGCAAGGCTGCGTTGAACGCCTTGGCGGTATTCACCGCGTCCTGGCCGAGCATCGCATCGACGACGAACAGGGTCTCGATCGGCTTGAGCTGCTCGTGCAGCGCGCGGATCTCGGCCATCATCGCCGCGTCGATGGCGAGGCGGCCGGCGGTATCGACCAGCAGCACGTCGTGGAAATGGCGTTTCGCGTAATCGTGCGCGGCGGCGGCGATCTCCACCGGCTTCTGTCCGACGGACGAGGGAAAAAAGTCGATGCCGGCCTGGGCGGAAACCGTCTTCAGCTGCTCGATGGCGGCGGGTCGGTAGACGTCGCAGCTGACCGTCAGCACTTTCTTCTTCTGGCGCTCCCTGAGCCACTTGCCGAGCTTGGCGGCGGTGGTCGTCTTGCCGGCGCCCTGCAGGCCGGCCATCAGGACGATCGCCGGCGGCTGGCAGGCGAGATTCAGTTCGGCCTTCGCGCCGCCCATCAGCTCGATCAACTCCCTGTGAACGACGCCCACCAGCGCCTGACCGGGGGTGAGGGAGCCGATCACTTCCTGTCCGACCGCCTTCTCCCGGACGCGGCCGATGAATTCCTTGACCACCGGCAGGGCGACATCGGCTTCGAGGAGCGCCATGCGCACCTCGCGCAGCATGTCCTGGATATTGTCCTCGGTCAGGCGCGCCTGACCGCGCAGCGTCTTGACGACCTTGGCGAGGCGCTGGGTCAGATTGTCGAGCATGGGCATGGTGTAGACTGCAAAAAATGCCGTCCATCTTACTGCAAACCCCCGTGCTGCACGTTTTGGCCGCCGTGCTCTATCTCGGTCTGGCCGGGCATTTCTGGCGCACGCGCTGGCGCGGCGCGGTGCTCGACCAGCCGGTGAAAGGACTGAGCGGCTGGGAGCGCAGCTGGCTGGTCGCGGCGTTGCTTGCGCATGGCATCACCCTGGGGCTGGCGATCCTGCCGGAAACCGGTGCGGGCATGCGCTTCGGTTTCGCGGTCGCCCTGTCGATGATCGCCTGGCTGGCCGTCGCGCTCTACTGGATCGAAAGTTTTTACGCCCGCATGGAAGGCCTGCAGATGCTCGGTCTGCCGCTTGCCGCGGCCTGCGCCCTGCTGCCCTGGCTGTCGCCCGGCCAGCACCTGCTGGCCAATGCCGAGTCGCCGGTATTTCGCATGCATTTTCTCATGGCCATGCTGGCCTACAGCCTGTTTACGCTCGCTGCGCTGCACGCCATCCTCATGGCCGTGGCCGAAAAGCGCCTGCATCGCGGGCGCATGACCCCGCTGTTCGCCGGATTGCCGCCCCTGCTGACCATGGAGGCCCTGCTGTTCCGGCTGATTCACATCGCCTTCGCCTTGCTGACGCTGACCCTGGCATCGGGCGTGTTTTTTTCCGAGCAGATCTTCGGCAAGGCGCTGCCGCTGAATCACAAGACCGTCTTCGCCCTGCTGTCCTGGGCGATTTTCGCCGCCCTGCTCTACGGGCGTCATCGCTACGGCTGGCGCGGCCGCAAGGCGCTGCGCTGGACCCTGAGCGGCTTCGTCGCCCTGCTGCTGGCCTATGTCGGCAGCCGCTTCGTGCTCGAGGTCTTGCTCAACCGGCCGGCCTGATGAAGAAAAGCCCGCTCTGCGCCTTGTTCGACCTTTACAACTCGACCGGCTCAGGGCATTATCACCTTGCATAAATAGTGCGAGGAGCAGGCATGGCGACGCCCAAGCGGGACGATTCCCTGACGAACTATCGCTGGGAAGGCAAAGACAAGAGCGGCAAGATCGTGCGCGGCGAGCTGCGCGCCGCCTCGCCGACCGTCGTGCGTACCACCTTGCGCCGCCAGGGCATTCTCGCCACCAAGGTTGCCAAGCAGTCCCTGGGCCGCAGGGGCAAGGTCACCGACAAGGACATCACGCTGTTCACCCGCCAGATGGCGACGATGATGAAATCCGGCGTGCCGCTGCTGCAGTCGTTCGACATCGTCGGCAAGGGCGCCAGCAATCCGGCGGTGAGCCGGCTCGTCGCGGACATCAAGACCGATGTCGAAACCGGTTCCGCGCTCAATCAGGCCTTCCGCAAATATCCGCTCCATTTCGACAGTCTCTACTGCAACCTGGTCGAGGCCGGCGAGCAGGCGGGCATTCTCGACCAGCTGCTCGACCGCCTGGCCACCTACAAGGAAAAGACCCAGGCGATCATCGCCAAGATCAAGAGCGCGCTGTTCTACCCGATCTCCGTCCTCGTGGTCGCCTTCATCGTCACGGCGGTGATCATGATCTTCGTCGTGCCGCAGTTCAAGAAGGTGTTCACCAGCTTCGGCGCCGACCTGCCCGGGCCGACGCTGATCGTCATGGCGATTTCCGACTATTTCGTCGATTACTGGTACATCATTTTCGGCGCGATCGGCGGCGGCCTGTATGCGTTCTTCTATTTCTGGAAACGTTCCGAGAAGATGCAGATCGTCATGGACCGCCTGGCGCTGCGTCTGCCCATCTTCGGCGAAGTGTTCCGCAAGGCCACCCTGGCGCGCTGGTCGCGCACCCTGTCGACCATGTTTGCCGCCGGCGTTCCCCTCGTCGAGGCCCTCGACTCGGTCGGCGGCGCTGCGGGCAACTACGTCTACAAGGAAGCGACCCGGCAGATCAAGACCGAGGTCAGCACCGGCGCGAGCCTGACCGTGGCGATGCAGAACACCAACGTGTTCCCCAACATGGCGATCCAGATGATCTCGATCGGCGAGGAATCCGGCCAGATCGACGCCATGAGCGGCAAGGTGGCCGACTTCTACGAGGCGGAGGTCGACGATGCCGTCAATCGGCTGTCCAGCCTGATGGAGCCGATGATCATGGTGGTGCTCGGCGTTCTCATCGGGGGCATCATCATCGCCATGTATCTGCCGATCTTCAAGCTCGGCGCCGTCGTCTGATCGGCGGCTCCATGGCGAATCTCGATCCGACGACGCTGGCCGCCGTCTGCGGCTTGTTCGGCCTGCTGATCGGCAGTTTCCTCAACGTCGTCATCCATCGCCTGCCGCTCATGATGGAGCGCGACTGGCAGGCGCAATGCGCGGAGCTGGCGGGCGAGCCGCCGCCGGCACGGGAACCGCTCTCCCTGCTGCGTCCCCGCTCGCGCTGCCCGGGCTGCGGGCACGCCATCGGCGCGCTGGAGAACATTCCCCTCGTCAGCTATCTCCTGCAAAAGGGTCGCTGCAAGGGTTGCGGAGCGGCGATCGGCCTGCGTTACCCGCTGGTCGAGGCGCTCACCGGCCTGCTGTTCGGGTACGCCGCCTGGCATTTCGGCGTCGCGCTGGCGGCGGCCGGCGCCCTGCTGTTCATCGCCGCGACGATCGCCCTGACCTTCATCGATCTCGATACCCAGTTGTTGCCCGACGGCATTACCCTGCCGCTCCTCTGGGCGGGACTCCTGGTCAACCTCCAGGGCACCTTCGCCACCCTGCCGGACGCCGTGATCGGCGCAGCGGCCGGCTACCTCGCCCTGTGGCTGGTCTACTGGGCGTTCAAGCTCGCCACCGGCAAGGAAGGCATGGGCCACGGCGACTTCAAGCTGCTGGCGGCGATCGGCGCCTGGTTCGGCTGGCAGATGCTGCCGCTGGTGATCCTGGCCTCATCGCTGGTGGGCGCCGCGGTCGGCATCGTCCTGATCGTCCTGGCCCGGCACGGGCGCAACGTACCGATTCCCTTCGGCCCCTATCTGGCTGCGGCCGGCATCATCGCCCTCTTCTGGGGCAAGCAGATCAACCAGGCCTATCTCGGCGCGCTTTGACCTTGATTTCTTCGCTGCCGGCACCGATTTAGGCCCCGCGCGGGCGTCGGCGTCATTTCGACCCTGCGCCCCAATATAATCCCGGAAATTTTGGAGACGAACATGCCCATCTACGCTTACCGTTGCAGCCACTGCGGTTTCGAGAAGGATGTCCTGCGGAAGATATCCGATCCCCCGCTCACGACCTGCCCCGAATGCCATGCCGAAAGCTTCGGCAAGCAGCTGACTGCCGCCGGTTTCCAGTTGAAAGGCAGCGGCTGGTACCAGACCGATTTCAAGGGCGGCGGCAAGCCTGCGCCGAAAGCCGACAATCCGCCGCCCTGCCAGGGCGGGAGCGGCGCCTGTCCCTCCTGCGCCTGACCGCCCTTGAAGAAATATTTCATCACCGGGCTCCTCATCTGGATCCCGCTCGTCATCACGGTCTGGGTGGTCACGGCCATCGTGGGCGCCATGGACCAGTCCCTGCGCCTGCTGCCGGCGGCCGTTCACCCGGCCAACTGGCTGGGTTTCGACATCCCCGGCGCGGGAACGCTCCTCACCCTGGTGATCATCTTCGTCACGGGCCTGGTGACCGCCAACATCGTCGGCCAGAAGCTCGTCAAGTTCTGGGAGGGCATCCTGGCCCGCATCCCGGTGGTGAAATCGATCTACTACAGCGTCAAGCAGGTGTCCGACACCCTGTTCTCCGACAGCGGCGAGGCCTTCCGCAAGGTGCTGCTGGTGCGCTTCCCCCACCCGGAAGCCTGGGCAGTGGCCTTTCAGACGGGGACGCCGGCCCGCCAGGTGGACGACCTGCTCGAGGAGGAATATGTGAGCGTCTTCATTCCCACCGCGCCCAGCCCGGTCAATGGTTTTTTCTTTTTCGTCAGGAGGCGCGAGACCATCGAACTGGATATCCCCGTCGATGACGCGATCAAGTATATCGTCTCGATGGGCGTGGTTCCCCCGCGGCAGCGTTATCCCAACCTCGTCGGGCGCGCGCAGAACGAATAACCCCGTGCCGGCCGTCCCGCCGGCACCGACTTTCATCCCCGGAAACATCATGCGAACCCACTACTGCGGCGAACTCAACGCCGGCCATGTCGACCAGGTCGTCACCCTCTGCGGCTGGGCCCACCGCCGGCGCGATCACGGCAGCGTGATCTTCATCGACCTGCGCGACCGCGCGGGCATCGCCCAGGTGGTGTGCGATCCCGATCGCCCCGAGATGTTCGCGCGCGCGGAGAGTGTTCGCAACGAGTTCGTCCTCAAGATCGTCGGCAAGGTGCGTCGCCGTCCTGCCGGCACCGAGAATCCCAACATGGCTTCGGGCGAGGTCGAGGTGCTGTGCCACGACATCGAGGTGCTCAACGTCGCCGCCACGCCGCCCTTCCCGCTCGACGACGACAATCTGTCCGAGAACGTGCGCCTCACTCACCGCGTCATCGACCTGCGCCGCCCGCAGATGCAGAAGAACCTGATGCTGCGCTACAAGACCGCGCGCGCCTTCCGCCGCTTCCTCGACGACCACGGCTTCATCGACATCGAAACGCCGATGCTGACCAAATCCACCCCCGAGGGCGCGCGCGACTACCTGGTGCCTTCGCGCGTGCATCCGGGCCAGTTCTTCGCCCTGCCGCAGTCGCCCCAGCTGTTCAAGCAGCTGTTGATGGTGGCCGGCTACGACCGCTACTACCAGATCGTCAAGTGCTTCCGCGACGAGGATTTGCGCGCCGACCGCCAGCCCGAATTCACCCAGGTCGATATCGAGACCTCGTTCATGGACGAGACCGCGATCATCGGCCTGATCGAGCAGCTGATCCGCACCGTCTTCAAGGACGCCATCGACGTCGACCTGCCCGATCCCTTCCCGCGCATGACTTACGCGGAAGCGATGCGCCG
>CAZZFN010000069.1:0-10734 GCA_964653505.1 uncultured Methyloversatilis sp.
GTCGGGGAAAACTGGGAGGAGGCGCATTGAGGACGCTTCGAGGTCAATCCGTTTTAGCGTGAAACGCCTTACGTGCCGACCGCCGCCGCCTGCGTTTCATCGACCGGGGGTGGCCGAGGTCGGCGATGCGGCGTTTGGTCGGGGTGAGAGGATTCGAACCTCCGACTCCTGCGTCCCGAACGCAGTACTCTACCAGGCTGAGCTACACCCCGACGCATTTTGCGATGCCCGCAGGCGCCTGTTGTCAAAAGCGCCTATTGACCGCAAAGGAGGCCAATTGTAGCAAAGCATCGCGGTAGTGGCTACCGGGTATCGCCCGCAAGGCGAGTCGGGCCCTCTCCGCTTCTTCTTCGGCCGCTTGCAGGGCGGCCCGCAACGCGCCGGTCGATTCCACCGCCTCGATGACCTCGGGAAAGGCTGCGCGCCCCCCCGACTCGAGTGCGCGTCGCACGACGCCGGACTGGCCGGCATCGCCGAATTCCATCGCGTAGATCAGGGGCAAGGTCGGCTTGCCTTCGGCCAGATCGTCGCCCAGGCTCTTGCCGATCTGCTCCTGCTCCCCGGAATAATCGAGGACGTCGTCGGCGATCTGGAATGCGGTGCCCAAATGCATGCCGTAGGCCGCCAGACTTTCTTCGATCTCGGGAGGCGCATCGTCCAAAATGGCGGCAAGGCGCGCGGACGCTTCGAAAAGTTTCGCCGTCTTGTAGCGCACGACCTGCAGATAGCCTGCCACGGAAAGATCGGGGTTGCGGCAGTTCATGAGCTGCAGCACCTCTCCTTCGGCGATCACGTTGGTCGCATCGGCAAGCACCTGCATGACGCGCATGCTGCCCACATCCACCATCATCTGGAATGCCCGGGAATAGAGAAAATCTCCGACCAGGACGCTGGCGGCGTTGCCGAACTGCGCATTGGCGGTTTCCCTGCCGCGACGCAATGCGGATTCATCGACCACATCGTCGTGCAGCAGTGTTGCGGTATGGATGAACTCGACCACCGCGGCGAGCTCGTGCCGCCGCGCGCCGTCATATCCGAGCGCGCCGGCCGACAGGAGCAGGAGCGCCGGGCGCAGGCGCTTCCCCCCCGCCGCGACGATGTATTCGGCAATCTGGCGCACCAGGGGGACGTCCGAATGGAGCCGCAGGCGAATGACCGCATCCACGGCCTGCATGTCGCCGGCGATCAGGGGGTAAATTGCTGTGGGATTCAAGAGGGGGTTCCAGATTCCGGCGCATGGTAAGTCGTTGCCGCAATGCCGTCAATCGACCGGGGCACGGCCTTGACCGAGGGGACTCCTCCGACTAGAATACGCGGTTCTCGGAAACGAACAGCAGAGGTCCAACATCATGTATGCGGTCATAAAAACCGGCGGCAAGCAATTTCGCGTTGTCGCAGGCGAGAAGATCAAGGTAGAACAGATACCGGCAGACGTTGGCGCTGAAATCACCCTCGACCAGGTGCTGATGGCCGGCGCAGGAGAAACCGTCAAGATCGGTTCCCCGACGCTGCCCGGTGCGACGGTGGTCGCCAGGGTGATCGCTCAGGGCCGCCATCCCAAGGTGAAGATTTTCAAGATGCGGCGACGCAAGCATTACCAGAAGCACCAGGGGCACCGCCAAAACTACACGGAACTCGAAATCAGCAGCATCAACGCCTGATTTCCAATAGCACAGGAGCAGACACATGGCCCACAAGAAAGCTGGCGGCAGTTCCCGCAACGGTCGCGAATCGGAATCGAAACGGCTCGGCGTGAAGCGGTTCGGCGGACAGATGGTCGCCGCCGGCAACATCATCGTGCGTCAGCGCGGCACCCAGTTCCACCCCGGGGAGAATGTCGGCGTCGGCAAGGATCACACCCTGTTCGCCAAGGCGACCGGAACCGTGAGCTTCGCGGTCAAGGGGCCCCGGCAGCGCAAATACGTGAGCATCGTCCCTGCCGCCTGAATCTGCCGAAAGCGATGAACGAAGCCCTGTCCCGCCGGATGGGGCTTTTTCATTTCGATCATGAAATTCTTCGATGAAGCGCTCGTCTCCGTCCATGCCGGCAACGGCGGCAATGGCGCCGTTTCGTTCCGGCGGGAAAAATATGTTCCCCGCGGCGGACCCGACGGCGGAGATGGCGGGCGGGGCGGCAGCATCCGGATGATTGCCGACCGCAATCTCAACACCCTGATCGACTATCGCTACACGCGCGTCTTTCGCGCGGAGCATGGCGGCAACGGTCGCGGGGCGGACTGCTACGGCAAGGGGGGCGGCGACCTGACCCTGCGCGTCCCGGTCGGGACGGTGATCGCGGACGCCGTCACGGGCGAGCTGCTGGCCGACCTGGATGCCGACGGCGCCAGCGCCGTGATTGCCAAAGGCGGTGCGGGCGGACTGGGCAACCTGCATTTCAAGTCGAGCACCAATCGGGCGCCGCGCCAATTCACGCCGGGCGAGCCGGGCGAGTCGCGCGAGCTGAAGCTCGAGCTCAAGGTGCTGGCCGATGTCGGCCTGCTCGGCCTGCCGAATGCCGGAAAATCCACGTTCATTCGCGCCGTTTCCGCTGCGCGGCCCAAGGTGGCCGATTACCCGTTCACGACCCTGCAACCGAATCTCGGAGTGGTCCGGGTCGGCGAGAATCGCAGTTTCGTCATCGCCGACGTTCCCGGGCTGATCGAGGGAGCCTCGGCTGGCGCAGGTCTCGGGCACCGCTTCCTCAAACATCTGCAGCGCACGCGGCTGCTCCTGCACCTGATCGATGTCGCGCCCCCCGATCCGGCCTGCGACCCCGTCGCCAACGCGCGCACCATCGTCGAAGAACTGCGCAGGTTCGACGAGGACCTGTACCGCAAACCGCGCTGGATCGTCCTCAACAAGATCGATCTGATCCCCGCGGACGAGCGCCTCCGCCGGCTCGCCGAGCTGGCCGGCGCCCTCGGCGGCGGTGCGGCGGTGCACGCGGTTTCCGGTGCGACCGGCGAAGGCTGCGCCCTGCTGTGCCAGAAGATCATGCAATTCCTGACGGACAATCCATGATGCGCAACGACATCGCCCAATGCAAACGCATCGTCGTCAAGGTGGGCAGCGCGCTCGTGACCGACAACGGAGCGGGACTGTCCACAGAATTCATCGCCGAATGCGCCCGGCAGATCGCCTTGCTGCACCAGTCGGGGCGGCAGGTGCTGCTGGTTTCCTCGGGCGCCATCGCGGCCGGCATGCAGCGCCTGGGCTGGTCCCGCCGTCCGCATGCGATGCACGCGCTGCAGGCGGCCGCGGCCGTGGGCCAGATGGGGCTGACGCAGGCCTACGAAACCGTTTTCGCCCGCCATGGGCTGAAATCGGCGCAGATCCTGCTGACCCATGACGACCTTGCCGACCGCCGCCGCTACCTGAACGCGCGCATCACCCTGAACACCCTGCTGGAACTGGGCGTGGTTCCCATCATCAACGAGAACGACACGGTGGTTACCGACGAAATCCGCTTCGGCGACAACGACACGCTGGGCGCACTGGTCGCGAATCTCGTCGAAGCGGAGGCGTTGATCATCCTGACCGATCAGAAGGGCCTCTACACGGCGGATCCGCGCATCGATCCCCAGGCGACGCTGATCGCGGAAGGGGAGGCCGACGACGAGGCCTACGAGTCGATCGCCGGCGGCGCCGGCAGCCAGATCGGCAGGGGCGGCATGATCACCAAGGTGCGCGCCGCCCGGCGCGCCGCGCGCAGCGGCGCCCATACCCTGATCGTCGGCGGCCGGGAAAGCGGCGCCCTAATCCGCGCCGCCAACGGCGATGTCGTCGGCACCTGCCTGCGGGCGCGCCAGACGCCGCTGGCCGCGCGCAAGCAATGGCTCGCCGATCACCTGCGGGTCTGCGGATCGGTGCAGATCGACGGCGGCGCCGTCGAGGCCCTGCGGCGCGGCAAAAGCCTCCTGTCGATCGGGGTGCGCGCGGTGAATGGCGACTTCGAGCGCGGCGCGGTGATCGCCTGCCTTGACGACCACGGCAATGAAGTCGCGCGCGGCCTGGTCAACTATCCGGGCGACGAGGCGCGGAAAATCGCCGGGCGCCCCAGCCAGGAGATCGAAAACATCCTCGGTTACGTCGATGAATCGGAGCTGATTCATCGCGACAACCTGGTATTGACCGCTCAAGCCAGCCGGCCGGCGCGATAATCGGCCAGCGTCTGCTGAATTTCCGCCTGCGTGTTCATGACGAAGGGGCCATACTGCGCGATCGGCTCGCCGAGCGGACGGCCGGCGACGAGGATCGCCCGCGCATCCTCGATCGCCTCGACGACAACGCCGTCGCCCTCGTTCTTCAGGATGGCCATGCGGCCGGCCGGCACTGCGGCGCCGGCAATCGCCACGGCGCCCCGATAGATATGGACGAAGGCGTTGTGCTCGGCCGCCAGCGACTGGATGAAATGCGCGCCGGCCGGCAGATGCAGATCGAGGTAGAGCGGCGCGGTGGCGGCGCGCGTCACGGCGCCGGTCACGCCGTGGCTTTCCCCGGCGATCAGGATCGCCGCGACGCCGGCGGCCGTCGTAAAACGCGGCAGGTCGGCGGCGGCGAAGTCGCGATACCAGGGCGCGCACATCTTCTCGGCGGCCGGCAGGTTGAGCCAGAGCTGGAAACCTTCCATCACGCCCGCTTCCTGCTGCGGAATCTCAGAATGGATCACGCCGCGCCCGGCGGTCATCCACTGCACGCCGCCGTTCTCGAGGAGACCTTCGTGGCCGGCACTGTCCCGATGCCGCATGCGCCCGGCGAGCATGTAGGTGATGGTTTCGAAGCCGCGATGCGGATGATCCGGAAAGCCGGCGATGTAGTCGTCGGGGTTATCGCTGCCGAAGGCGTCGAGCATCAGGAAGGGATCGAGGCGGCGCTGGAGGTCTTCCGTCAGCACGCGGGTCAGGCGCACCCCGGCGCCGTCGGATGTCTCTTTACCCGCCACCAGCCGCTCGACGCCGCGCGGCGCATCGACCGTTTCATCACGATGGACATCGACCATGATCCGCTCCCTCATCTGCGTTGGATGTCGGGTCGATCCTGAAAAACTCAAACGGTTCCGCTGTTAATATCGCGCGCCATGAAACTCGATTCCATCAAGCTTGCCCTACGCGACCCGAAGCGCTGGAGGCGCTGGGCGATCGAAGCCCTGATCCTGATCGCCATCGTTGCCGCGGTGGCCGCCTGGCGTACCAGCGGGCTCGCC
The DNA here is from genome assembly GCA_964653505.1 of uncultured Methyloversatilis sp. Classification (GTDB taxonomy): domain Bacteria; phylum Pseudomonadota; class Gammaproteobacteria; order Burkholderiales; family Rhodocyclaceae; genus Sulfuricystis. Next base: position 5,204 of record CAZZFN010000069.1, read on the forward strand.
AGCGGCGTCGCGCCGCCGCTGACCGGCCTGCGCACCGACGGCAGCACGGCGAGTCTCGGCGCCGACAAGACGGCACGACTGGTCGTGTTCTGGGCCACCTGGTGCAAGGTCTGCCGCGCCGAGGCCGGCAACATCGAGGCTGTGGCCCAAGACTGGCCGGTGATCAGCATCGCGATGCAGTCCGGCGACCGGCAGGAAGTTGCCGGGTACCTCGCGGAACGCGGCCTCGCCGTTCCCGCCCTCATCGACGACGACAGCGACATCGCGGAGGTCTGGGGGGTGAGCGTCGTGCCGACCCACTTCTTCGTCGATCCCGCCGGGAACATCCGTTTCCGCACCGTCGGCTACACGACGCGGCTGGGGTTGCGCGCGCGCCTGTGGTGGGCGCAGACTTTCTAGCCGCTCAATCCCCGCCGGTACTGGATCGCCTCGGCCACGTGCGGGCCGCGCACGATGTCGCCGCCGGACAGGTCGGCGATGGTGCGCGCCACCTTGAGAATGCGGTGATAGGCGCGCGCCGAGAGGTCGAGCCGCGTCATCGCCTGCTTGAGCAGGGCCGCGCCGGCGCAGTCGGGCAGGCAGTGCGTGTCGATCTCGTCGGGCGTCAGCAGCGCGTTGGGCTTGCCCTGCCGCTCGATCTGGCGCGCGCGCGCGGCGGCGACGCGCGCCTGTACGACGGCTGAAGCCTCGCCCTCGCCGCGCGTGCTCAATTCGGACTCGGTCACCGCCGGGACTTCGATCAGCAGGTCGACGCGGTCGAGCAGCGGGCCGGAGAGCTTGCCACGGTAGCGCGCGATCTGATCGGGCGAGCAGCGGCAGCGTGAATCACCAAGGTAGCCGCAGGGGCAGGGATTCATTGCCGCGACGAGTTGGAAGCGCGCCGGAAACTCGGCGCGCCGCGCCGCGCGCGCGACGCGGATGTGGCCCGTCTCGAGCGGTTCGCGCAGGGCCTCGAGCACGCGCCGTTCGAATTCGGGCAGTTCGTCGAGGAAGAGTACGCCGTGGTGGGCGAGCGAGATTTCGCCGGGGCGCGGCACGCCGCCGCCGCCGACCAGCGCCGCACTCGACGACGTATGGTGCGGCGCCTGGAACGGCCGCCGCCCCCAGCGGGCGACATCGAAGCTGCCGGCGAGCGAATGCACGGCTGCGCTTTCGAGCGCCTCCCGGTCGGTCATCGGCGGCAGCAGGCCGGGCAGGCGCTGGGCGAGCATCGACTTGCCCGAACCGGGCGGGCCCGACATCAGCAGCGAATGCTGGCCGGCCGCGGCGACTTCAAGCGCACGCTTGGCCGGCAGCTGGCCCTTGACTTCGGCCAGGTCGGGCACGCAAGTCGGCGCTGGCGGGACGGCGCAGGCATGCGGCGCGAGCGGCGCGGCGCCGGAAAGATGGGCGCAGACATCGAGCAGGCCGCGCGCCGGCAGTATCGCCGCGCTCCGTGCGAGGGCCGCTTCGTCCGCGCTCGCGGCGGGCAGGACGAAGGCGCGCCCGCTGTCCGCCGCCGCCAGACACATCGCAAGCGTACCGCGCACCGGGCGCAGCTCGCCCGAGAGCGACAGCTCGCCGGCAAACTCGTGGGCGTCGAGTGCGGCGGTTTCCAGTTGCTGCGAGGCGATCAGGATGCCCAGCGCGATCGGCAGGTCGAAGCGGCCGGATTCCTTGGGCAGGTCGGCGGGCGCAAGATTGATGGTGATGCGCCTGGCGGGAAACTCGAAGCCGCTGTTCAGGATCGCGGCACGCACGCGGTCGCGCGCCTCCTTGACCTCGGTTTCGGGCAAGCCGACCAGCGTGAGCCCCGGCAAGCCGTTGGCCAGATGCACCTCGACGGCCACTTCCGGCGCCGACAATCCAGCCAGGGCGCGGCTTTTCAGGACCGCGAGCGCCACGGCGGCTACTTGCGCGCTTCGAGTTCGGCCAGGCGCGCTTCCAGTTGCGCCAGACGCGCCTGCGCACGTGCGAGCAGTTCCTTCTGGATGTCGAAATCGGCGCGCGTCACCAGGTCGAGTTTCGCCAGCTGGGCAGTCAGCAGGGCGCGCAGGTTCTTTTCGATATCGGCGGCGGGGGTGGCCGCCAGCGCCGCGGAGATGCGGGCGCTGATCTCTTCGAGAAATTTCGGGTCGAGCATGAGGAAAGGCTCCTTATCGATAGCGTCAGTGTAGCACCGCGCACCATGCCATCCGCAATTGCCGCGGAGTGCCGGGCCGCGCACCCGCTTGGTGCATCGCTCGATGCCAATGAATCAAAGCGGTGCGACGCTCTCCTGCGTCCACAAGGCAAAGGCATCGCGCGAATCGTCTATCCATTTGTTTGTTAATGAATATTTATGGCAGGCACGCTAAGTGCAGGAGAGGTCTCGTAGTTTTCCCGTTCTGCAACCACTTTGGAGATAAGCATGAACACAAAAATCGTCGCACTCGCCGTTGCCGGTACCCTTGCTGCCCCGCTGACTGCCGTTGCCACCGAACCCGCGCCTGAGCACACGTTCACCGGCAATGTCACCCTGGCCTCCGAATACCTCTACCGCGGCATTGCCCAGACCAACCGCAAGCCGGCGTTGCAGGGTGGATTCGACTACGCCCACAAGAGCGGCCTCTATGCCGGGATCTGGGGCTCCAACATTTCCTGGCTGTCCGATCTCGGCGGCATCAGCTCCAGCATCGAACTGGACGTCTATGGCGGCTACAAAGGCACGTTCGCCGACGACTTCAGCTACGACGTCGGCGTGCTGACCTACAACTATCCGGGCACCTTTCCGACGGGCTTTGTGGATGCGGATACCGCCGAGGTCTATGTCGGCCTGGGCTGGAAATGGCTGTCCGCCAAGTATTCCCATACCGTCTCCAGCCACATTTTCGGCTGGGTCGGCGCCAACGGCGAAAAAACACGCGGCAGCAACTATCTCGAGCTGAATGCCGCCTACGACCTCGGCGGCGGCTGGGGCATCAACGGTCATATCGGGCATCAGAAGATCAGGCACCTCAGCGATGCGTCCTATACCGACTGGAAGCTCGGCGTCACCAAGGATGTCGGCTTCGGCGCGATTGGCCTGTCCTATGTCGGCACCGATGCAAAAGGCGACCCTGGCCAGCCCTACCGTAACGCCTTCGGCAAGGATCTCGGCAAGGAGCGACTGCTGCTGACCTTCGGCAAGACCTTCTAATCGACCGCCTCTTTTCAAGGAGAAATCATGAAACTCGTCACCGCCATCATCAAGCCGTTCAAGCTTGACGAGGTGCGCGAAGCCCTCGCCGCCGTCGGCGTGCAGGGCATCACGGTTACCGAGGTCAAGGGCTTCGGCCGGCAGAAGGGGCATACGGAACTGTATCGCGGCGCCGAATACGTCGTCGACTTCCTGCCCAAGATAAAGATCGAGGCAGCCATCAAGTCCGAACTGCTCGAGCAGACCATCGAAGCCATCGAAAAAGCCGCCAGCACCGGCAAGATCGGCGACGGCAAGATCTTCGTTTTCGACCTCGAACAGGTCGTGCGCATCCGCACCGGCGAAACCGGCACGGATGCCCTTTAAGGAGAATTCGTCATGAGCGAAACAGTGGAAGCCGTTGCCGCCGTCGCCGCCAGCGTGGCGGCGGTTCCCGTTCCCCACAAGGGCGATACCGCCTGGATGATGATCGCCACCATCCTCGTCGTCCTGATGGTGATTCCGGGGCTCGCGCTGTTCTACGGCGGCCTGGTGCGCGCCAAGAACATGCTCTCGGTGCTGATGCAGGTGTTCGTCATCTTCTCGACGATCAGCGTGCTGTGGGTGATCTACGGCTACAGCCTGGCCTTCACCGGCGGCAGCCCCTTCATCGGCGGTTTCGACAAGCTCTTCTTGTCGGGCGTCACCCCCGAATCGGTGGCCGCCACCTTCAGCAAGGGCGTCGTCATCCCCGAGCTCACCTTCGTGGTCTTCCAGGCCACCTTCGCGGCCATCACCACGGCGCTCATCGTCGGGGCCTTCGCCGAGCGGATGAAGTTTTCCGCCGTGCTGCTCTTCTCGGTGCTGTGGTTCACCTTCAGCTACCTGCCGCTCGCCCATATGGTGTGGTATTGGGACGGCCCGGACGCGATCACCGACGCGGCCTCGCTCGAGAAGGTGGTGGCGGGGGCGGGCCTGTTGTGGGCGAAAGGCGCGCTCGACTTCGCCGGCGGCACGGTGGTGCACATCAACGCGGCCGTGGCGGGCCTGGTGGGGGCTTACCTGATCGGCAAGCGCGTCGGCTACGGCCGCGAGCCGATGACCCCGCACAGCCTGACCCTGACGATGGTGGGCGCCGCCTTGCTGTGGGTGGGCTGGTTCGGCTTCAACGCCGGCTCCAACCTCGAAGCCAACGGCGTGGCCGCCCTGGCGATGGTCAACACCCTGGCCGCCACGGCCGCCGCCACGCTGTCCTGGATGATCGCCGAATGGCTGTTCAAGGGGAAACCCTCGATGCTGGGCGCGGCTTCCGGCGCGGTGGCGGGCCTGGTGGCGATCACCCCGGCCTGCGGCTTCGTCGGGCCGATGGGCGCGGTCATCATCGGCTTGCTCTCCGGCGTGATCTGCCTGTGGGGGGTGAACGGCCTCAAGAAGATGCTCGGTGCGGACGATGCCCTCGATGTCTTCGGCATTCACGGCGTGGGCGGCATCCTGGGCTCGATCCTCACCGGCGTGTTCGCCTCGCCGGCCCTGGGCGGCACGGGCGTGTATGACTACGTGGCCAATGCGGTGGGCGAATTCGACATGGCGGCTCAGGTCACCAGCCAGCTGTGGGGCGTGGCTATCGCCGTGATCTGGTCGGGCGTGGTCGCCTTCCTCTGCTACAAGATCGTCGATGTGCTGGTCGGCCTGCGCGTGCCGGAAGACGAAGAGCGCGAGGGCCTGGACATCGCCTCCCACGGCGAGTCGGCCTACCACTACTGAACCCTTCCCCCCCCATCCCTGCCGTGCGGCGGGGATGGCGGGCGACGCGGCGCTCACCCGGCGATGTATTGTTCCAGCTGCTGGATCTGGAATGCCTGATCCGAAATGGTTTCCTTGACAAGGTCGCCCAGAGAGATCACCGTCAGCAGGGTGTTGTGCGTGTCGAGCACGGGCATGTGGCGGACGTGCTTTTCGGTCATCAGGGCCATCGCCTGACTGACCGTGTGTGCGGGCGACACGTAAAGCACCTTCCCGGTCATGATCTCGGCCACCTTCGTGTCCGTCGAGTTCTTGCCGCAGAGGATGACTTTACGGGCATAGTCGCGTTCGCTGAAAATGCCGACCAGCCGACCACTCTCGACCACGACGACGGCGCCGATGTTCATGTTTGCCATGGTCTTCAGGGCGGTCAGCACGGTATCCTCCGGAGTCACGGCGATGGGGGGGCGCGGTGCCGTACCGATCAGCTGCCCGATGGTCTTCATCGTTCTTCACTCCTCTGGAAAAGTGGGGGGAGTCGTGAGGATACTGCGGCTGGCCGCGGGTTTCCTTTCCCTAGATCAACGGAACACCACCGTCTTGTGGCCGTGCACCAGCACACGGTCTTCGAGATGGTAACGCAGGCCGCGCG
>CAZZFN010000070.1:0-10557 GCA_964653505.1 uncultured Methyloversatilis sp.
TTCGAATACGAATTCCAGATGGCCGGCATGAACCGCAGCCTGCATCCCGACATCGAGACCCTGTTCCTGACGCCGGGCGAGCAGTACATGTTCATTTCGGCGACCATGGTCAGGGAAATCGCGAGCCTGGGGGGCGACGTCTCCAGTTTCGTGCATCCGCTGGTGGCCGGGAAACTGGCGGAAAAACTGCATCAACGCAACTGAAACGAGAGGAAACCGCAATGGCCCTGATGATCACCGACGAATGCATCAACTGCGACGTGTGCGAGCCCGAGTGCCCGAACAACGCGATTTCGCAAGGCGACGAGATTTACATCATCGACCCGAACAAATGCACCGAATGCGTCGGTCATTACGATACGCCCCAGTGTCGCGAAGTCTGCCCGGTCGACTGCATCCCGCAGGATCCCAACCACGTCGAGACGCAGGATCAGCTGATGGCGAAATTCAAGAAGCTGACCGGCGGCTGAGCGGCGCCTCAGCGCTGGCAGCGCGGACAGAAATAGGTCGTGCGCTGCCCCTGGCGGATGCGCCGGATCGGCGCGGCGCAAACCCTGCAGGGCTCCCCTTCCCGTCCATAGACCTTGTGTTGCACCTGGAAATCGCCCATGCCGGCCGGACTACAGAAGTCGCGCAGGGTGCTGCCGCCGGCGCGGATCGCGGCGCGCAGCGTTTTCTTGATGGCCGGCGCCAGCCGCCGCAGGCGCTCCGGCCCGATGCGGCCGGCTGCGGTGCGCGGGTCGATGCCGGCGTCGAACAGGCTTTCGGCGGCGTAAATGTTGCCCACGCCGACCACCAGCCCGCTGTCCATCAGCGCCGGCTTGATCGCCGCCGACTTGCCGCGCAGCGCGGCGTGCAGCCAGGCGGCGGAAAAGCGGCGCCCGAGGGGTTCGACGCCCAGCCCGGCGAGCAGCGGATGGGCGAGCGGATCGCCGGTCAGCCACAGCAGGGCGCCGAAGCGGCGCGGGTCGGTGAAGCGCAGCACGGCATCGCCGAAGACGAAGTCGGCGTGGTCGTGCCGGCCGGGCGGCGCGCCGGGGGCGACGAAGCGCAGGCTGCCCGACATGCCCAGATGGACGAGCAGGTGTCCGCCGTCGAGATCGAGCAGCAGATACTTGCCGCGCCGACGCGCCTCGATCAATGGGCGGCCGGCAAGCAGGCGTTCCAGGCCGGCGGGCACCGGGTAGCGCAAAGTCGGCGCGCGCAGGACGGCGTACTCGATGCGTCGGCCGGCGACGCGTTCGGCGATGCCGCGGCGGGTGACTTCAACCTCGGGCAATTCGGGCATGGGTGGCGGACGGCATGCAAGGCGTTTTCACGTTAACATCAGGCCATTCTAATTGGCTTGGCCGCCCCCGATGAACCCCTTCCTTCCCCTGCTGCTTTCCGCCGCCCTGTTTGCCGGCTGCGCCCCGCTGGCGCAGCGGGAAGCGCAGGCGCCGACGCACCCGCCGGCCGCCCAACCGGAAGGCGAGCGGAACGAAGAGAAGCCGGAAGCGGGCGAGCAGGAAAAGGCGCTCGCCAATTTGCCCCATGTCGAGCTGTCGCCCAGGCTGCTCAACGGCCTGCTGCTCGCCGAGATAGCTGCGCAGCGCGGCCAGCTGGCCCAGTCCGCCGAGATCTATCTCGAGCTCGCCCAGGAAACGCGCGACCCGCGCATCGCCCGGCGCGGCGCGGAAATCGGCCTGCACGCCCGGCGCCACGAAACGGCGCTGCAGGCGGCGCGCATCTGGCAGGAAACCGATCCGGACTCCGCGGCCGCGCGCCAGGCCGTGATCGGCCTGCTGGCGACGCTGGGCCGCTTCGAGGAATTGCGCGCGCTGTTGCCTCCCATGCTGGCCGCCGAGCCGCAGTTTCTGGCGCGCAACCTGCTGCACCTGAACCGCTTTTTCATGCGCGTGGCCGACCGCCAGGCGGCGCGCGCGGTCGTGGATGACGTCAGCGCGCCTTACCTGAACATGCCGGAGGCGCATTTCGCCCGGGCGCATGCCGCCTTCGAGGCGCGCGACCTGCCCGCCGCGCGCCTGGCGATCAACCGTGCGCTCGAACTGCGTTCACACTGGGAAGCGGCGGCCCTGCTGCGCGCTCAACTGACCGAGGATCGCGCCGAGGCGGCGACCGCCCTCGGGATCTTTCTCGCCGCCAATCCGCAGGCGCGCGAGGCGCGCCTGGCCTACGCGCGCGCGCTGGCCGGCGAGAGGCGCTACGCCGAGGCGCGCCGCGAATTCCGCATCCTGCTCGATGCGCCTCCGGCCGACCCGGCCCGCGCCGGGGATATCGTTTTCGCCCTGGCAATCCTCTCCCTGCAGCTCGGCGACGTGCAGGATGCCGAAAGCCATCTGCGCCGGCTCGTCGATCTCGGCCATGCCCAGGCAGACCAGGCGCGCCTGCATCTCGGCCGCATCGCGACGGACGGCAAGCGCCTGGACGAGGCGCTGCAATGGTTCGGCGCGGTCGGCCGCGGCGAACACCTCCTCGATGCGCGCCTGGGCGCCGCCAGCATCATGGCCCGGCAGGGCCGGCTGGACGCCGCGCGCGCGCATCTGCGCGCCACCGAGACGGCCAACCCGCAGGAGCGCGTCCGCCTGCTGCTCGGCGAATCCCAGCTGCTGCGCGAAGCCGACCGTCATGCCGATGCCCACGCCGCCCTGAGCGCCGCCCTGGAGCAGCAGCCCGACCAGCCCGAACTGCTCTACGAGATCGCCCTGCTGGCCGAAAAGATCGGGCGTTTCGACGAGCTGGAAAGCCGTCTGCGCCGGCTGCTCGAGATCAAACCCGACCACGCCCACGCGCTGAACGCGCTCGGCTATTCGCTCGCCGACCGCAACATCCGGCTTCAGGAAGCGAACGCGCTGATCGACCGGGCGCTCGCCCTGGCGCCCGACGACCCCTACATCCTCGACAGCAAGGGCTGGGTTCTGTTCCGCCTCGGGCAACTCGATGCGGCGTACGAGTTTCTGCGCCGGGCGTTCAACCTGCGCCCCGATGCCGAGATCGCCGCCCACCTCGGCGAGGCGCTCTGGATGCTCGGCCGCAAGGACGAGGCGCGCCAGGTGTGGGACAAGGCGTTCCGGGAGAGCCCCGCCAACGAGGTTCTGGCGGAAACGATCCGGCGCCTCGCCCGCTGATGCGATTCCTGCCCGTCTGGCTGCTGGCCTTCCTGCTGGCGGGCTGCGCGGCGGCACCCATGCTGCCCGCGCGCCCGGCAAGCGAGGAAATCGCGCGCTTCGCCTTCGTCGGCCGGCTGGCCGTGCGACAGGGCGAAACGCAGCATCATGTCGGGATCGACTGGCGCCACGATGCCGGACGCGACGAAATTCTGCTGACCACGCCGCTCGGCCAGGGCGTCGCGGAACTCGTGCGCGACGCTGCGGGCGCCCGGCTGACGCTCGCCGATCGGCGCAGCTATACCGCCCCCGACTGGGGCGCGTTGTCGCAGCAGGTCTTCGGTTTTCCGCTGCCGCTCGGCGCTTCGCCGCGCTGGCTCCTGGGCGAGGTGGGCGCCACGGAAGGCTGGCGCGTGACGGTGGTGGCGCGCGAAAACGCGGCCGCCAACGCCCTGCCGACGGTGATCGAACTCGAACGCGACGACATCGCGGCACGGCTGAAGATCGACGAGTGGATCGAGGCGAAATGAACCGGAGCTGGGAGAGCGCCTGGCCGGCGCCGGCCAAGCTCAACCTGTTCCTGCACGTCGTCGGCCGCCGCGCCGACGGCTACCACCTGCTGCAGACGGTGTTCCGCTTCATCGAGCTGGCCGACACCCTGCGCTTCGCGCCGCGCGCCGATGGGCGCATCGTGCTCGCCACCCCGACGCCCGGCGTGCCGCCGGAGCAGGATATGGTCGTGCGGGCGGCGGAAGCCTTGAAAGTCGGCGCTGGCGGGACGGCGCCCGGTTCATCGCCGGGCGTCACCATCCATCTCGACAAGCGCATCCCGATGGGCGGCGGACTCGGCGGCGGCAGTTCGGACGCCGCGACGACGCTGATCGCGCTCAACCATCTGTGGAACTGCGGCCTGCCACGCGCGCGGCTGCAGGAAATCGGCCTCGGCTTGGGCGCCGACGTGCCGGTCTTCATCCACGGCCGCAACTGCTTCGCCGAAGGCGTGGGCGAGCGCTGCACCGATGTCGCCGTGCCGGATGCCTGCTACCTGCTGGCCATGCCGGCGGTCCATGTGCCGACGGCGGACATCTTCCGCTCGTCCGACCTGAAACGCGACACCCCGGAAATCCGTCCCGCCGACTGGCGGTCCGGCTTCGGGCGCAACGACCTGGAGGCCGTCGCCTGCGCCCTGCACCCCGAAATCGCCCGCCATCTGGCGGAGCTGCGCCGCTGCGGCGACGCGCGCATGACCGGCTCCGGCGCCTGCTGCTTCGTCGGCTTCGACACCCGCGCGGAAGCCGAGGCCGCGCGCCGGCAACTGTCGCCGGACATGCGAGCACTGGTCGTGCCCGGCTTGACCGTTCACCCTTTGCTAATTTCCGAGTAATATAGTCGGGAACCTGTTCGGTTATTAGCACTCCAACTTTAAGAGTGCTAACATTTTCAGCAGGTGAGCCCACCCCGAAAAACTCGCTGCGCTCGTTTCTCCCCTCAAGGGGCAGAAACACTCGGGGCGGCCCTTCGTGTTTCTTGGGAGACCCGACATGAGCCATGCATTGACCCTTGCCCAGTTTCCGCTGCCCGCTGCCGCCGGCAGTATCGAGGCCTACATTTCGGCCGCCAACCGCGTGCCGATGCTGACGGAGGAGGAGGAGAAAGCCCTCGCCCGCCGCTACCGCGCCGAGGGCGACCTCGACGCCGCGCGCGGTCTGGTCACCTCCCATCTGCGCCTGGTGATCGCCGTGGCGCGCGGCTATCTCGGTTACGGCCTGCCCCATGCCGACCTGATCCAGGAAGGCAACGTCGGCCTGATGAAGGCGGTCAAGCGCTTCGACCCCGAGCGCGGCGTGCGCCTGGTGTCCTTCGCCCTGCACTGGATCAAGGCCGAGATCCACGAATACATCCTGAAGAACTGGCGGCTCGTCAAGGTCGCGACGACCAAGGCGCAGCGCAAGCTGTTCTTCAACCTGCGCAGCATGAAGTCCGCCATCGCGCACGAGGCGAATAACGAAGCGGGCTTCGCCAGCCTGAGCCCGGCCGAGGTCCGCTCGGTTGCCAGCCAGCTCGGCGTCAAGCCCGAGGAAGTGGTGGAGATGGAAACCCGCATGGGCGGCGTCGACATTTCCCTCGAGCCGCTTTCGGACGACGACGAGGAGCACTTCGCCCCGATCGCCTACCTGGCGGCAGACAACAGCGTCGAGCCCTCGATCCAGCTCGAGCGCAAGGAGCGCGACCGCCTGCACGACACGGGCCTGCGCGACGCCCTGGCCGGGCTGGACGAGCGCAGCCGCACCATCGTCCGGCGCCGCTGGCTGGTCGAGGACGACGCGCAAGCCGCCACCTTGCACGAACTGGCCGCCGAGTATGGCGTCTCCGCGGAACGCATCCGCCAGATCGAAGCCAAGGCGATGCAGAAGATGCGGGGCGTGCTCGCCGCCCGCATGTGATCAGGCGGGCGCCGGTTTGACCACCGGCGCTTCGCGGATCGGCAGGTTGACCAGGGCCGCGAAGGCGGCCAACGCCATGTCGGCGTACCACATCCAGCCGAAGTTGCCGAAAGTCGTGATCGCCAGCCCGCCCAGATACGCGCCGAAAAATCCGCCGATCTGGTGCGACAGCAAGGTCAGGCCGAACAGGGTGCCGAGGTAGCGCACGCCGAACAGCTTGCCGACGATGGCGGCGGTCGGCGGCACCGTGGCCAGCCAGGTGAAACCGAGGCCGGCGGCGAACAGGTAGAAGGTCAGCGCGCTGGGCGGCATCATCAGGTACCAGGCGATCAGCAGCGCGCGCGAGCCGTACATCGCCGCCAGCACGTATTTGCTGCGGTACTTGGCGACGCAGGCACCCGCGTAGAGGCTGCCGAAGATGTTGGCCAGACCGATGATCGCCAGCGACCAGCTCGCCACGCTGGGCGGCAGGCCGCACAGGCTGACCTCGCCGGGCAGGTGGGTGACCAGGAAGGCGATGTGGAAGCCGCAGGTGAAGAAGCCCGCGTGCAGCAGCAGGTAGCTGCGGTCCTGCAATGCGTGGCCGATGGTGCGCATCACCCCGCGGTCGGCCTCGGCGTGCTTGACGACGGGGCCCGCCGGTTTCGTCAGACGGCCGACCAGCGGCAGGGCGGCAAGCGTCACGAGGGCAAGCGCCCACATCGCGTTCATCCAGCCGAAGCCCTGGATCAGCTTCTGGACGATCGGGGCGAAGACGAACTGGCCAAAGGAGCCGCCGGCGTTGATGACGCCCGAGGCCGCGCCGCGCGCTTCGAGCGGCAGGCGCTGCGCCGCCGCGCCCATCAGCACCGAGAAGCTGCTGGCGCCGGAGCCGATCGCGGTGAGCAGGCCGATGGCGAAGATCAGGCCGAGACCTGAATCCATGAAGGGAGTCAGCGCGCTGCCGAACGCGGCGATCGCGAGGCCGCCGACCAGCACGGGGCGCGGGCCGTAGCGGTCGGCGAGCGCGCCGGCCACCGGCTGGGCGGCGCCCCAGACGAACTGGGCCACGGCGAGCGCGAGACTGATGCTGGCGATGCCCAGGCCGGTCGACACGTTGAGCGGGCTGACGAACAGGCCCATCGACTGGCGCGCGCCCATCGTGACCATCAGAATCCCCGCCGCTGCAAGCGTGATGGCGAGGGCACCGGGCGGGTTGACGAGGGCGCGGAACATGCGGAGTCGGCCCTCAGCCCGACAGATGCAGCGCGGCGACCAGGCCGACGACTACCAGCAGGGCGACGGCGACGCGCATCATGAGCGGGCGCAGGCCCGCGGCGGCGCGCTGGCCGGATCTGCCGCGCTGGGCCAGCAGGCTGACGATGACGATCAGCAGCAGCAGGACGATGACGATCTTGAGAAACACCGCGGCCTATCCGAGTGCCAGGGCGTCGAGCAATTTTTCGTGGATGCCGCCGAAGGCGCCGTTGCTCATCGCCAGCACATGATCGCCGGGGCGCGCCGCGGCGGCGACCCGCCCGACGAGGTCGGCGATGTCGGCGCTCACTTGCGCCTTTCCACCCAGCGGAGAGAGGGTAGCGGCGGCGTCCCAGCCGAGGTTCGCGCCGTAGCAGAAGACGAGGTCGGCGGCGGCCAGGCTGCCGGGCAGCGCGTCCTTCAGCGTGCCGAGCTTCATCGTGTTCGAGCGCGGTTCCAGTACCGCGAAAATCCGCGCCCCGCCGACCCGACCGCGCAGTCCCGCCAGGGTCGTCGCGATGGCGGTCGGATGGTGGGCGAAGTCGTCATACACCGCGACCCCCCTCGCCGTGCCGCGCACCTCGAGACGGCGCCTGACGTTCTCGAAGCGCGCCAGCGACTGGAGGCCCTGCGCGAGCGGCACCCCGGCATGGCGCGCCGCCAGCAGGGCGGCCAAGGCGTTGCTCCGGTTGTGTGTTCCCGACAATTGCCAGGAAATAGCGCCAATTTCACAACTTTTGTCCCAGATCGACACCGTTCCTCTCGTATCGTCCCCCTCCACACGCCAGCCGGCCGGGTCGTTGAAGCGCTCGACCGGGGTCCAGCAGCCATGCCCGAGGACACGCTCCAGCGCAGGCTCGGCGGCATTGGCGACAATCATGCCGTTTCCGGGAATAGTGCGCACGAAGTAATGAAATTGCGTCTCGATGGCAGCAATATCCCTGAAAATGTCCGCATGATCGTATTCAAGATTGTTCAGGACGGCGGTGCGCGGCCGGTAATGGACGAACTTGGAACGCTTGTCGCAGAATGCGCTGTCGTATTCGTCCGCTTCGACGACGAAGAACGACGATGTGCTGAAGTTGGCCGATTTGCCGAAATTACGCGGCACGCCGCCGATCAGGTAGCCGGGCTGCAGGCCGGCGTCTTCGAGGATCCATGCCAGCATCGCCGACGTGGTCGTTTTGCCGTGGGTGCCGGCGACGGCCAGCACCCATTTGCCCGGCAGGATGTTCTCGGCGAGCCATTGGGGGCCGGAGATGTAGGGAAGGCCGTGATCGAGGATCGCTTCCAGCAGCGGATTGCCGCGCGACACGGCATTGCCGACCACCCAGAGATCGGCGTCCAGGGCGATCTGGTCTGCACCGTAGCCTTCGACCAGTTCGATGCCTTCGGACTGAAGCTGGGTGCTCATCGGCGGATAGACGTTGGCGTCGCAACCGGTCACCCTGTGTCCCGCGGCGCGGGCGATCAGGGCAATACCGCCCATGAAAGTACCGCAGATCCCGAGAATGTGAATATGCATGGCAGGACGGCCCCGGCTTTAGAATCGGGACATTCTACGGTAGCCAGGGAGCCCGCCATGCCGCGCCGCAGCCGCCCCGCCCGCATCCAGAACAGCCATTCCCCGGCGTTGCGCACCGAACTGGCCCGCACGGCCGCCCGCCTGATTGCCGAGGACGGCATGGAATACGGGGCCGCCAAAAAGAAGGCGGTGCGCCAGCTGGGGCTGCCGGAAAGCTTCCCGCTCCCCGGCAACGCCGAGGTCGAGAATGCGGTGCGGGATCATCACGCCCTCTATCGGGAAGAGGCGCAGGGAGAGTGGCTGGTCGAGCTGCGCTGCGCAGCCGCGCAGCTGATGCACCGGCTGGCGCCGTTTTCGCCCTGGCTGACCGGTTCGGTGCTGGAGGGCACGGCCGGCCGCCATTCCCGCATCGACATCCTCCTGTTTCCGGACAGCGCGAAGGACGTCGAGATTTTCTTGCTCGACCAGGGCGTCCCGTTTCGTCACGGCAACCCGAAAAGCGACCGCGTCGAGGCGATCTTCGTGCTAGAGGACGAGGACGTACCGGCCAACCTGATCGTGCTGCCGCCGCGCGAGGAGCGCATCCATGCCAAAGGCAGCGACGGCCGCGTCCGGGCGCGCGCCCGGGTCGAAACCGTCGAGGCGCTATGTCTGGCATCGAACGGGTGAACTGGACAACCTGGCCCCATTTGCGTCAAACTTGCAGCCATGTCGAATTCAACACGCAAGAAGGCCTCTGCCCAAAGGGATAGCGGGGATAGCGGCAGGGATGGCGGTCCGGGCCCGAAGCCCCGCATTCTCGTCCTGCACGGCCCGAACCTGAACCTGCTCGGCACGCGCGAGCCGGACATTTACGGCCGCACCACGCTGGCCGACGTCCACGCCATGATGGAAGCCCGGGCGCGTGCCGAAGGGGTGCAGATCGAGAGCTATCAGAGCAACAGCGAAGGCGGCCTGATCGACCGCGTCCAGGCCGCCGGCGCCGAAGGCATCGAATTCGCGATCCTCAACCCCGGCGGCTATACCCACACCAGCGTCGCCCTGCGCGACGCGCTGGCTGCCGTAGGGATTCCCTTCATCGAGGTGCATCTGTCGAACATCTTCGCCCGCGAGGCGTTCCGGCATCATTCCTACTTTTCGGACATCGCCGTCGGTACGATTTGCGGCCTGGGCGCCCAGGGTTACGCGCTGGCGCTGGAAGCCGCCCTCGCCCGCATCCGCAAATAATCGCCCCGCCGCGGGGCATCCGCCATCGACCCGCCGCCGCGAGGCGGCGCTGGAGCCCACCATGGATTTGAGAAAGCTGAAGACCCTGATCGACCTTGTCCAGAATTCCGGCATTTCGGAACTCGAAATCAGCGAGGGCGATGAAAAGATCCGCATCGCCAAGCAGCTGGCGGCCGCCCCCGGCCCGCACCCGGCCGCGCTGGTCGGTCTGCCGCTGGCGCAGGCGGCGCCGGGCACATTTGCCGTCCCGCCAGCGCCGACTCCCGGCGACGCAAGCGGCGCGCCGGACGCTGCGGCCGGCCATACGCTCAAGGCGCCGATGGTCGGCACCTTCTACCGCTCGGGCAATCCGGGCGCCGCGGCGTTCGTCGAGATCGGCCAGGCCGTGAAGAAGGGCGACACGCTGTGCATCATCGAGGCGATGAAGCTCATGAACGAGATCGAATCCGACGCCGACGGCGTCGTCAAGGCGATCCTCGTCGAGAACGGCCAGCCGGTCGAATTCGACCAGCCGCTGTTCCTGATCGCTTGAGCCGGTCGACGCGAGCGCCATGTTCGAGAAGATCCTCATCGCCAACCGCGGAGAGATTGCCCTGCGCGTCCTGCGCGCCTGCCGCGAGCTGGGCGTGCGCACCGTCGCGGTGCATTCCACCGCCGACGCCGACGCCAAGTATGTCAAGCTGGCCGACGAGTCGGTCTGCATCGGTCCGCCGGCCTCCGGCCAAAGCTATCTGAACATCCCGGCGATCATCTCGGCGGCGGAAGTGACCGACGCCGAGGCGATTCACCCCGGTTACGGCTTCCTTTCCGAAAACGCCGACTTCGCCGAACGGGTGGAAAAATCCGGCTTCGTCTTCATCGGCCCGAAGGCCGAGACCATCCGCCTGATGGGCGACAAGGTCTCGGCCAAGAACGCGATGAAGGAAGCCGGCGTGCCCTGCGTGCCGGGTTCCGACGGCGCCCTGGCGGAGGACCCGCGGGAAATCGTCAAGACCGCGCGCGCGATCGGCTACCCGGT
>CAZZFN010000071.1:0-8623 GCA_964653505.1 uncultured Methyloversatilis sp.
CCGGCTGCCTCGGCGCCAAAGGCACGATCGTCCAGGACAGGCATCCGAGCGTGCTTGCCGTCACCGGCCCGCACGCGCTGCAGGAGGTGATGGATGCGGTGCATGCCCATTTGCCCCCGCAGCACGATCCCTTCGTCGATCTGGTGCCGCCCCAGGGCATCCGCCTGACGCCGGATCATTTCGCCTACCTGAAGATTTCCGAAGGCTGCAACCACCGCTGCAGCTTCTGCATCATTCCCAGCCTGCGCGGCAACCTGGTCAGCCGGCCGGTCGGCGAGGTGCTCAAGGAGGCCGAAACGCTCGCCGCTGCGGGCGTCAGGGAGCTGATCGTCATCTCGCAGGACACCAGCGCCTACGGCGTGGATGTCAGGTACCGCACCGGTTTCGTCGGCGGCAGGCCCGTCAAGACCCGCCTCCATGAACTCTGCAAGGAGCTCGGCGAACTGGGCATGTGGATTCGCCTGCATTACGTCTATCCCTATCCGAGCGTCGACGACCTGCTGCCGCTGATGGCGGAAGGCAAGCTGCTGCCCTACCTCGACGTGCCCTTCCAGCACGCCAGCCCGCGCATCCTCAAGCTGATGAAACGGCCCGGCGACGTCGACCGCGTGCTCGACCGCATCGCCGCCTGGCGCAAGATCGTGCCCGAGCTGACGATCCGCTCCACCTTCATCGCCGGCTTCCCCGGCGAGACGGAGAGCGAATTCAACGAACTGCTCGATTTTCTCGACGCCGCGCAGCTCGACCGCGTCGGCGCCTTCGCCTATTCGCCCGTCGAAGGCGCGACGGCCAATGCCCTGCCGGGCGCATTGCCGGAAGAGGTGCGCGAGGCGCGCAAGCTGCGCCTGCTGCGCCATCAGGAAGACATCTCGACCCAGCGCCTCGAAGCGAAGATCGGCCGCACGCTGACGGTGCTGGTCGACGACATCGATGAAGAAGGCGCCATCGCACGCACGGCCGGCGACGCGCCGGACATCGACGGCCTCGTCTACATCGCGGATGGTCGCGAACTGGAGGTCGGCGAGTTCGCCGCGGTGACGGTCACCGACTGCGACGTGCATGATCTTTTTGCGGAGCTTGCCGTCCCGTGAGCGCCGACCTTGCGCAAATCCTGCGCGGCATCGTCGGCGCCGCGCATGTGCTTACCGCGCCCTTCGACGTCGCGCCCTACGCAAGCGACTGGCGCGGCCGCTACTCGGGACAGCCGCTGTGCGTGGTGCGGCCGGCCAACACGCAAGAAGTCGCCGCCGTGGTGTGCGCCTGCGCGGCGGCCAACGTGGCCATCGTTCCGCAAGGCGGCAACACCGGACTGTGCGGCGGCGCAACACCCACCCGCGGCGAGGTGCTCGTCAGCCTCGCCCGCCTGAACCGCATCCGCGCGCTCGACGCCGACAACAACACGATGATCGTCGAAGCCGGCTGCACCCTGGCCGCCGTCCAGTCCGCGGCGGCACAAGCCGGCCGGTTGTTTCCGCTCTCGCTCGCCGCCGAAGGCACCGCCACCATCGGCGGCAATCTCGCCACCAACGCCGGCGGCGTGCAGGTGCTGCGCTACGGCAATGCGCGCGAGCTGTGCCTCGGCCTCGAAGTGGTGCTGCCCGACGGCCGCATCTGGAACGGCCTGCGCGCCCTGCGCAAGGACAACACCGGCTACGACCTCAAGCACCTCTTCATCGGCGCGGAAGGCACCCTGGGCATCATCGCCGCCGCGGTGCTCAAGCTCTTCTCGCCGCCGCGCAGCACGGCCGCCGCCTGGGTCGGCCTGCCCTCGCCGCGCGCCGCGGTGGCCCTGCTGACCCGGCTGCGCGAGAAAATCGGCGGTCGCGTGACGGCATTCGAACTGATCGGCCGCCCGGCGCTCGACCTCGTCCTGCAGCACATCCCCGCCAGCCGCGATCCGTTGCCCGCACCGGCGCCGTGGCAGGTATTGATCGAGCTTTCCGACACGATGGAGTCGGATCTCGCCGCCCCGCTCGAGGCGGTGCTGGCCGAAGCGCTCGCGACGGGCTTGGCCAACGAGGCCGTCGTGGCGCACAGCGAGGCGCAAGCGCGGGCGCTCTGGGCGCTGCGCGAGAACATCGCCGAAGCGCAAAAGATCGAGGGCTTTTCCATCAAGCACGACATCTCGCTGCCCGTTTCGCGCATTCCCGAATTCATCGCCCGCTGCGACGCCGCGCTGGCGGCCAGCTTTCCCGGCGTGCGCATCGTCTGCTTCGGCCACCTCGGCGACGGCAACCTGCACTACAACCAGTCGCAGCCCGACGGCCAGGACAATGCCGTCTTCATCGCACAGACCGCAGCCGTAAACCGCATCGTCCATGACCTGGTGCACGCCCTCGAAGGATCCATCTCGGCCGAGCACGGCATCGGACAACTCAAGCGCGCGGAAATCCTCCGCTACAAAAGCCCGACCGAGATGGACATGATGCGGGCCGTCAAGCGCGCGCTCGACCCGGGCGGCCTGATGAATCCCGGCAAGGTCCTGTAAAAAATCCGGCGGCCGGTTTACACCATCGGCTTACCCTGTATAATGCGCCCTCTCTTCGGGGGTATAGCTCAGCTGGGAGAGCGCTTGCATGGCATGCAAGAGGTCAGCGGTTCGATCCCGCTTACCTCCACCACGACGAAGTCCCTATCGTCTAGAGGCCTAGGACAACACCCTTTCACGGTGTGAACCGGGGTTCGAATCCCCGTGGGGACGCCAGCTTGACCCCCCTTTTTGCAGGGGGGAGAAACGACAGATCACCGTCGCCTCGAACGTCGCCGGGTCAAGCTCGACCCGCTCGACAACGTGACGCAAGGCATCCCGGAGCGATTCCGGGGCGCCAGCGAACAGATCGTCGGCGATACCGGAAAGCAGTCGCCGCACGTCGGCCGGCCAGGCGACGTTCCGCTTCATCGGCATTGTATGGGGACGCCCGCCCGATCGATGGGGTTAGAGCCCGAGTCCGGATGCGCGCGCCTTGCGTTCGCGTTCCACCTTGATGATGTAGCGCTGCAGCAGCGTGGCCATCGGCCCGGGCAGGCGGACGAACGCGCAGCCCGCGCGTTGCGCGCGCAGGCCGCTTCTCAGCACGGCTTCGTGCAGGTTGCAGACCCGCACGGCACAGGCGACGACGCCGACCTCGGGCAACTCGATGCGGCAGTCGCGGATTTCCTGCCCCGGCGCGAAGGGGATGGAGGCGGGCGGCGGGGCGATGCCGATGCCGCCGCCGCTGATATCGAAAACCGTCGCCTCGTAGGCGAACACGCCGCCGTCCGGCAGCGGCAGCGGCATGCGGCATTTGAGCGGACGGGCGATCGGCGTGGCGAGCCGGTAGAACTCGCGGCGCTGCAGGCGCAGCAGCTCCCGCGGGTAGTCGCTGAGGAAGGCGGGCCGTCCCTCGTGGGCGACGGGTGCGAAGGCGCCGAGCAGGAACTGGATGCGCACCTTGTCGAGCAGCGCGACGCAGTAATGCCTGTCCGCCAGCGCCGCCTTGCGGTTGGCCTCCGCGTGTGCGCCGGCATCGAAGACCAGATGCCGGTCCGCGACGTCGACCAGCATCGAGAGCAGCATGTCCTGCCCCTCGTTGAAAAACACGGTGATCTGCGCCCCATGCTGGCGCAGGCCGCGCAGCACCATCCGCATCTCGGCGGCGGTGCGCAGCATATACTTGTCATATTCGCCCCCCGCGATGACGGGCAGGGGCGGAGCGTCGGCAGGCGTGTCGGTCATGGTCTCGGGCGGCGAGGCCCTATTCTAGGGCGGCAGCGACAGGTTCGGGGGCGCGGCCTGCGGGCCGCCCTGCCGCTCGACGCGATACAGCCAGGCCAGCAGCTCGGCCACGGCGACGTAGAGCGCCGGCGGGATGCGCTCGTCGAGATCGACCTGCGACAGCAGCGTCACCAGTTCCGGCGACTCATGCACATACACGCCATGGGCCTTGGCGCGTGCGACGATTTCCTCGGCGATCAGGCCGCGTCCCTTGGCCACGACGCGCGGCGCCTGGTCGCCCGGCGCATACTTGAGGGCGACGGCCAACCCCTGCCTATCCTTGCCCGGCAGGGTGCTCATTTTCGAGCGCTATGCGGAGCGTGCGCAGCGGCACGCCGGCGCCGGCGAGCGCGGTCGCCAGTTCCGGCGCGGCGCTGCGCAGGTCGTCGAGGCTGCGCCGACTCGACGCGTTCAGCAGGATGGCGACGCCGACGGCAGACAGCCGCAATTCGGCTTCGACGCGTCCGAGCCGCGGCGTTTCCAGGGCCAGCGCGGTGCGCCAGGCGCCCTCTGCGTCGGCCTCGTCCGCGCCGGCGCGCCCGCCATGCCATTCGATTTCCCAGTCCAGCGCCTGGCGCGGCCAGACTTCGCCATGCCAGGCCATGCGCTGCGTCGCCGCGGCGTCGAGCTGCTGCTGCACCAGGGGACGCAGCTCGTCCGGCACCTGCCGGACGAGGGCGGCAGCCTCGTCCGCGGCCGCTGCGCCCGCCTGCGCTGCGCGCGCGCCGGCCGGGTCGGGCGCCTGTCCTGCGGCGGCCGTCCCGCCGGCGCCGACTTTTTCCGCGGCCGCCTGGCGGAAGGCCGCCGGGGCCGAAAGCTGGCCCTGCGGTTCCCGCAACAGGGCGGCGAGCGGCAGCCGGCCGCCGACCCATTGCGCCTGATGCGATTCGTAGAACAGGCCGCTTTGCGCGACGGCGTTGGCAAGCGTCTGCGCCAGCGCGGCGGCAGCGCCCTGCGCCAGGGGCGGCTGGGCGAGCAGCGGCGCGCCGCGGTTGAGCAGGGTCGGGGGGGCGGCCTCGCCCTCGGCGGGCAGGAGCTGGCCGATCAGGCGCGCCGCGGGGCTGAAGCGCAGGTAGGGGTAAGGGGACGCCTGGGCCTGCGCGCCGCCGCCCTCGGCCTGGCGCGCGATGACGACCTTGGCCGAGCGGTCGATGACCACCAGCTCGAGTTCGTCGCCGGCCTTGGCGCCCTCGGGCAACTGCAGCGTCAGCTGCCTGCCGGCCACCAGCGCGCGGTAGGTGTTGTCGGGCAGGGCGGCCTGGATGCGCGCGGTAAATTGCTGGCCGGGCACCAGCTCCGGCAGCTCGGACGGCGTGGCGCGCGCCGGCTGGACCGGCTGCAGCAGGTTCGCCTCGGTCTGCATCCGCATGCGGATGGCGGCATCGGGGGGAACGAGCACCATGGGCGTTCAGCCGGGCGGCGCCGACGCGGGCGGCGAAAAAGCCTTCCGGCTCAGCGGCCGACGCCGTAGGCCTGGTCGACCTGGCGCTTGCGCACGTTGCCGGTCAGGAAGCGTCGCACCTGCTCCATCCAGGGCTCGGTGTGGCGACGCACCTCGGCATCGTCGCGCAGGATGCGCCGGATCAGCTCGCGCCTGCGTTCGGCCTCCCCGGGGGCGCCGGCGCCGCTGTCGCCCTCGCCGATCAGGGTGTCGCGCAGTTGGGCGACTGCGCGTTCCAGATCGATCAGGCGTTCCCAGTCGCCGGCGCGGGCCGCCTCCACCATGCGGGCGGAGAGGGCGCACATCTGTTCGTAGATTTCGAGCTGGGCAGGCATCGGCAGCATGCTAGCCTCACGAGGGCTTTGCGCTGGGGGAAACAGCGGCCGGATCGTCGGCTATTTCCTCCCACGCGCTCCTGAGCTCCATCAGCAGGCGCGCACACTCGTCCAGGGCGGCCTTGTCGTTGTGCAGGTTGGCGTGCAGCAGGCGTGCGCAGATGTAGTCGTAGAGCGCCGCCAGGCGCGGCGCGAGCTCGTCCGCGGCGGTGTGGTCGAGGCTGGCCTTGAGGCCGTTGGCGACGATGTCGATGGCTTTCGAAACCGCCTCGCCTTTCGTCGCGATCGCGCCGTCCTGCAGGGCGCGGATGGCGCCGGCGATCGACAGCAGGGCGCCGTCGAACAACATCAGGACGAGTTTGTGCGGGGTGGCCGCCATCACGCCGGTTTCGACGGCGACGCGGGCATAGGCCTGGCTGGGGGAGGCATGGTTGGCGAACATGTGCGGGTCTCCAGGATCAGTTGGCGGAAGAAATCTTCGGCAGGTTGGCCAGCTGTTGCGACAGGTAGGCGCTGGTTTGCGTCATGCTGGCCACCAGCGTGTCGAGCGCGGCGAACTGGGCGCGGTAGCGTCTTTCGATCTGTTCCAGGCGCAGGTTGAGCGCAGCGGCGCGCTTTTGCAGATCCTTGATCGAGGCGTCGATGCCCTCGGTGCGTCCGCCGATCAGTCCGGAGGGACCGACGATGCCCGCGAGACTCGCGTCGAAGCGCACCGCGATGCCCGGGTTGCCGCTCGCGGCCTGGGCGAAAAGCGCGGCCACGTCCTTGCCGGGATCGGTCAGCGCGGCCGTCAGCCTGCCGCTGTCGACCGCCAGCGTGCCGTCCTTCTGCACCGCGATGCCGATGTCGGCAAGGCGGGAAATGCCGCCGGCGACCCCGGAAACGCTGGCGGACACCAGACTGCTCAATTGCGACTGGATCGAACGTGCGGTGCTGTCGCCGGTGAGCACGGCGGCCTTCCGGTTGGCCGCATCGTAGGCGGTCATGTTGCGGATCGCGGTCGTCGCGTCGTTGTAAGCCTTGACGAAGGCATTGACCGCCGCGGTGACCGCGCCGGTGTTCTTCGCCACCACCACCGTTGCCTGCGCGGCTTCCTTGGTCAGGGTGAAGGTGACGCCCTCGATCGCATCGCCGATCGTGTTGGCCGAGCGGGCGATGGCCACGCCGTTGACGCTGAATTGCGCGTCGTCGGCGGCGCGGGCGACGATCAGGTTGGCCGAGGCAAGGCTGCCGAGGGCGTGCGTGCCGCCGCTGCCGGAATCCGTTACCGCAACCGAGAGCGCGCCGGCCGAGCCCAGGGTCTGCGAGGTCAGCACCAGGCGCTGGGCCGTGCCGTCGAAGAGGATGGCGGCCCTCGCGCCGGCGCCGGCCGCGTTGATGGCATCGCGGATGCCGGCCAGCGTGTTGTTCGTGCCGCCGATCGCGATGTCGACCGCAGCGCCGCTGCCGACGCGGATCGACAGGGTGCCCGTGGTGAAAGTTTCGCTGGCGGCGGCGACGTTGGTGTTGCTGCGCACGCTATGGAACTTGGCCAGCCGCGTGATGGCGATGTCGTAACTGCCCGCCGCAGCGGTGCTGCTCGCCGCGGCGGAAAGGGCGGCCGGATCGGAAACCGTGGCCGCCATGCCCGTGAAGGTGCCCGGGGTCGCCAGCGTCTTGGCGGCCGTCTGCAGCCCGGACAGGGCGCCCTTGAGCGAGCCGAAAGCGGTCAGCTTGGCCTGGAACCCCGCTTCCCTTTGCGCCAGCGCCGTCAACGGCCGGCTCTCGAGCGCCATCAGCTTGCCGACGATGGCGTTGATGTCGAGGCCGGAACCGATGCCGGGGGAGGAGAGAGCTGTCATGGGCGGATGTCCTTTGCGTGAGTCTATATCGGCAATTGCCGGCCGACCTGTAGAGCAAGAACAGTTCCATGCCGTCCCGCCGGCGCCGACATTTATCCAGGCATCCAGACGCCAACGCCCGCGGCGAGCGCCGCCTCGCGCAGCGCGGCATCCTGGGTCGCCAGCGGCAATTGCCGGCGCAGGGCCAGATCGAGATAAACGGCATCATATGCGCTGAGTCCGTAACGCAGCGCCAATGCGAACAACGCCGGGGGCCGCGCTTGGATACTGTCGATCGCGATGGGCAGCCCTTCCATGGCTGCCAGGAATTGATGTGCGCCTGCGACATCGAGCACCTTGCGTCTGCACGCCGTGCGCAGTGCGTTAGTCATTTCAAGGCGCCACAGCTGGGGTGCAAAGGCATCGTCCCGGCCAAGTGCGCTGCCAACCGCTTCGGAATAGTCCGTTGCCTGATTGTCGATGCACCAACCAACCGTCGCGGAAGTATCGATGACGAAGGCCATCACCTGCGCCCTTCGGCAATAATCTCCTTGATATCGCCCTCCAGAATCACTCCCTTGCGCAACTCGCGGAGTTTCCTGAATGTTTCCGCGACCTGCTGCTGTCGAGTGTTTTGCGCCGGTTTGTCGGCGTGGACAGGCACAAGCCGCGCCACCAGCTTGCCGTGCTTGGTAATGCTCACTTCCTCGCCCGCCTGCACGGCGGCCAGCAACTCGGAAAAACGCGCTTTTGCTTCGTATATGGCAACGGATTTCATTGGATAAGCTCTTTAAAATCTGGTTAATCCGATTATGGGTGACGTAGTTTCAAACTGCAAGCGCAAAAAAGCCCGCGCCGACTTGCGTCGGGCGGGCTGCCGCTTTTCCGTGCGTTACGCCTTCTGCTGCAACAGCATTCCCTGCATCTTGTCGAGCGCGCGGGCGATCTCCAGCATCTTCTCGGAAGGAATCTGGCGGATCGTCTCGCCGGTTTCGGCGTCGCTGATCGTCACGACCGTGCGGCCGGTGCCTTCGTCCACCGAAAACGCCAGGCGGTTGGGCGCCTTGGCCTCGACCAGCTGCCTGAGCGACTCCACCGCCTGGCGCACCTGGTCGGGCTGGGGCTGTTGCCGCACGGCGGGCTCGGGCACGGCGGCGGCCGCCGGGGCCGCAGGCTGCGGCGCGCCTTGCGGCGCGGCCGGCAGCCGGGCGGCGAGCGGGGCGCCGTTGTTGCCGATGGTCAGCGCCATGAGCGTTCTCCTTGCCCGGGCGGG
>CAZZFN010000071.1:8723-10438 GCA_964653505.1 uncultured Methyloversatilis sp.
CGGGGGGTTACCGACGATCAACCGCGCAGCAGCGTCAGCACGTTGTTGGGCAGCGCGTTCGCCTGGGCCAGCATCGCCACGCCCGCCTGCTGCAGGATCTGGGCGCGCGTCAGGCTGGCGGTCTCCGCCGCGAAGTCGGCGTCCATGATGCGCGAACGGGCGGCCGTGATGTTCTCCGCCGACGCGCTCAGGTTGGCGATCACCGACTCGAAGCGGTTCTGGATCGAGCCGAAGGTCGAGCGCAGGTTGGTCACGGCGGTGATCGCCGAATCGATGCGGTAGATCGCCGTGTTGGAGGCGCTCACCGTTGCGACGTTGACCGAGGAAATGGTGGTGGTGTCCTTGGAGATCGTGGCGTTCGCCCCGGCGAAGCCCATGATGTCCCCGTCGCCGGTGATCACGATGTTCTCGTTGGCGGTCAGGGTGAGCCGGCCGCCATTGACGGCGGCGGCGTCGGTGCTGTTGTTGGTCGCGTTGGCCACCGTGCCGAGCGTGCCGTCGTGGAAGACCACGCCATTCACCGTGGTGGGGCCGCCCGCGCCGGCGGTAATGCCGCCCCCAGCAGCGCCGCCGAAGGTCTGGCCGATCGCGATGTCGCGTCCGTCGGCTGCGGAAAGGCGCAGGTTGCCGCCCGACAGCGCGGCGGTCACGCCGGTGCTCGACTGGTAGGCGTTGATGGCATCGGTGATCTGCTGGGCGGACAGGACGCCGTTGGTGTTCTGGTTGTGGCTGGCGAAGATGTCGACGCCGTTGATGCGCAGGCTGTAGGTGTCGCCGACGGCGGTGCCGGTCGTGGCGGCCACGGTGAACTCGATGTTGTTCGCGGCGGTGGCGGTCAGGCCCGAGACGCCGGCGGCGTTGATCGCGTTGGCCTTGGCGAAGGCGCTGCCGACCGACTGGCCGTTGGCCGTGCCGGCCACGGAAGCGCCGATGGTGACCGCGCTGCCGGTGCCGACCTGGATGGTGCCGCTGCCGGACAGCGCTGCGGTGGTGACTTCGACCGACGAGGTGCCCTGGGCGATCTGGCCGATGGCGGTGCTGCGCATGCTGGTCGAAAGCCCGACGCTGATCGTCTCGCCGACGTTGGCGCCGACCTGGAAGACGGCGGAACCGAAGGTGCCGTCGAGCAGCCTGCGGCCGTTGAAGGAGGTTTGCGCCGCGACGCGGTCGATTTCGGCGAGACGCTGCTGGACTTCCGCGTCGAGCGCGGAACGGTCGGAATCGCTGTTGGTGGCGTTGGCCGACTGGACGGCCAGTTCGCGGATGCGCTGCAGGTTCTGGGCGATCTCCGCCAGCGCGCCTTCGCCGGTCTGCGCCAGCGAGATGCCGTCGTTGGAGTTGCGCGCAGCCTGGTTGAGACCGCGGATCTGGGTGGTCATGCGCTCGGAAATGCCGAGGCCGGCGGCGTCGTCCTTGGCGCTGTTGATGCGCAGGCCGGAAGACAGGCGCTGCAGGGCCTGGGACAGGTCGGCCTGCGAGGTGTTGAGGTTGCGCTGGGCGTTCAGCGAGGCGATGTTGGTGTTGATGACTTGCGGCATTTGCTGTCTCCTTAGAGAGGTTGATCCCCGTCGGTCGCTGCGCTTGCCCTGCAGGCCGGCGCCGGTCGATTGCGCGGAATAGCCCGCGGACAAGACCCTTATCGGAGCGGGGCATGAAAACTTTAGGAAGGGGAGAGAATGGATGCATTGAAATGCGAAAGATATTGCATACAATAT
>CAZZFN010000072.1:0-10128 GCA_964653505.1 uncultured Methyloversatilis sp.
TCTCCGACATGCATCGCGGCATCGGCCAGCCGCTGTTCGCCGTGCCGCAGTTCGCCGCCTGGGCCAACGCGGTCGCCGACCTGATGCTCTATGAGTGATGCGGCAAGCAAGCTCGCGTCTGCGCGCGCCAGGCTGATTCTCGACCAGCCCTTTCTCGGCGCATTGGTGTTGCGGCTGCCGCTCAAGGCGGCGACCTGGTGCCGCAGCAGCGCGACCGACGCGCGCGCCCTCTACTACAACCCGGCGTGGATCGACGGCCTGAGCAATGCGCAGGTGCAGTTCGCCCTGGCGCACGAGGCCCTGCATTGCGCGCTCGGCCACTTCGCGCGGCGCGGCCACCGCGTGCAACGCAAGTGGGATCTGGCCTGCGACTTCGCGGTCAATCCCATCCTCGTCGACGCAGGGCTCGTCCCGCCGGGCGAGGCGCTCGTGCTCGACGTCTATCGCGGCATGGCGGCGGAGGAAATCTATCCCTGCCTCGACGACAGCAACGACGACAGCGAGATGATGGACGATCATCTCTGGGAGGGCGACGAGGGCGCGGGAGCGGGGCAGCAACAGGATGTCGGTTCCGGCGGGACGGCGCGCAACGACGGCAGCGGCCCGCCGCCGCCCCCGACGGCAACCGAAAGGCAGCAGCTGCAGCAACAATGGCAGCGCCATCTGGCCGCCGCGGCGCAGCGCGCGCGCGAGGCGGGCAGGCTCTCCGGCCAGTTGGCGCGCCTCACCGAGGCGGCGCTTGCCGCGCAGGTGTCGTGGCGCGCCCTGCTGGCGCAATACCTGGCGCACTCGGCGCGCGACGACTACAGCTGGCAGCGGCCTTCCCGCCGCAACGCCGGACAAAGCGGCGAGGCGGTCTGGCCCGGCCTGCGCAGCCACTGCGGCGACATCCATGTCGCCATCGACGTTTCCGGTTCGGTGAGCGAACGGGATCTGGCCGGCTTCCTCGGCGAGCTGAATGCGCTGAAAGGCGCGACGCCGGTGCGCATCACGCTGTTCGCCTGCGACAGCGCGCTGGCCGAGGGGGCG
This sequence comes from uncultured Methyloversatilis sp., assembly GCA_964653505.1. Lineage (GTDB taxonomy): Bacteria > Pseudomonadota > Gammaproteobacteria > Burkholderiales > Rhodocyclaceae > Sulfuricystis. The sequence goes on from CAZZFN010000072.1 coordinate 1,030, forward strand.
CCGTGGGTTTTCGAGCCCTGGGACGAGTTGCGCTTGCCGCGCCAGTTCGCCGGCGGCGGCGGCACCTCGTTCGCACCGGTGTTCGAGTGGATCGAGCGGCACGGCCGGCGCCCGGACAGCCTCGTCTATTTCACCGACGCCGCGGGCGAGTTTCCCAAGGAAGCGCCCGAGTATCCCGTGCTCTGGCTGGTCAAGGGCAGGGCGCCCGTGCCCTTCGGCCGCCGCATCCAGCTCAACGAATGAACCCCGTACACAGGATCGAACTGAGCCCCGAGGACGCGCTGCGCCTGCATGTGCTGCTGGCCGGCGACGTGCTGGCGGTGCGCCTCGACGAAGGCGCGTGCACCCTCCACGCGCTGACCCCGCAGGGCGCAGCCTGCATCCGCCTCAATCCGGCCGGCCGCGTCGAGCGCTACTTCCAGCGCGTGCGCGAGCTGCTCGGCGGCCATGCGCTCGGCTCGCCGGGCGGTTATCCGGTGCATCTGCGCCGCTGGACGCGCATGGGCCAGGCCGGCGAGAAGAATCTGGCGGCGCTCCTCAAGCTGGGCGCGCCCGAAGCGGTGATGGCGGTCGCCCATGCGTCCGGGCTGACCGACGAGCTGGCGCGCCGCGTCTGGTGGGCGAGCCAGAACCTCGCCACGACGGAGATCGCGCGCGTCATGCTGATGCACCCGGCGGTGCGCGCCGGAGCCATGGGCCAGGTGCTCGCCGACCACCTGATCGAGCACCTGCCCTTCGAGACCGACCCGGTTGCCGCGATGCACAGCGTGCGCGCCGTGCTGGCCGCCGGCCTGCTCGATGCGGAGAAACGCGCGCAGCTGTGGACCAAGGGCAAGCGTCGGCCGCACTACCTGGTCGGCTTCCTCGAAAGCCTGCCCGACGACCTGCCGCCCGAGCCGGCGCGCGCGCTGCCGCCGCATCTGCCCGGCACTGCGGCGGCGCGGCTGCTGGCGCGCTGTTACTCCGGGGCGGGCCAGGCTTATCTGGGGGCGGCCGAACTGGCGCTGGACAAGCCGCCCGCGCACGAGGCGGTCTATCTGCTGCTCGATCTGCTCGGCGCCTACTTCGCCGCGGGCCGCGATGCGGGGGCGCTGCCGATTCCGCGTGCCGAGGCGACGGCGCTCGAGGCGCTGGCGCGCCTGTCGCAGGCCGCCGCCGAGCCGATCCTGACCAAGACCACGGCGGTCGGCCCGCTGATGCGGCGCCATCTCGAGCCGCTGTTCGCGCCTATCATCGGACATCTTAGAAACCTCCGGGGGATCGTATGAAGGGTGGTGTCTATCTCGATGCGGAAGCCCCGCATCTCGTGCAGCAAGGGTTCGCGCTGGTGCGCGCCGTGCGCGGCAAGCGCCAGCGCTTTCCGGAAAACGTCGTCGAGCGGGTGACCTCGGCCGAGGAGGCACTGCGCCGCCAGGTGCCGGCCGACAACCTGCATGCGGCCGAGCTCATGGGTCCGTCGCGCTCGTCGGAGGGGTTCCGCATGTACTATCTGGTCAGGTGGCTGAGTGAATAAGAAACCTTTTCCCATTCCCGTGATGCCGGCCGGAGAAACCCACACCGATGCCGCGCTCGACAATTGCAGCGGCGCGGAGCCCTTCGCCCTGATGGTGCTGGGCGACAGCATGGAACCGGAATTCGTCGAGGGCGACATCATCGTCATCGAGCCGGCCGGTCTGGCGCGCGACGGCTCCTACGTGATGGCCTGGCTCGAAAACGAGTGGATCTTCCGTCAGTTGAGCGGCAGTGCGGGGGACTGGAAATTGCGTCCCCTCAACCCCAGATACCCGACGGCGGGCATCCCCGATCTCTCGGCGGTCAAGGGGGTGGTCATCCAGAAATCCAAGCCGGGCCGCCGCAAGGCGACGGTGCGCTACATCGATTGAGGAACGCATGCCTTACTACATCTACCGCATCGCCCAGCTCGGCCCGATCCGCCAGATCGAGAAACTGGGCCAGCACGACAGGTTTCCGCCGGCCTCCGCGGCGGCGAAGGAGCTGCGCAAGGACATCGACCCGGCCAAGGAGAGGATCCAGGTGGTGTTCGGCGCGAACGAGCTCCAGGCCGAGGATGCCATCAACACCGTGCGCGCGCCGGGTCCGGTGCTCGGCGCCGATCTCTAGGAAAGAGCCGGACGCGATGGATGAAACCCGCTTTCATGCCACGCGCCAGCAGATCAATCCGCTGCCCTGCGTCTTCGAGAAGGCCCTGCTGAGCCAGGCCGCGGCCTGCGAGGCGGCGCAGCGCGTAGCGCTCGCCGAACGCGATCTGATGGCCTGCCGCGCCCCGGCGGGGCGCGTCGGCTGCGGCCAGCTGCTTGCCCTGCTGCGACAGAATTCCGCCTTTGCGCTCAAGCTGCGGGACACGCAGCGCGTCCTGCCGCACGCGCTGACGATGAAGATCCAGTGCGGCGGCCTGGTCGGCCTCAAGGACCTGCTCGATCCCGCAGCCCACGCGCCGGACGTGCTCAAGCTGGTGCGCCTGGCGCAGGCGGAGTTCGGCACGCTCGACCGGCTGCCGTTCTCGCGCATCGTCCAGGGGGTCGCCCACTGGCAGATGCGCAAGCGCAGCCGGCCCAGGGCCTGAGCGGCATGATTGCGCATCTCGACCGGCTGATCGCCGCCGTGCAGCGCAACTGCCACATCGCCGACGCGCGCCATGCGCGCGAGATGACGCTGTGCACCTATCTGCTCGAGATGCGCGAGTTCTATCGCTGGGAAGCCGGCATCCCGCTCGGCGCTCCGCTCGCGCGCTCCGCGGTGGGCGAATGGCTCAACGCGCGCGAGGCGCTCTGGGAAACGCTGGCCGATCGCGACTTCGCGCCGTTGCCGCTCGGCGCGACCGCATACGAGCCGTTCGCCGTCGCCGACATCAATCGCGAGATCGCGCCCCACGGGCTGGTCTACGGCGCGGGCATCGGCCGTTTCGGCAAGCCGCATTTCTTCCTCGGCCGGCTGGCGTGCGAGAAACAGGAAGACGGCCTGACCGTGCGGGTGTGCGCATGCGAATACGCGCGCGACCTGACCGCGATTCCCGCCGCGCTGCAGGGCGGCACGGTGATCGTGCGGCGCGAGGCGCTGCGCCAGTGGCTGTGGGAGAAGGCCGAGGCCTGGGCGATGAAGAAGACGCCCGGCGCGCTGGCGCGCGCGCTCGCCGCGCACGGCTACGCGAGCGATCCGCACGCGGCCCTCGAACGCATGACCGACGCCGAGACCGAGACCCTGATCCTGCACGAGCGCGGCGAACACGCCGCCGGCCGCTTGCTCGGGCCGCAGTGGGAAGAAAAACTTGCCGGCCTGCAAAATCGCCGCGCCGAGATCCTCATGCGCGCGGTGCGCGACAATCTGGCCGACAGTCTCGTCACATTGCCGACGCTGGTCGAACGGCAGGCCTGGCCGTCCCTGTGGTTCTGGAGCGCGAATTTCGACGGCATGCGGCGCCAGCTGTGGCCCGCCCTGGCGGCGTGCGGCGATGCGGAAATCGGTTCTGGCGGGACGGCGCCGAGAGCCCTCGTCGCGCACGGCGCGGCGCACTGGGAGGCCGTCGCGCGCCGGCTGCTGGCCAGCGACGCGGCGGCGGTCGAGGCGCTCTCGCACGACACGGCCGCGCTGGCCTTGGCATAATCCGGCCACCATGCCGCTGCGCTTCTCCGCCAACCTCTCGCTGCTGTTCGGCGAACTCGACTTCCTCGACCGCTTCGGCGCCGCAGCGCGCGCCGGCTTCGCGGGCGTGGAATTTCATTTTCCCTACGACCATGACAAGGACGTGCTGGCCGAGGTGGTGCTCACCTCGGGCGTCGAGGCGGTGCTGTTCAACCTGCCGGCCGGCAACTGGGCCGCCGGCGAGCGCGGCATCGCCTGCCAGCCGGCGCGCCAGGCCGAATTCCGGGACGGCGTGGAGCGCGCCCTCGAATACGCCGAGGCGCTCGGCTGCACGCGCCTGAACTGTCTGGCCGGCATTCCCGCCGCAACCCAGGGCAAGGCCGTCGATACGCTCGTGGACAATCTCAGGTTTGCCGCCGCAGCGACCCAGCGCGCCGGCATCCGGCTGATGCTCGAACCGCTCAACGCGCGCGACAACTCCGGCTATCTCGTGCCGACCACGCGCGCTGCGCTGCAGGTGCTCGACGCGGTCGACAGCCGCAACCTGTTCCTGCAATACGACGTTTATCACGCCCAGGTCATGGAGGGCGATCTGGCGCGCACGCTCGAAACGAACCTCGCGCGCATCGGCCACCTCCAGATCGCCGACAATCCCGGCCGCCACGAACCCGGCAGCGGCGAGATCAACTTCCCCTTCCTGCTGCGCCGCCTCGAAGCGCTCGGCTATGCCGGCTGGATCGGCTGCGAGTACATCCCGAGCGGTGCGACCGAAGACAGCTTCGGCTGGCTGGAGGCGTGGCGCTGAAAGTCGGCCCTGGCGGGACGGCGCAACAGCAGCTTGCCAAAAGCTGAGGACTGTCCCCCATTTACTCATGGGAGAGCTACGTTGCCTTGTGTTGGGACACATACTCGCGCAATGCTTCGTCCATGCGGGTTTGCCAGCCTGCTCCGGTAGCGCGGAAATACGCCAGCACTTCCGGGCTATATCGCACCGCTACTTGCTCCTTCGTTGGGTTCCTGTTTGGGCCACGAGTACGACGTGCAGCAACTGCCTTGCGTAGTTCATCTGCCGAATGGGTGACAAATGCATTATTCCAATCATCCGGTTTGGTCGCCGGAGCATCATTTACAGAAACGAGTCCACGCTTCGCGTTCATGTTTTTCCGCCTTTCGCGCCGAAATGATATGGGGCCATTCGTCGTCGCCCGGCGTCCAGACAACGAACAGCAACTCCCCTGCGTGCCAGCCAATGCTCTGGAAGCGCAACTCGCCATACGATTCGCGCACATCTTCGCGGGTCAGCAAGTCGCCATCAAAGAAGTTGGACAGCGCCGCCAGATCAATGCCGTGCTTGGCAATGTTTCCTCGACGTTTCGATTCATCGAAGGTAATCACCAACAAATCGTAGATGCACTATGATGAAAAGTCAAGGCAAACTGTAGATGCAAATAGGGGTGGAACGAAGGGGCCGAACGTTTGAATTTACCGGTGCTGTGCGGCTTCATCGCGCACGAAGACGCTGCGCCGCGCGGGAGAACCAAGAAAATGGACGCGCGGGCGCGGCTCATGGACAATGAGGCCCGCACCGACATCGACGACCCTTGCGCCACTCCCGTCGCACCATGAACGCTCCCGATCACACCACGCTGCTGGCCGAACTGGCCGCCATCCTGCCGCCGTCCTCCCTGCTGGTCGAGGACGAGGACCTCAAGCCCTACGAGTGCGACGGCCTGACCGCCTATCGCCAGATGCCCTGGCTGGTGGCCCTGCCTGCCGACGAGGCACAGGCGATCGCGATCCTGCGCGCCTGCCACCGCCACCGCGTGCCGGTGGTCGCGCGCGGGGCGGGCACCGGACTGTCCGGCGGAGCCACGCCCGTGGCCGGCGGGGTGATCCTCTCGCTCGCCAAGTTCATGCGCATTCTCGCCATCGACCCGCTGGCGCGCACCGCGCGCGTGCAGCCCGGCGTGCGCAACCTGGCGATCTCCGAGGCGGCCGCGCCCTTCGGCCTCTACTACGCGCCCGACCCGAGCTCGCAGATCGCCTGCACCATCGGCGGCAACGTCGCCGAGAATTCCGGCGGCGTGCATTGCCTCAAATACGGCCTGACGGTGCATAACGTCCTCCAGCTGCGCGTCGCGCTGATCGACGGCACGGTGGTCGAGATCGGCAGCGCGGCGCTCGATGCGCCCGGCTACGACCTGCTCGCCCTGCTGATCGGTTCCGAGGGCATGCTCGCCGTGGTGCTCGAGGCGACGGTGAAGCTCGCCCCGAAGCCGCAGATCGCCCAGGTGGTGATGGCCTCCTTCGACGACATGACCAAGGCGGGCAACGCGGTGGCGGCCATCATCGCCGCCGGCATCATCCCCGCCGGCCTCGAGATGATGGACAAGCCGGCCACGGCCGCCGTCGAGGATTTCGTCCATGCCGGCTACGACCTGGAAGCGGAGGCCATCCTGCTCGCCGAATCGGACGGCACGCCCGAGGAAGTCGCAGAGGAGATCGCCGCGATGCAGGCGGTGCTCGAACAGGCCGGCGCGCGCCAGCTGCGCGTGTCGCAGAGCGAGGCCGAGCGCCTCAGGTTCTGGGCCGGCCGCAAGGCGGCCTTCCCCGCCGTCGGCCGCATCACGCCCGACTACCTGTGCATGGACGGCACCATTCCGAGGAAGCACCTCGCCCACGTGCTGATCCGCATCGGCGAGCTGGCGCAACAGTATGGCCTGCGCTGCGCCAACGTCTTTCATGCCGGCGACGGCAACCTGCACCCGCTCATCATGTTCGACGCCAACGTGCCGGGCGAGCTCGAGCGCGCCACCGAATTCGGCGCGCGCATCCTCGAGCTCTCGGTCGATGTCGGCGGCACCATCACCGGCGAGCATGGCGTCGGCATCGAGAAGATCGGCCAGATGTGCGTGCAATTCACCCGCGCCGAACTCGACGCCTTCCATGCCCTGAAGGCGGCCTTCGATCCGCAGGGCCTGCTCAATCCCGGCAAGGCGGTGCCGACGCCCAGGCGCTGCTCGGAGTATCGGCTGACAGGAACGGCAACATGAGCGGCAACATGAGCAAGTAAAGTTACCGAAGTTATCTTTGTTTTGTTATACATTGATAACTTGCTAATACATAGCTATCGATGGACGCCTTGAAAAACCCCTTCGCACCCGGTGCCGGCTCGCCGCCCCCTGAGCTGGCCGGGCGCGGACGCCTTCTGGAGCAGGCGCGGATAGCGCTTGGCCGGATCAGGGCCGGGCGACCGGATCGCAGCCTTCTGGCCATCGGCTTGCGCGGTGTGGGCAAGACGGTGCTCCTGAACGAATTCCGCAAACTTGCCGAAGACGCCGGCTACAAGACCGTTTTCATCGAGGCGCACGAAAACAAGCCGCTGGCGACGCTCCTGTTGCCGCCCCTGCGCCAGGTGCTCATCGCCCTGGACCGGATGGCGCATCTGAGCGAAAAGGCCAAGCGCGGCCTACGCATACTCAAAAGCTTTTTCAACGGGGTGAAGCTCAAGTATCAGGACATCGAAATCGGCATCGACATCGACCCGGAACCCGGTGTTGCCGACAGCGGCGATCTGGAAGCCGATCTGTCGGCGCTCTTCATCGCGCTGGGCGAGGCGGCGGCGGACCGTGGCACGGCAGTCGCCCTGATCGTCGACGAGCTGCAATACCTGGACGAACGCGAACTGGGTGCCCTCATCATGGCCATGCACCAGATGGCCCAGCGGCAACTGCCGGTGGTACTGGTGGGAGCCGGCCTGCCCCAGCTCGTGGCACTGTCCGGGCGCGCCAAATCCTATGCGGAGCGCCTCTTCCAGTTTCCGGAACTGGGGCCCTTGCAGGCGGAAGATGCGGCCGCCGCCTTGCAGGGGCCGGTGCTCGAACAAGGTGTGCGTTTCACCGACGAGGCGCTCGCGGACATCTTCGTCCAGACCCGGGGCTACCCCTATTTTTTGCAGGAATGGGGTTATCAGGCATGGAATCTTGCCATCGGCTCGCCCATCGACGCGGATGTCGTGCGTCAGGCCACCGGCGAATCCATCGTCAGGCTCGACGCCAATTTTTTCCGGGTTCGCTTCGACCGGCTGACGCCGCGCGAGAAGGACTATTTGCGCGCCATGGCCGACCTGGGCGACGGCCCGCAGCGTTCCGGCGACATCGCCGACCATCTGGGGGTCAAGGTTCAGAGCGTGGCGCCGGTGCGTAACGGACTCATCAAGAAAGGCATGATCTACAGCCCGGCCCACGGCGATACGGCCTTTACCGTGCCGCTGTTCGGCGACTTCATGAAACGCATCATGCCGGCTGGTCCGCGTGTTTGAGCGTACCGGCAGGGAACAGAACATGACAGATAGCCTGGAAAAACTGATCGACCACGTGCGTATTGCCCATGACGCACGCCGACCGCTGTGCATCCGCGGCGGCGGCAGCAAGGATTTTTACGGCAACGCCCCGCAAGGCGATCTGCTCGACACGCTGGATACGCGGGCGCATGCCGGCATCCTTGCCTACGAGCCCACCGAGCTGTTCATCGCCGCGCGCTGCGGCACGCCGCTGGCCGAGATCGAGGCGGCGCTCGCCGCGCAGGGCCAGTATCTGCCCTTCGAGCCGCCGCGCTTTTCGGCAGCTTCGACCATCGGGGGGGTGGTGGCCGCCGGCCTCTCCGGGCCGCGCCGGGCCAGCGCCGGCTCGCTGCGCGACTATGTGCTCGGCGTGACGCTGCTGGACGGGCAGGCGCGCGAACTCGCCTTCGGCGGGCAGGTGATGAAGAACGTCGCCGGCTACGACGTTTCGCGCCTGATCGCCGGCAGCCTCGGCACCCTGGGCCTGATCCTCGACGCGACCCTCAAGGTGTTGCCGCGACCGGCCGCCGAGGCGACGCTGCGCTTCGGGATGACGGCGGCCGAGGCGCTGCGCCGGCTCAACGAATGGGGCGGCCAGCCGCTGCCGATCGTCGCCAGTTGCTGGGAGGACGGCGTGCTGATGCTGCGCCTCGCCGGCGCGCGCGCGGCGGTGGAGGCGGCCGGGCAGACATTGGGCGGGACAAAAGTCGGCGCTGGCGAGACGGCGCCGGAAGCATACTGGGATGCGCTGCGCGACCAGAAACGGCCGTTCTTCGCGGCGGATACGCTGTGGCGGCTGTCCGTGCCTTCCGTCGCGCCGCCGCTCGACCTGCCGGGCCAATCCAATGAATGGCTGATCGAGTGGGGCGGGGCGCTGCGCTGGCTCAGCAGCGATGCGGCTCCGGAAACGATCCGCGCCGCGGCGGCGGCTGTCGGCGGCAGCGCGACGCTGTATCGCGCCCCGGCGGCGCTCAAGGCGCAGGTCGGTGCCTTCGCGCCGCTGCCCGCGCCGCTCATGACGCTGCACCGCAACCTCAAGGCCGCCTTCGACCCGCGCGGCCTTTTCAACCCTGGCCGTCTTTACCCGGATCTGTAATGGAGACACACCTTGCCGATTTCATGCGCGGCACGCCGGCTGGCCGCGAGGCGGAGGAGAT
>CAZZFN010000073.1:0-10117 GCA_964653505.1 uncultured Methyloversatilis sp.
TCAACGCGGCGATCGAGGCGGCGCGCGCCGGCGAGCAGGGCCGCGGCTTCGCGGTGGTCGCCGACGAGGTGCGCAAGCTCGCCGAGCGCACCGGCAATTCGACCCAGGAGATCGCCGCGATGATCGAGCGCATCCAGGGTGTCAGCCGCGCCGTCGCCCAGGAGGTGGCCGCGAGCAGCCGCCAGGTGGGCACCGGCGCCGAAAGCGCGGCACAGGCCGGCGAGGTGTCCGCCTCGGTCGAATCCTCCGTCGTCCAGGCCAGCCACGCGGTGCAGATGATCAGCGATGCCCTCGTGGAAAGCAGCGCCGCGACGCGCGACATCGCCGGCAACATGGAGCGCGTCGCCCAGGCCGCAGAAAGCAACGCGGACGCGGCCGGGCGCTCCGCGCAGGAGGCCGCCGCGGTGGGCGCGCTGGCGGACCGGCTCAAGGTGCTCGCCGCCCAGTTCCACATCTGACGCGCCATGCCCGCGCCTGCCCGGGCGCGGGATTTTCCCGCCGCGCGCGGAACGGGGGGAATCCGCTGGCAAAATACCCCCCCATGAAAGCAGCCACGCACGCGCGCATGCGCCCGCCGTCCCGCGCCGGAAAGCGCATCGATTCCCGGGACGTTCCGGCGCCATGATCCGCTTCGACCGCATTTCCAAGCGCTACCCCCCCGACATCACGGCGCTGGCCGACATCGACGCCGAGATCGGCGCCGGCGAGCTGGTGACCGTGATCGGCCACTCGGGCGCCGGCAAGTCCACCCTGCTCAAGCTGATTCCCGCCATCGAGAAACCCACCAGCGGCACGCTGCTGATGAACGGCCAGAACGTCGGCGCCCTCGGCCGCGCCGCCCTGCCCTTCCTGCGGCGGAACATCGGCCTGGTGTTCCAGGACCAGAAGCTGCTGTTCGACCGCGGCGCCCTGGCCAACGTGCTGCTGCCCCTGGAGATCGCCGGCTTCCCGCACAAGGAGGCCCGGCGGCGCGCCGAGGCGGCCCTCGACAAGGTCGGCCTGCTGGCGCGCGCGCGCGCGCTGCCGATCGCGCTCTCGGGCGGCGAGCAGCAGCGCCTCGCCATCGCCCGCGCCGTCGTCCATCGCCCGGCCCTGCTGCTGGCCGACGAGCCGACCGCCTATCTCGACGCCGACACCGCGCGCGACGTGGCGGGCATCTTCCTCGAATTCCACCGCGTCGGCGTCACCGTGCTGGTGGCGACCTACGACGCCAGCCTGTTCCCCGGCGCGCGCCGGCTGCGGCTCGACCACGGGAGGCTGGCATGAACTGGCTGCGCGCCCACTGGAACGCCTGCCGGCTGGCGCTCGCGCGTCTCGCGCGCGCGCCGCTCAACACGCTGCTTTCCGCGCTCGGCATCGGCATCGCCCTCGCCCTGCCGGCCGGCGGCCACCAGCTGATCGGCCAGGTCGCCACCCTCACCCAGGGCGCGGCGGCGACGCCCCAGCTCACGGTGTTCATGGCCGTCGATGCCGACCGCAAGGCGGCCCAGGCCGTCGCGGCCCGCTTCGGGGAACGGCCCGGCATCGCGCGCACCGAACTGCTCGCGCGCGAGGACACCCTGGCGCGCATGAAGACGGCGGAGGGCCTGGCCGACGTGATCGCCGCGCTGCCGAACAATCCCTTCCCCGACGCCGTGGTCGTCACGCCCGCCGACGACAGCCCCGCCGCGATGGAGCGGCTCGCCGCCGAGGCGCGCGGGTGGCCGCGGGTGGAGCACGTGCAGATCGACGCCGACTGGGCGCGCCGCCTCGCCGCCCTGCTCAAGCTGGCGCGCACCGGCGTCTGGCTGCTCGCCGGCCTGCTCGGCATCGGCCTGGTGACCATCACGTTCAACATCATCCGCCTGCAGGTGCTGACGCGCGAGGCGGAAATCGAGGTAAGCCAGCTGCTCGGCGCCACCGATGCCTTCATCCGCCGGCCCTTCCACTGGTATGGCGCCCTGCTCGGCCTGCTCGGCGGTGCCGCCGCCTGGCTGATCGTCGGCGGCGCCCTGCTCTGGCTCGCCGATCCGGTGGGCGAACTCGCCCAGCTTTACGGTCTCGCGCTGCGGTTGGCGCCGCCCGGTCCCGCCGCCAGCGCCGCGCTGCTCGGCGCCGCCGCGCTGCTCGGCTGGCTCGGCGCCGCCCTTTCCGTGCGACGCCACCTGCGCGGGCGTTAAGAGCCTATTTCAGTAGGTATCGCACCCCGACTGAAATAGGCTCTAAGCCGGGTCTTCCGCCTCGTAGAAGCAGTAGCGGCTGCGCCCGTCCTGCTTGGCCCGGTACATCGCGTGGTCGGCGAGACGCAGCAGCATGTCGGGCTCGGCGTCGTCGAAAGGATAGATGGCGACGCCGATGCTGGCGGAAATCCGCAGCGTGTGCGCGCCGACCGCATAGGGCGCGCCGAGGTCCGCGATGATGCGCTCCAGCGCCCGCTCGCACTCCTCCACCGTGCTCAGGTCCGAGAGCAGCAGGACGAACTCGTCGCCGCCGAGCCGCGCCACCGTGTCGTCGGCGCGCACCGCCTGGCGCAGGCGCCCGGCCACCTGCACCAGCAGCTGGTCGCCGATGCCGTGGCCATGGCGGTCGTTGACCGGCTTGAAGCCGTCGAGGTCGAGGAAGCAAACCGCCAGCAACTGCTCCTGGCGCCGGGCGTGGGCGATCGCCTGGCGCAGGCGGTCGGCCAGCAGCATGCGGTTGGGCAGGCCGGTCAGGGTGTCGTAGTTGGCGAGCTTCTCCAGGTACTGCTGGGTGCTCTTCAGGTCGGAAATGTCGGCATAGACCGCCACGTAGTGGGTGGTCCGGCCGATGCCGTTCTTCACCGCGCTGATGTTGAGGATACCCGGGTAGAGCTCGCCGGACTTCTTGTAGTTCCAGATCTCGCCGCGCCATTCGCCGGTATGTTCGATGCTGCGCCACATCGCGTCGTAGAAGGCGGCGTCGTGGTTGCCGGACTTGAGCATCGCCGGCGTCTGGCCGCGCAGGTCGTCGAGGGTGTAGCCGGTGAGCCGGGTGAAGGCGCGGTTCAGGTTGATGATGCGCCGCTCGGCGTCGGTGATCAGGATGCCCTCCTGGGTGTGCTCGAACACGCTGGCGCCGAGCAGCAGGGCCTCGGCCGCCTCCTCCTGCTTGCGCAACGCGCACAACAGGCAGCGCATCATCCAGAAGCCGGCCAGCAGGACGAGGCCGATCACCAGCAGGCTCAGCCATGCGCTGGCGCGCCAGCGCGCGAGGATTGCGTCCTTGGCCTGATGCGAGTTCATCACCACCGGATAGGCCCGCAGCGCCGCGTAGCTGAAGACGCGCACCCGGCTGTCGAGCACCGCCGGCGCCTCGTAGGTGCCGCGCTCGGCCCGCGGCAGCAGCTCGGTGAACAGCGGCAGCCCGGACAGCTGGCGGCCGACCGCCTCCTCGACGTGCGGCTCGCGGAACAGCAGCGTGCCGTCGCGGCGGAACACGGTGACGGCGCTGTCCTTGAGGTGCAGCACGCCGCGATAGAGCTCCTGGAAATACCGCGGCTGCAGGCGCGCGAACACCACGCCGCGAAAGCCGCCTTGCTGGTCCGTGATCGCCCGGGAGACCACGACGGTCCATTCCTTGTCGCGACGGCTGACGTTGGGCGGGCCGACGAACATGCCCATGGCCGGGTCGGCCTTGACCTGCTGGAAATACTCCCGGTCGGCGACGTCGATCGGCGTGGCCGGGTACAGCGCGCTGTCGCCGACGATGATGCCGCGCGCATCGACGATGGCGATGGCGCGGATCTGTGGCAGCGCCGCGACGTAGCCCCTGAGCGCGCCATGCACCTCGGCCGAATCCCAGCCCGGGTTGCGTTCGAGCATCTGGATGACGTCGGACAGGCCGAAATCCACCGCCTGCAGGGAGCGTTCGAGCTGCTCGGCGAGCGCGAGGTTGAGCGCGGTGAGGCGCTCGCGCGCCTCGGTGAGCGCCTGCTCGCGCTCGCGCCAGATGTTCGCGCCCGCCAGCAGGCCCACCAGCAGGCTGACGAGGACGCCGACGATGATCAGGAATCTGCTGGCTTTCATCGACCTCTGGAAAGGAACGCCGGTGGGCCGGGGCGATGCCGCCGGCAACCCGAAAAATTGCCCGGCAGCATAGCAAATCCGCCCGGCGCACGGTCCCGCGCCGCAACATCGCCATGTCATGCATCCGGCTCTTGAGCGACATCAAGCGCGGCAGCGGAAAACTGGACCGCTGCGACAACATGTCGCAGCGGCGCGCACGGCTATCTCCCTATAATTTCAGCTCTTACTAATATGTCTCGGGGAGTACCATGTCTTTCAAGCGCGCAACCCTGGCGGCGGCCATCGCCGCACTGCCCTTCGCCACCCATGCGGCCGACGAAGCCGACACCACCCTCGGCGCGGTGGTCGTCACCGCGCCGCAGATGCGCGATCCGCTGGTCGTCGTCAATGACCCGAAGGCGCCCCAAGTGCCGGTACCCGCCAGCGACGGCGCCAGCTTCCTGAAGAACATCCCGGGCTTCAACGTCATCCGCAAGGCCGGCACCGACGGCGACCCCGTGCTGCGCGGCCTCGCCGGCTCGCGCCTTAACGTGCTGCTCGACGGCGCCGAGTTCCACGGCGGCTGCGGCGGCCGCATGGATCCGCCCACCGCCTACGTCTTCCCCGAGGCCTACGACCGCGTCGTCGTCGTCAAGGGGCCGCAGAGCGTGCGCTACGGCAACGGCAACCTCGCCGGCGTCGTCTCCTTCGAGCGCGACACCAAGCGCTTCGCCGCCCCCGGCGTGCGCGCCTTCGGCAGCCTGATGGCCGGCTCCTGGGGCCGCGCCGACGGCGTCGCCGACGTCACCTTCGGCACGCCGAACGTCTACCTGCGCGCCAACGGCACCCATTCGGAATCCGACGACTACGAGGACGGTTCAGGCCGCAAGGTGCACTCCGCCTTCAAGCGCAACAGCCTCAACATCCAGGGCGGCTGGACCCCCGACGACAACACCCTGCTCGAAATCTCCGCCACGCGCAGCGAGGCCGAGGCCGCCTACGCCGACCGCCCGATGGACGGCACCGTGTTCGACCGCGAGGGCTACGGCGTCAAGTTCGAGAAGAAGCGCATCAGCGAGCTGCTGCGCAAGGTCGATGTGCAGGCGGACTACAACTACATCGACCACGTGATGGACAACTATTCGCTGCGCAGCAAGCCGATGGGCTCGGCGGCCATGCCCTACCGCTGGAACAACCCGGACCGCGAAACCCACGGCCTGCGCGCCAGCGTCGAGCTGGGCCTTTCCGCCGCCACCGTGCTGACCCTCGGCGCCGACCGCCAGGACAACACCCACACGCTGCGCACCGGATCGAGCGCGACCCGCGCCGCCATCCCCTCCCTCGGCTCCCTCGCGCGCGGCAAGGACCTCGAAGCCGTCACCACCGGCATTTACGGCGAACTGACCCACGAGCTGGCCAAGGCCGACCGCCTGGTCGCCGGCCTGCGCCACGACCGCTACAGCGCCGACCGCTACGTCGCCACCAGTGGCGCGCGCAACGGCAGCGCCAGCGAGAACCTCGACGGCGGCTTCCTGCGCTGGGAACACGACTTCGCCAACCAGCCGGCCACCGCCTACGTCGGCCTCGGCCACGCCCAGCGCCCGATGGACCACTGGGAAGCCACCACCTACAACGGCCTCACGGCGGCGGGCAAGCTCGATCCCGAGAAGAACACCCAGCTCGATCTCGGCCTGGTATGGAACGGCGGCGACATCACGGGCTCGCTCTCCGGCTACTACTCGAAGATCGACGACTACGTGCTGACGCGCAACAACAACACCTCCAGCAACGTGGACGCCACGCGCTACGGCATGGAGGCCGACGTCGCCTGGCGCTTCGCCCGGCAATGGACGCTGCGCGGCGCCTACGCCTACGTGCATGCCGACAACGACACGATGGACAAGCCCCTCGCCCAGACTCCGCCGCAGGAACTGCGCCTCGGCCTCGACTGGCAGGGCGGCGCCTGGACCGCCGGCGCGCTGGCGCGCTTCGTCGACAGCCAGGACCGCGTGCATGTGGGCTACGGCACCGTCGTCGGCCAGGACCTCGGCAAGAGCGACGGCTTCGCCACCCTGGCCCTCTACGGCAACTACCGCATCAACAAGCGGGCCCAGCTCTCCGCCGGCATCGACAACGTCTTCGACCGCACCTACGCCGAACACATCAGCCGCGCCGGCAGCACCATCCTCGGCTACGACATCGCCACCACCCGCGTCAACGAGCCCGGCCGCTTCCTCTGGGCCAAGATCAACCTGGCGCTCGACTGAGCTTCAGGCTGCAACAACAAAAACGCCGGCTTGCGCCGGCGTTTTTGTTTGCCTGGAAAGTCGGTGCCGGTAGGACGGTGGGCGCGCCGTCCCTGCCCCCAACACGCTTACTGGCAGCCCGCCTGCGCGTACCAGTCCGCCGCGGCACCGGCGCCGTTCAGCTGGCCGCCGGCGAGGTAATAGACGTTGCCGTCCCGGCTGGACGTGCCGAGATAGACGTTGCCCGCGTATTGGCGGTAGTAATACTCCCCGGCGGTCTGCGACTGGGCGCCGATGGAACCGAACAGCGCCGGGTAATGGCTTTCCGCCCAGTCGAACAGGCAGTCGGACCTGGCGGCGGAGGCCGCGACCGAACCGGCCTGGTAGTTGTATTGCATGCCTTCCCCGCTGAGCGTCAGGGACGCGCCCTGGCGTATGTAGCCGATGGTCTGGGTGACGAGGTAATCCGGCGCGGAGGTCACGCCGTCGCAGGTCACCGCCGTCTCGCGCATCTGGAACGTCGCGCCGGTGTCGTTGCCCCACACGCCCGAGCCGCCGCTGCAGAACGGATTGCGCGGCGTGATATTCACATAGGTGCCGTCGGCCCGGAACTCGAAGCTGCCGTTCAGCGCCTGAATGTCTTCGGGATCGTTGGACGATACGAACTGCCAGGTGCCGACGATATCGGCATGCGCCATGCTGGAAAAGACCAGGGCGGCGAGCAAGGACAAGCGTTTCTTCATGGGATTTTTCTTCTTGGCTGGATTGGATTGACGGGATGCGCAAAATGCGCGCGCCACTCTACACCAGGGCTGCTGTGGCCCGGTGTGGATTAATGCCTGCGTCCAGCCGGAAACTCGGCGCCGGCGGCACGGTGAGCGCCGCCGCGCCGTACTTCAGCGTGCCGCGCCTGCCGCCGAGGCGACGGCCATGTTCCTGGCCGGCAGCGCTTCGGCCACCTCCGCCGCGCGCCGCCTGAGTTCTGCCACGATGCGCTCGCCGTCGCGGCGCGCGGCGGCGAGGGCCTCGCGGCGGTCGCGCTCCTCGATCAGCGCGCGCGCCTGCCGCTGCCACTGCTGGAATTGCGCGTGGTGCTGGTGGTGCGCATGCTGCCGGCGGTTCAGGGTGAACCACTCGTGGGCCTTGGTTTCGTCGGCGGGCACGCCCTCGCCGTTCTGGTACATCAGGCCGAGCTGGATCTGGGCCGGCTTGTCGCCGCGCTCGGCGGCCGCGCGGTACCAGCGCAGCGCCTCCGCCGCGTCGTAGGCGACGCCGTCGGCATGCTGGTGGACCAGCGCGAGGTTGTAGGCGGCATCGACGTTGCCTTGCTCCGCCCACTTGCGCCAGAGCGCCATGGCGGCCGGCGTGTCGCCGCCCCGGTGCAGCTTGGCGGCACGGTTGAGATCGGCATCGGCATTGGCGACGGGACCGGCGGCATGCGCGGCGGCGGCGCAGGCCAGGCCGGCAATCAGCAAAGCGCTTGCGATGGTTTTGTTATTGGCGATCATCGTTCTCTCCTTGGGAATAGGCCTGCCGATAGTAAGGAGATTGGCGCGCCGAATGAATTGGGCAAATTGTCGCGCGGCAGCTTGTCGCAGCCGGCGGACGCTCAGAGCAGCAGCAGCCGGCGCAGGCCCAGCAGGATCAGCACGGCGGCCGCGCCCCAGAGCAGCCAGCGCGCCAGCCAGGCGCGGCCGCTGCGCAGCTCGCGGCCGAGGCGGCCGGCGAGGGGCACGAGGACGAGGATCGGCGTCATCGCCGCGCCGAGACCGAAGGCCAGGCCGTAGGCGGCGCCCTGCGCGGCGCTGCCGGCATGGGCGGCGAGGGCGAGCAGCGAGGCGAGCGGCGTGCAGGGCGTGAGCGAAAGCGCCGCGCCGAGGAACAGCGGCGGCAGGCTGTCCGTCTTGCGCCTGAACTGCACGGGCTGCAAAGTCGGCGCTGATGAAGCAACTGCGCTACAAGGCGGTCGAGCAAACAACGCTCTCCTCGCCGTAGCGGACGGCGAGACGGTGGCACAGGGCTTGGCAGGCCGCAGCAGCAGCCACAAGCCGGCGAGGATGCTCGCGCCGCCGATCGCGGCGTTGCCCCAGGGGCCACCGAGCGCCTTGGCGAGACCCAGCCCCGCCGCGCCGGCGAGGGCGGCGAGCAGGGTATAGGTGACGACGCGCCCGGCGAGGAACACGCCGGTGTGCAGGAAGGCCTCCGCCTGCCCGCTGGCGCGGCCGAGCGCCCAGGTGCCCATGAACGGCAGGCAGGTGACGGTGCAGGCGGTCAGGCCCATCGACACGCCGAGCAGCCAGACGGTCGCCAGCGTCACCTGGCCGGCGGCGAGCTCCTCAAGCATCGGCGGGGTTCCGGACGAACTTCACGGGCTTGACCGTGCCGTCGGGCAGTTCGCCCTTGACCTTGGCCTTGTAGTAGTCGCGGCGCGACGAGAACAGAGCGAACGGTCCCCACTTGAGCTGGATGACCCCGTCCTGCGGGCAGTATTCGGCGCAGCGGCCGCAGAGCGTGCAGTCCTCGTGGTAGGCCTTGCGCCCTTCTTCCCTGGCGATCTCGGGAATGTCCATCGGACAGGCCTCGCTGCAGATGCCGCACTTGCCGCAGTTGTCGTGCATCTTCTTGGCGAGGCGCATCGGCGAGAGGCGCTGGAAGGCGGCGTTGAAGGCGAGCAGCGGGCAGATGCGGCAGAAGGGCTGGCGGATCGCCAGCGCGCCGACGAGCGTGAAGCCGATCAGCAGGTTGGCGACGGCGCCGAGGCCGAAGCCGATTTCGTCATTGACGCGCAGCGCGAGCTGCTCGGTGCTGCCGGTGAGCAGCGTGGTCGCCACGCGCGAGGGGCAGATGTCGCAATACGGATTGCCGAGGGAATGGGGCGTGACGCCGAGGCCGGTGAGCAGCGGCAGCACGAAGACCAGCGCGAGCAGCAGCAGCCACTTCACCGGCCGCACGCGCCTCACGTCGCCGAGGTCGCCGGCCTCCGCGCGGCGCAGGCCGATGCCGAAGCGGCGGCCGAGCTTGCCGATCAGCTCCTGCAGCGTGCCGAGCGGGCAGACCCAGCCGCAGAAGGCCTTGCCGAGCACGAAGAAGAAGGCGAAGAAGGCGACGAAGCTCATCAGGAGCGGCAGCACCATGCCGAAGGTGAGCTGCTGCGCGCGCACCAGCGCCTCGCCGATGCGGTGGTGGATGATGTGCTGCGTCGGGATCAGCACGCAGTAGCCGCCGTTCATCTGGTCGTAGGCGCAGGAGAGCGCCGGCAGGTTGTTGGAGATCTTGTCGGCCATGTAGGTGCCGACGAAGACGCTGCCGTAGACGCTGACGAACAGCATGACGAGCTGCACGGCGAGGCGAAAGCGCGACAGCGTCGGGAAGAATGTCTTAAGCATTGCCGTTGTCTCCTTGCGGGCGGGCGGCGCGCCGCCGCAGCAGCGGCGTGGCGGCGAGCATGCCGACCAGGCCGAAGGCCGCGCCCCAGCCGAGGCTGCGGTCGCGGTCGGCGTCCTGGCCGTAGGCATGGTTGAAGGCGGTGAGGTAGCGCCGGCCGGCGGCCTCCTTCTCGGTGGCGAGCACGAACCTGGCGCGGCGCGGACCGTGGCCATCGCCGCCGGCCTGGTCCGTCGCGGGCTTGAAGTCGCGCGGGAACAGCACGGTGGCGATGCCGTCCCGGTCGGTCAGGAAGGTGGAGCGGCTGCCGAACTCGGTTTCCAGCGTCAGCGGCTGCTGCGCCAGCGGCTGGCCCTCGAAGCGCACCAGGAAGCGCCACTTCTCGCTCTCGCGGTAGCCGCCGTGCTCGCGCGGCAGCGGATCGGGCACGATCTCCAGCTCGTGCTTCACGCTCCGCAGCAGTTCCTTGGGCGAGTCGCCGGG
>CAZZFN010000074.1:0-9991 GCA_964653505.1 uncultured Methyloversatilis sp.
GGTGGTTCTGGGATCCGAGCGAGAACGCCTCGCTGATGCCCTGGCTGGCCGGCACCGCCCTGCTGCATGCCCTGATCGTCACCGAGAAGCGCGGCAGCCTGCAGCTGTGGACGGTGTTTCTGGCGGTGGCCACCTTCGCCCTGACCATCCTGGGCGCGTTCCTGGTGCGTTCGGGCGTGCTGTCGTCGGTGCATGCCTTCGCCCTCGATCCGCTGCGCGGCCTGTTCATCCTGGTGTTCCTCGGCTGCGTGATCGGCGCCTCGCTGATCCTGTTCGCCTGGCGCGCCGGCAGGCTGAAGGCGCCCGGCGCCTTCGAGCCCGTGTCGCGCGAGAGCGCGCTGCTGGCCGGCAACGTGCTGCTGCTGACGGCACTCGGCGCGGTGATGCTCGGCACCCTCTACCCGCTCGTCCTCGACGCTTTCGGCATGGGCAAGATCTCCGTCGGCCCGCCGTATTTCAACAGCGTGTTCGTCCCCCTGATGGCGCCCGCGCTGCTCCTGCTGGGTATCGCGCCCTTCCTGCGCTGGGGCGAGGCCTCCGTCGGGACGGTCTTGCACGGCCTGCGCTGGCAGGCCGTGGCGGCCCTGTCGATCGGCGCACTCGCCCCGCTGGCCTTCGGGGCCTGGCGCTGGCAGGCCGCGCTCGGCCTGGCGCTGGCGGCATGGATGATCCTCGCCACGCTCGGCGCCCTGCGCGCGCGCCGACGCGCATCGGGAACCCTGCCCTGGTCGGCCTGGGGCATGGGCAGCGCCCATGTCGGCCTGGCCATCGGCATCGTCGGCATGGGCCTGGTGTCCGCCTACGAGAGCGAAACCACCGCCGCCATGCACAAGGGCGACAAGGCCGTGCTCGGCCCCTACGAGTTCGTATTCCAGGGAGCGGTCGAGGCGCCCGCCTCGAATTATTCGGCCATGCGCGGCACGGTGCAGGTGTGGCGCGACGGCCGGCAGGTGGTCACGCTGATGCCGGAGAAGCGCATTTACCTGAAATCGAAGATGACCATGACCGAGGCGGCGATCCGCTACGGCGCATTCGGCGACATTTACGTCGCGCTGGGCGAACCCCTGCCGGGCGGCAAGTGGAGCGTGCAGTTCTATCTCAAGCCCTTCGTCGCCTGGCTGTGGGCCGGCGTCCTCCTGATGGCGCTGGGCGGATTGCTGGCAGCGGCGGGCTTGCGCGCACGACGGATTGAAAAGGAGGCAACGACATGAGTTTCTGGATCGGGGTGGGCGCATTCGTGCTGGTGGCTCTGGCCTTGCTGCTGCTGCCCTGGTGGCGGCAGAGGTCGGCGCTGGCGGGACGGCCCTGGGAAGCGCTCGGCGCGCTGGGCGCCTTGCCGGCGCTGACCGTGGGTCTCTACATCTACCTCGGCGCGCCCGGCATCATCGAGGAGCAGGCGCTGACCCAGGCCCAGACGCGTTACGACGTCGATGGCATGGTCGCGGCCCTCGAGGACAAGCTGAAGAAAAACCCGAACGATGCCGAGGGCTGGTATGCGCTCGGCCGCGCCTACATCGCCTTCGGACGCCTGGCCGAAGCGGAGGATGCCCTGCGCAAGGCGGTCACCCAGGCGCCCAAGGACGCGCGCATCATCGCCCAGTTCGCCGAGGCGCTGGCGCTCAGGAGCGGCAGCCTGCAGGGCCAGCCGCTGGAACTGCTGACGGAGGCGCTGGAAATCAATCCCGAGGAAGAGAAAGCCCTGGAACTGTCCGGGCTGGCCGCCTACCAGGAGGAGAAGTGGGCCGAGGCCCTCCACTACTGGCGCCGGCTGCTGAAAAAGCTGCCGCAGGGCAACGAACTGCACGATGCCGTCTCGCAGGCGGCCAGGATCGCCGAGAACAAGCTCGCAGAAAAACTGAGCGGGACCGACGTGGCCTCGCTGCCCGAGGCCAAGGAGCGGAAGAAATCCCCGCACTGACCGCCGAACGCCGCATCGCCGACCTCGGGCCACCTCCGGTGATGAAATGCGAGCGGTGGCGGTCGGCATGTAAGGCGTTTCACCGTTAACGGCGTCAGGGCGGGGCGACCGGCAGGCGCGAGATGTAATCCGAGACGGCGGCGAGATCCTCGTCGCCGTAGGTTTCGATCACCCGCAGCATCTCCGGATGGGCGTTGCGGCGGCCGCCGGCGCGGATCAGCAGGCTTTCGCGCAGCAGGTAACGGTAGTGCTGTCCGGAGACGCGGGGATAGAACTGCGCCGCATCCCCTTCGCCGCGCCCGCCGTGACAGCTGGCGCAGTCCTTGTCGTAGAGCTGGCGGCCGCGCGCCAGGCGGGTGCCGTCGCCGCGTCCCTGATCGGCCGCGACCGGCAGCGCCTGCAGATAGACGGCGATGTCCGCCACCTCCTGCAAGGACAGCACCTGGTGATCGGCGAAGGGCAGCATCTTGGGATTGCCGCGCCGCCCCGACCGGACATCGGTCAGCTGCTTGATCAGCACGGTCGCGTGCTGGCCCGCCAGGCGCGGGTAGCTGCCGTCGGCGCGCCCGGTCGCGCCGACGCGGTGGCAGCCCTGGCAGATCGCGAACGCCGCCTCGCCGCGCGCGGCATCGCCCTTCAGGGCGAGCGCCGCGGTCTTTTCCGGATAGGGGGCATTCCAGTCGCCGGGCGAGGCGGCCAGCGCCAGCGCGCTGCCGAGACCGGCCAGCAGGATTCCGAGAGTGCGCAGGTGAGTGTTCATCGTTCAGAGCCCCGCAATGTATTCGGCCAGCGCTTGCGTTTCTTCCTTGGTGAGGCGCTTGCTCACCGTGGTCATGAGCGGATCGGTGGCGCGCCGGCCGCTTTTGTAGTCGGCCATCTGCTTCAGCACATAGGCCTGGTGCTGGCCCGCCAGCAGGGGGAAACGGGCGTTGCCCCTGCCGTCGGGCTGGTGGCAGCCGGCGCAGGCGGGCACGCCGGTTTCCGTGTTGCCATCCTCGTAGAGTGTCTTGCCCTTGGCGGCCAGCCGTGCATCCCGCACCTTGCCGGGCGCCGGCTGGTGCCGGGCGTAATAGGCGGCGAGGGCGGCAAAATCGCCGGGATCGAGGGCGGCGACGATGCCGGTCATGACATCGTCGCGGCGCTTGCCGGAAGCGAACGCGCGCAGCTGGCGCAGCAGGTATTCCTGCTCCATGCCGGCGATCTTGGGATAGGCGGGATCGGTGCTGTTGCCATCCACGCCGTGGCAGGCGGCGCACACCGTGGCGGCGATCTGCGCGGGATCCTTGGCGTGCGCGTCGGCCGCGAGCAGCAGTGCCGTCGCCAGCAGGGCCGCCAACGCGGCAGGTTTCAAGGGCGTTGCGATCATTTTTTGTCGGGTCCGCGCACCAGGCGGACGTTTGCCGCGCTGGCGCTGTTGCCGAGCAGCACCATGCCCAGATCGAAGCTGACGAACAGGGCGCCGCCCGTTTCGGTCGGCACATAGCTGCCGGTCCAGTAATAATTCGCCTGGGTATTGGGGAAAAAGCGCGCGTCGATCTTCGCCCCGGCCATGTCCGGGCGCAACAGGCCCTCGAGCTCGTCGGCGCCGGGCAGGCGCCAGTCGCGGAAGCCGCACAGCCCGCGCCGGTTGGCGGCGGCGACATAGCCTTCGGTATCGCAGCGCACCTTCGCCGCACAGCGGCCGCCGTCGAGGTAGCCGACGTTCTTGTCGTAGGCATCGGGCCGGCTGGCGAACCAGGTGAAGGTCCAGTCCTTGTCGGCAGGGCCGCCGTCGTCGGTCTTCACCTCCCACACCAGGCCGGTTGTCGTGTCGAGCACGCAGGGGTGGGGCCGGGCGCCGCCGCGGGGGGCGGTGGGCTTGCCGCGCGCGTCGAGGGCCACGTAACGGTCGGCGGTTCCGGCCTGCACGGCGGGCAGCAGCAGGGGCAGAGCCAGACAGACGGCAGCGGTGCGCAAGATCGGGCGCATGGGAGTATGGAGGCGCAATGGGTGCGACGACAAGACGACTGCACGTAAGATAAGGCCTCGCGGCGGTCTCCTGCTTGATTCCTGTCAAGTTATTTTTCGTGCGGATTCGCCAGAATCGCCGCATCGATCCCTTCAACGAAAAGGAGCTTCACGTCATGCCCAAGTCAAGCCTTTCCCTCACACTGACGATCACGATTTCTTCCGTGGGTCTCGCCTTCGCGTTGCCGGCCAGCGCGCAGGTGGATGCCGCTGCCGCCGAGCTCCTCTGGAAGCAGAACGAATGCGGGAAATGCCACCACGCCACCCAGAACAAGAAAGGCCCCGGCCTGCGCAAGATTGCGCGCGAATACAAGGGCAAGCCCGACGCCGAGAAGCAGATCATCAAGCATCTGACCACGCCCAAGAAGGTCAAGCTCGACGACGGCACCGAGGACGATCACAAGATTGTCGACAGCAAGGATCCCAAGGCGCTGTCCAACATGGCGAAGTGGATTCTGGAACGCTGATTTTTCACGCTCGACGCAGTATCGCTGACCCGCCGGCGGAGCCAACGCCGGCGGTTTCGTTTCCTCTCAAGAAAACGAAGGGCCGCCCCGAGTTTTCTTGCCCCTTGAGGGGGGAAACGAGCAAAGCGAGTTTTTCGGGGTGGGCTCAAATGGGAGGAAGTTCATGGATGCACCGAAACGGTTCTACCGCTCGGTAATTGCAGGGGTCTGCCTGCTGTTCGCCCTTGCGGGGGGCGCGACGGCCGCCAAGCTCGATAACGACAGTTGCCTCAAGTGTCACGACGCCGCGCAGGAAAAGATCGTCGTGCCCATCGTCATCGACGGCGAACCGGACGAACGCGATCTGCGCAGCATCGACCGCCGCAAGTTCGCCAAGAGCGTGCATAGCGACATGCAGTGCCTGGACTGCCACAAGAACATCGTCGATGCCCAGAAGAACCACCGGCTCGATGCCAGCCAGCCGGCCGCCAGCTGCATCGGCTGCCACGAAGGCCTCTGGGCGCGCGCCCAGCAGGAAGGCAAGGCCAAGGAGAAACCGGGACTCGAAACGGTCGTGAAGAACATCGAGGCCTACAAAAAATCCTTCCACGCCAGAGAAAACAAGGACATTCCCGGCACCCCGCTCGCCAAGTGCGACGACTGCCACAGCTCCCATGCCTTCGACGTGCCGCCCAAGGGCAGCGAGCGCCGCACGGTCTGGCACAAGTCGATTCCCGAAACCTGCGGCACCCAGTGTCACGATACCCAGCTCGAGATCTACGCGGCGTCGATCCACGGCGAGGAGGTGATGGGCAAGGGCAACCTCGATGCCGCCGTGTGCACCGACTGCCACACCGCCCACAGCGTGACCGGTACCTCGGGCGACGCTTACCAGCTGCGCCAGGTCGAAACCTGCGGCAACTGCCACGAGGACCGCATTGCCAGCTACCTGGACACCTATCACGGCAAGATCGGCAACCTCGGCTACGCCTACGCGGCCAAGTGCGTCGACTGCCACGACAGTCACGGCATTCGGTCTCTCGACGACACCAAGTCGCGCGTCCATCCCAACAACCGGATGAAGACCTGCCAGAAGTGTCACGACGGCAAGGAACGCCCGATGGCCACGGCGGGCTTCGCCACCTTCGCCCCGCACGCCCACGCGAACGACTTCGAGAAATATCCCCAGGTCTATGTCGCCCACCGGCTCATGATCTGGCTGCTGATCGGCGTGTTCGCCTTCTTCTGGCTGCATTCCGGTCTGTGGTACTACCGCGAGTGGCAGGATCGCAAGGCGGGCAAGCCGCACCATCGCATCGACACCCGCGGGCTCGACCTCGACGAGGACAAGCTCCATTTCGAGCGCTTCCCCTGGGGCTGGCGCGTGGCGCACCTGGCATTCGCCATCACCACCATGACGCTGGTGCTCACCGGCACCACCGTCCTGTTCGCCCATACCGACTGGGCGCCGGTGGTGGCCAAGGCGCTGGGCGGGCCGGAAACGATGGGCCTGATCCACCGCGTCGCGGCGGCCTTCTTCATCGGCATCTTCATGATCCACTTCATCTACGTCATGCAGAAGCTGCTGCGCGACAAGACCTTCAAGTGGTTCGGCCCCGACTCGCTCGTTCCCAACTGGAAGGACTTTTCAGACTGCTGGGGCATGTTCAAGTGGTTCGTCGGCAAGGGCGAGCGGCCCAAGTTCGAGCGCTGGGCCTACTACGAGAAGTTCGACTACTGGGCGGTGTTCTGGGGCGTGAACGTGATCGGCTGGAGCGGCATGATGCTGGCCTTCCCGCACGTCACGGCCGCCTACCTGCCGGGCTGGGTGTTCAACGTGGCCGCCCTGGTGCATGGCGAGGAAGCCTTCCTGGCCGCCGTGTTCCTCTTCACGGTGCACTTCTTCAACAACCACTTCCGCCCCGACAAGCTGCCGCCGCCGGACATCGTCATGTTCACCGGCACCCAGTCGCTGCGCGAGTTCCGCCACGACCATCCGGCCCAGTATCAGCGCCTGGTGGATTCGGGCGAGCTGGAGAAGCGCCTGGTCGCGGCGCCGTCGCCGGCCATGCGCAAGGCCTCGGTGGCGCTGGGCCTGGCCCTCATCACCGTCGGCCTGGCCCTGCTGGTGATGGTCGGCATCGGCTTCTTCACCCAGTAGTAACCGGCGTCTCCCGGGGCATCGCGCTGCCTGCGCCTGCCCCGGGCGCGGGCGGCGCCCGTCAGGGCGCCTTGTCGATCTGGTGGGCGACGGCCCAGACCGCCGCCTCGACGCGCGAGCGGAACTTGAGCTTCTTCAGCAGGTTGCGCACATGCACCTTGACGGTGCTTTCCATGATGTCGAGCTCGCGGCCGATCAGCTTGTTCGACATGCCGGCCGCCAGGCACCTGAGGATGGCCGTCTCGCGCTCGGTCAGTCCGGCCTGGCTGCGGCTTTCGGTGAGGCTTTCCTCGCGCAGCGCGGCGGCCAGCAGGCTGGTCAGCTCCGGGCTGATGACGCTCTTGCCGTGCATCGCCGCGGCGATCATCCTGAGGATTTCCTCGGGGTCGTTGTCCTTGAGCAGGTAGCCGTCGGCCCCGGCCCGGATCGCCGTCATCAGGTCTTCCGGAGCGTTCGACACCGTGAGGATGATGATGCGCGCCTCGCAGCCCAGGTCGCGCAGGGTGCGCAGGGTTTCCAGGCCGTCGATGTCCTTCATGTTGAGATCGAGCAGGATCAGGTCGGGCGCATGCAGCCTGGCCAGCGCGATGCCTTCCTGGCCGCCGGCCGCCTCGCCGACGACCTCGAATCCTTCCTCGAGGGCGAGCAGCTGGCGGACGCCGCGGCGGAACAGGGGGTGATCGTCGATGATCAGAACGCGGGCGGTTTCGGTCATGGCGGCGGGTTCATAAGTTCGGCAACACCCTGCCGGATCTTCTGCGGCAGGAACTGGAGTCGCAGCGTCGTCCCGCGGCCCGGTGCGGAATCGATCTCGATCAGGCCGTCGAGAATCTGGGCGCGGTCGTGCATGATGTTGACGCCGAAGTGGTTCGCCGGCGTGTGGCGCTTGTCGAAGCCCCTGCCGTTGTCGCTGACCGTCACCGTCACCGACTGGCAGGCGTCGACGGCGACATTGACGCTGGCGCGGGTGGCCCCGGCATGGCGCTCGATGTTGGACAGGGCTTCGCGGATGATGCGGATCACGTGCATCTCCTCGTTGCCCGACAGCAGGATGCCGGAAAGCTTGTTGTGCAAGTCGACGGGAAAGCCCAGCTTGGCGGAAAACTCGGCGACGGTCTCCTGCAGGGCGACGTTGAAGCCGCGCGCGTCGATGCGCAGGCGGAAGGTGACGATCAGCTCGCGCAGTTCCCGGTAGGCGCCGCTTAAGCCCTGCTTCAGCTCGTCGGCGATCCCGCGCGCGTCGAAGCCGCGTTCGAGACTCTTTTCCAGCCGGGTGACCTGGATGTTCAGATAGCTCAGGGACTGGGCGATCGAGTCGTGCAATTCGCGCGCGATCACCGAGCGTTCCTCCAGAACCGCCAGGCGGTGCTTTTCCTCGGCACGCCGCATGTTGGTCAGGGCGTTCGAGACATGGTGCCCGACGGTTTCCACGATGCGCTGCTTTTCGCGCGGCAGCGGCGCGCCTTCCTTCAACAGCACGAGGAGCATGCCGCGCAGGCGGTCGCCGTCGCCGATCGGGAGGGTCAGCACGCCCTGGTCCATCCGTGCGCCGGCTGCGCCGCCGCCGGCGAAGCAGTCGGCGCAGGCGACGCGCGAACAGTGCGCGCGGATCTCCTCCGCGGTCAGGTCGCTGGCGATCGTGTGCGCCGCCATCTGGCCCTTCTCCATGATGCAGACCATGCAGTGGCCGATATCCAGCGCGTCCTGGACTTCGCGCAGAGTCTGCCCGACCCGGTCCGGCGTCAGGTCGCTGGCGGACAGTTGCTGGCTGACGCGATAGAGCAGCTCGAGCGATTCGTTGGTCTGCCTGAGCTCGCGCGTCTTTTCCGCGACCTTGTCCTCCAGGTGGGTGTACATGCCGGCAATTTCGCCCACCATCGTGTTGAAGGCGCGGCCGAGCTGGCCGAGCTCGTCCCTGCCGACATGGCGGACGCGTGTGGAGAACGAGGCTTGCGACACCGCGCGCGCCGCCTGCAGCAGTTCCGCCAGCGGATTGAGGAGGTGACGGTGCAGCAGCCAGAGCACGACCATGCTGAGGATGACGACCAGTCCGAGCAGCACGAGCTGCACGAAGCGCAGGATGCGCGCCTTGCCTTCCAGCTCTTCCTCGATCAGGTGCACCGTGCGGTCGATCAGGTCGACGAAGTTCGGCGCCTCGATGGCGTATTGCCTCTTCAGGACCTCGTCCCCGGCGATCGCCGCCAGCGTCAGATCGCGCATCTGCACGTCCCAGCGCTGCACCACGCTGTGGATGGCCCGCAGGGAGGGAGATCCCCTGGGCGACTTGGCCTCGATGAAGCGCTCGAGACTATACAGGCGGCGCTCGAACATCCGGATCGTCTCGCTCGCCTGGGTGCGTTTGGCCGGCTGCAGGACTTCGGAGAGGGTGCGGAAGGTGAGGAAACGTAGCGAGCCGGCGACATTCACGGCATTGGCGCGGCCGCTGATGTCCTCGGCGATGATGGTCGACAGGATGATCGAGGTCAGCGACAGGAAGGCCAGCAGGGCCATGACCAGGCCAACCCGGATCAGGAGCGAATCGCGCAGGGCGAGAAACGGGAAGGGGAAGAAGCGGCGCATCGGCGGATTCTGGCAGACGAAGAAGAATTAACCATAGTCACTTGATAGGTATCGATTTGCCCCCGACGGTGACGGAGATGAAATGCAACTCATTGTTTTCATGTCGATAGAGGCAACCTCGACACTACCTCTTTAGGGGTAGAAGCGGGCTTTGCGGGGGGCTTGGAGGACAGCGGGCGCGCGCCTAGGATGCGGCCAGCGTTGCTGCGGCATACCCACTGCGCGGCAGAAACCACGAGGATCGAGGGAGCGTCCATGAACATTTCGAGCGTCATTGTCATTCCTGGCCCGGAGCGCGTCAACGCGGTTGTCGATGCGCTGGCCGCCTGGGCGGGCGTCGAGGTGGCCGCCGTGTCGCCGGAAGGCAAGATCGTCGTCGCCCTCGAAACCGAATCCGACCGCGAAACCGTCGAGCTGTATCAACAGATCGTCCTGATGGATGGCGTGATGTCCGCCTCCATGGTCTATCACCAGCAGGAAAACGAACCCGAAGCTGAAATCCCGTTGGCGGCCTGATCCGGGCATCGCCCGGACGGCGCCGTAAGAAAGCCGAATCGACAAGGAGGCCTGACATGACTAGTGAAGCAAGAATGACCCGTCGCGAATTCATCAAGACCAATGCCATCGCGGCCGCCGCGGCCACGGCCGGCATGAGCGTGCCCGGCGTGGCCTTCGCCCAGGCCCGGGGCGGCGACGGGGTGCGCTGGGACAAGGGGGTGTGCCGTTACTGCGCGGTCGGCTGCGGGGTGCTGGTCGGCGTCAAGGACGGTCGTGTCGTGGCTACCCAGGGCGATCCCGACAATCCGGTCAACGGCGGCCTCAACTGCGTCAAGGGCTATTTCCTCGCCAAGATGATGTATGGCCAGGATCGCCTCACCC
>CAZZFN010000075.1:0-9776 GCA_964653505.1 uncultured Methyloversatilis sp.
GGCGCAAGGACGACATCAACGGCATGCGCGTCTATAGCGCCATCGGCGAGTTCATCCGCACGCTCGAAACCACCAACGCGCCTTTCGACCGGTTCAAAAAGGGCGATGAAGCCGCCCTCAGCGCCGAGCAGAAGAACGGCTATGCGCTGTTCCGGGGCAAGGCCGGCTGCGTGGCCTGTCACCATGGCCCGATCGGCTCGGACGGCAATCTGCACCGCACCGGCGTGCCCGAACACCCGGACGTGCTGAAAAACCCGCTGCGGACGATCACCATGTTGCGCCACTACTCCACCTCGGGCATGCCCAATTACATGAACGCCCGCACCGATGTCGGCCATTATGCGATCAGCAAGAACCGGCGCGACCTGGGCAAGTTCAGGACTGCCCAGCTGCGCGACCTGAAATACACCGCGCCCTACATGCACAACGGCGTGTTCGCCACGCTCGACGAAGTCATCGACTTCTACGACAAGGGCGGGGGGAGCGGTTCGGTGCTCAAGCCGCTGGCTCTGTCCGCGGCCGAGAAGCAGGCGCTCAAGTCCTTCCTGCTGTCGCTCTCGGGCGATCCCGTCATCGTCAAGGATCCCGGCCAGCCCGACCTGCAGGTCTGGACTGCCTACGGCAAGAACTGAGGAGATGGCGTCATGAATACTGCATTTCGATTCGCGCTGGCAGCCGGCCTGATGGCCGTGGCGTTTTCGACCATCGCCGCCGACAAACATCCCAGGCTCGGCCCCCTGCCGCCGCCGCCGATTCCCAAGGACAACCCCAACACGCCGGAGAAGATCGCTCTCGGGAAAAAGATTTTCTGGGACAACCGGCTTTCCGGCGACAACTCGATGCCCTGCGTTTCCTGCCACCTGCCCGCGCTGGGCTGGGGCGACGGCGGGCAACTCTCGCGCGGCTACCCGGGCACCAAGCACTGGCGCAACTCCCAGACGATCCTCAACTCGGCCTATTACAACAAGTTCTTCTGGGAAGGCTCGGTGACCAGTCTCGAAGCCCAGGCCG
Organism: uncultured Methyloversatilis sp.; assembly: GCA_964653505.1. GTDB lineage: Bacteria > Pseudomonadota > Gammaproteobacteria > Burkholderiales > Rhodocyclaceae > Sulfuricystis. The sequence goes on from CAZZFN010000075.1 coordinate 1,012, forward strand.
CCGCCGCCGCCGGCGGCTCGGTGGCCGGCAACGGGGACGATTCGGTGATGGAGATGCGCCTGCGTTTCCTGCCCGAATATGTCGCCGAATTTCGGCAGGTGTTCGGCACCGAATGGCCGCGCATCAACGACGCCTGGCGTGCCGTGGCCGCCTACCAGCGCACCGTGGTGACCGATGCCGCGCAAGTGCCCTTCGACCGTTTCGCCAAGGGCGACAAGCGGGCTCTCGACGCGGCTCAGAAGCGGGGCATGGCGCTCTTTCACGGCAAGGCGGGCTGCATCCAGTGCCACAACGGTCCGCTCGTTTCCAACCAGCAGTTTTACGCCACCGGGGTGCCGCCCCATCCGAGCTTCCGGGACGATCCGCTCACCCAGATCACGCACCGCTGGCAGTATTACCAGAAGGGCGTGCCGGAGGCGGTCTATCGCAGCGCCACCGGGGATGGCGGGCTGTTTTTCGTCACCAAGAATCCCGGCGACTTCGGCAAGTTCCGCGTGCCGTCCCTGCGCGAGTTGAAGTACACCGCGCCGTACATGCACAACGGCATCTTCGCCACGCTCGCCGAAGTGGTCGATTTCTACGACCGCGGCGGTGGCGCGGCGCAGAACAAGAGCCCGCTGATCAGGCCCCTGAAACTCTCCGCGCAGGAGAAGAAGGATCTGATCGCCTTCCTCGAAGCCCTGTCGATGGACGCGCCGCTGATCCACGACGACCCGAAGCTGCCCGGCGATTACCAGCCGCTGCCTGCGCCCGCAATGGCCCTGAAATAAGGAGATTCGAGATGACTGAAAAAACCGTTCAGGCGCACGCCGCACGCCCCGACGCCGATCATGAGGGAGACCGTCAGTGCATGAGCCGCCGGCAGTTTCTGCTGGCCGGCGGAGCGGCGGTCACGCTGGCTGCCGTCGGCCTGCCGGGCGAACTCATGGCCGCCCCCCTGCATGCCCTGCGGGCCAGCTATCCGAAAGTGAAGATCGCCCGCCTGTCCGCCCTGAAAAGGGGGGTGCCGCTCCATTTCAACTACCCCTACCCGAACGTGCGTAACGTCCTCGTCAAACTCGGCGTGAGGGCCGGCGGCGGCATTGGCGCCGAGGGCGACATCGTGGCGTTCAACCAGCAGTGCCCGCACATGGGCGGGCCGCTCGACGGCGCCTACAAGGACGCCCACCAGGCGCTCGGTCCCTGTCCGTTGCACCTGACCACCTTCGATCTGACGCGTTACGGCATGGTGATTTCCGGCCAGGCCACCGCGAGCCTGCCGCAGATCGTGCTGGACGTGCAAGGAGACGACATCTACGCCGTCGGCGTGCAGGGCCTCGTGTATGGCTATGCCGCCATGACCGCCGCTTGAGGAGAACAGACATGAGCAAGAGCGAACGTTTCATTCCCGCCGACCGGATTCCCCTGCCGCCTCGGGATGCCGAGGTGCTGACCACCGCCTGCGACTACTGCACCATCGCCTGCGGCTACAAGGTCTATCGCTGGCCGGTCGGCCGCGCAGGGGGCATGGCCGCGAGCCAGAACGCCCTGAAGACCGATTTCCCCCACCCCAACATGATGACCGCCTGGATCAGCCCGACCCAGCACAACGTCGTCAGCCATCGCGGCAGGCCGCACCACGTCGTCATCGTCCCCGACAAGGACACGAAGGTGGTCAACGTCGGCGGCGATCATTCCATCCGCGGCGGCACGCTCGGCCAAAAGTGCTACAACCCGGACACTCCGACGCGCGAACGTCTGCTCTACCCGATGATCCGGGTCAACGGCAAGCTCACGCGCGTCTCGTGGGATCTGGCCACCGAGGCCATGGCCGACATCTCGAAATACGTGCTGGCCAAGCATGGCGAACACAGCTGGGCGGTGAAGATGTATTCCTACCAGTATTTCGAGAACACCTACGCCATCACCAAGCTGGCGATGACCAGCATCGGCACGCCATCCGTGGCCCCGCACGACAAGTGCGCCGCCACCAACGACGCCACCGGCATGGACGACGCCGGCATCGACTCGTTCTCGTCCTGTTACGAAGACTGGCGGCTGGCCGACGTGGGCTTTCTCTCCGGCGTCGATCCGTATGAAACCAAGACCACGCTGTTCACCCAGTGGATGATGCCCGGCGGCGCCAAGCTGATTTTCGTCACGCCGCACAAGACGGTCGGCGTGGCCTGGGCCGAGGCCAACAACCGGGGCATGTGGCTGCCGATCAACGTCGGTACCGACACGGTGCTGCACCTGGCCCTGGCCCGCATCATCGTCGAGAACGGCTGGCAGGACCAGGAGTTCATCGACCGCTGGATCGCCAAGCCCTGGGAAGTGGATTCCGGCTACGGCCGCGGCACGCGCAATACCGGCTGGCAGTGGCGTACCACCTGGGGAACCTGGCAGAGCGATTGGGAGGACTACAAGAAGTTCATCCTGGCCCAGGAAGAATCCAAGCTCGAGGTCGCCGCGCAGATTACCGGCATCCCGGCCGAGAGGATTCGTTTGGCCGCCGAGTGGCTGGCCAAGCCAGTGAATGGCCAGCGGCCCAAGGCCTCCTTCATGTGCGAGAAGGGCAACTACTGGTCGAACAACTACATGAACACCGCCTCGTTCGCCGCGCTCGGCCTGATCTGCGGTTCGGGCAATCGCCCCGGTCGCATGATCTCGCGCGGCGGCGGCCACCAGCGCGGCTGGATGGGGGCGGGCGGCGGCTCCGGCTGGCTCTCGCCCGAGAAATACCCCGGGCGGCGCAAGAAGGATTTCAACCTGGATCGCTGGTTGATGGCCGGCGAGATCAAGTTTGCCTGGGTTTTCGGCACCACCTGGGTGGCGGCGATGATGGCCTCCGATGCCCTCGGCGCGCGCATGAGGGAACTGACGGTCGGCAACCCCCACCAGATCGCCAGCCTCGACCGCGCGGCGATCTTCGAAACCTTGAAGCGGCGCGTCGATTCGGGCGGCATGGTGATGGTCGATTCCGACATCTACCCCTGCGAGCCGCTCGGCACGGAATTCGCCGACTTCGTGCTACCGGCCGCCACCTGGGGCGAGGACGATTTCACCCGCTGCAACTCCGAGCGCCGCCTGCGGCTCTACGCCAAGTTTTACGACGCGCCGGGCGAGGCGAAGCCGGACTGGTGGGCGGTCATGACGTTTGCCGACAAGATGGGCTTCAAAGCGGATGGTAGCTACCAGTGGAAGATCTCCAACGACGTTTTCGAAGAAGCGGCCCGCTTCGGCCGGGGCGGCGTGCTCAACTACGAGCCGCTCGTCCAGATGGCCAAGAACCGGGGCCTCAAGGGGCACGAGCTGCTGCGCTCCCTGGGCACGACCGGTATTCAGACCCCGATCCGGATCAAGGCGGGCAAGCTCGTCGGCACCCAGCGCCTGCACGACCCCGCCAACGATTGGGGAGACATCGAAGGCAGCGAGGTGCACGGCCATTTTCTCCACAGTTTCAACACCTTTACCGGCAAGGCGATCCTGCTCAAGACTCCGTGGAAGTTCCCTGGCTGGATCCAGTTCTTCGACGCCGTCAAGCCCCGCCCGGAAAAGAACGAGCTGTGGGTGACCAATGGCCGGGTGAACGAGACCTGGCAGTCGGCCTTCGACGACCGCCGCAAGCCCTATCTGCATCAGCGCTGGCCCGACAACTTCATCCTCATCCACCCGCATGACGCGAAAAAACGGGGGATCGAATCGGGCGACTGGGTCGAGGTGGTGAACGACACCGTCTATGTCCAGACCGGACAGCCGCAGGGCGTGCTCGATGCCGACCTCAACTTCAACAATCTGTTGAAGGAAGGACACATCAAGACGACGGTGGGCAAGTTCAGGGCGGTGGCGATCGTCTCGGACGAGATGAAGGAGGGGATCGCCCAGTCGAATTTCAATACGCCGAAGTCGATGGCGAATGCGGTGGTGTCGGCCGTGCCCGACCCGGTCACCAACAATTATCGCTACAAGCTCGGCCGCGGCACGCTGACCAAGGTGGGGGAATCGGAATACAAGACCGACCTGAGCCGCATGAGCCTGAAGCCGCGTCACATCGTTTGAACAGAAAGGGGAAACCGCATGAAAACAATCGCCATCACGCTTGTCGCCGCCGGCTGTCTGCTGGCGACGGGCCCATCCGCCGCCGTCACCGAGGCCGAAGCGATGAGCATCGCCCAGAAGAACGGCTGCCTCGCCTGCCACCAACTCGACAAGAAGCTCGTCGGGCCGGCGTGGCGCGAGGTCGGCAAGCGCTATGCGGGTCAGGCCGATGCCGAGGCCCGGTTGCTGGTCAAGGTGAAAAAAGGCGGCAAGGATGTCTGGGGGCCGGTGCCGATGCCGCCCAACGCGACGGTGAAGGACGCCGACATCAAGACCCTGGTGCAGTTCGTCCTGACGCTGAAATAGGTGGCCGTACTATCCCGCCCCCCGGTCAGGAGGGGCGGGAGAGATGGTTAGCGCGCACGAAGCAGACGATCAGCCCGATGACCGTAAGGGGCAGGACGAAGCCGAGCATCGCGGCCGAGAAAGCCTGTAGCTGGGCGTGCTGCTGGGCGGCGAGGATGAGGTAGGCGACGTAGGCCGCGTAGTAGCCGATGAACAAGGCGCCCTCCCAGCGGGCGATCTCGCGGCCGGTGAGCGCGATCGGCAGGCAGACGAGGGCCACGGCCAGCATCACCCATACATCGAAGTTGCGCGCCGCTTCCGAAACGACGATCCCGTCGCCCGAGATGGCGGCGGAGAGCCCCAGGCAGCCGAGGAGGTTGAAGATGTTGCTGCCGACGACGTTGCCCACGGCGATATCGCGCTCGCCCCGGATGGCCGCGACCAGCGAGGTGGCGATTTCTGGCATCGAGGTGCCCACGGCGACGACGGTGAGTCCGATCACCAGATCGCTGACCCCGAAGATGCGCGCCGCGGCGACCGAAGCATCCACCAGCCAGTCGGCGCCCAGCACCAGAAGCCCCAGTCCGCCAACGACGAGGGCGATCTGGATGCCCCAGTGCGCATCCCAGCGGCTCGCCTCGGTGGGAAACTCGTGGGAGAACTCTTCCTGCGTCGCCCGCGTAGCCCGGCGCGACTGGATGACGAGGAACGCGGTATAGACCATGAGCAGCACGAAGAGGACCATGCCCTCGACCATGCCCAGGTTGCCGTCCATGGCCATCACGATGATCAGGATGCTCGCGCCGATCATGATCGGGATCTCCTGGCGGATGATCTGCTCATTGACCAGGAGCGGGGTGATCAGGGCGGAAATGCCGAGAATCACCAGGATGTTGGCGATGTTGCTGCCGACGACGTTGCCGATGGCGATGTCGCCATTTTCGTTCAGCACGGCGTCGATGGAAACGGCGAACTCGGGGGCGCTGGTGCCGAAGGCGACGACGGTCAGGCCGACCACCAGCGGCGTGATGCCCAGGCTCAGGGCCAGACGCGCCGCACCGCGCACCAGGAGCTCGGCGCCCACCACCAGGGCGGCCAGGCCCAGCAGGAACATCAAGGCATGTTGCATCATGGGAAAAGCCGATCGACTATGGGAGGGCGCGAAGTATAGTCCAGGGAAACGCCGTCCGTCGCTGGACGAGGACGAGCCCGCGGCCGGAGTTTGCCGTCACACCGGCCCGAGGTATTCGCCGCGCGCCGGGTAGTCGTTCTTCAGCACGAAGTCGAGCGCGCCGAGGATCTCGTCGAAGTGCGGGCGGGCGAAGGGCATGGTTTGCGTGCTGCCCCAGTAGAGCGTGCCGTCCGGCCGGACGAGAAACAATCCCGGCTCCGAGAACAGGGCGGGTTCGTCGATGCCGATCGAGGTTTTACCGCGCGATGTGGAGATCGTCAGCCCCCATTGCCGTGCCACGGCCAGCGGCAGGCCGTAGCCGAACTTGAGCTTTTGCGCATTCAGCTTCGCGGCCATCGCCCCGGCGCGTTCTTCGGTGTCGGTGCTGAGCGCAACCGGATTGACGCCGCGCCGGACGAAGTCGTCGTGCAGCTTTTCGAGCTCGAGCAGGTATTTGGCGCACAGCGGGCAATGCAGGCCGCGATAGAAGACCAGCATGTCGAAAGTGCCGCCCTGCGGGCGTCCAACCATATTGGCTTCGCCAGTTTGGTTTGCCTGCTCACGCAGGCGCGTTGTCGGCGCTGGCGGGACGGCAAGCTGGAAACGTCCCCCGCCGAGCAGGGGAACATCGAGTGCCGGCACCGGTTGACGGGGAATCAGGACGTTGAGGGTGGTCATTTCCGCTCCTCCTTGCCATGGGTTGCAAGTCGAGCGCAAGCCTTGTGGATCAGGCTCAACTGGCGGTTGTAGTTCGTGCATCCCTTGCACATCAGCAGGTGCAGGCGCAGCGCGATGCGTTCGCGCAGGCCCAGTTCGCGTTCATGCGCGGCGGACATCACGTGGGTGGCTTCCTTGCAGCTCAACATCATGACTCTCCGGGGCCGAACCAGCTGCGTTCGAGGCAGCCGCGCAGGTTGTTGCGCGCCCGGTGGAGGATGACATAGCAGTTGCTGGCGCTGATCTGCAGCTCGGTGCAAATCTCGTCCACCTCGAATTCGAGCAGCTCGCGCATCATGAACACGCGCGCCGTGCTTTTCGGGAGGTGGTTGAGGCAGGCGTCGAAAACCTGCCAGAACTGCGCCTGCCGCAGCGTTTCCTCGGGGTCGCCCCAGTCGCCGGGACGATTGTCCCGCTTCCAGTGGCCGTTGGCCTTGAACAGGCGGTCGAAGGCCTCCTCGAACGCCTCTTCCTCCCCGGACAGCGCCGAGAGATTGACGGTGCGCTCGCGGCTGCGGATGGCGTCGATGATCTTGTGCTTGAGGATCGAGAACACCCAGGTCTTCAGCGCGGAACGCCCGGCGAAATCCCGCCTGCCGGCGAGCGCGGCGATCATCGTCTCCTGCACGACATCCTCCGCGAGCTGGTCGTCGCGCAGCTGCAGGCGGGCGAAGCGCAGCAGGTCGGGGCGAAAGTGGGCGAGTTCATCGGCAGGATTCATCGGGCGATGCTACGCCGGATCAGCGCGTCGATCGAGAGGCGTCCCGGTCCCGCGAGGATCAGCGGCAGCAGCATCGCCATGAAGATCACCGGCAGCTTGAAGTTGCCCTGGCCCTGGTCGGTGATGACGTAGCCCTTGAGCAGATCGCCGAGCGTCGCCCATTCTGCCGGCCAATGCACGCTGGCGATGGCGACGATCGTCAGGATGAACAGCGAGACGCCGAAGAAGCGCGTGCCCAGCCCGATCACGAGGGCGATGCCGCCGACCAGCTCGAACCAGGTCGCCATCTGCCAGCTGATTTCCGGCGGCACGACGTTGAACGGGAAGGGGAAGCGCTCCTGAATGTCGGCGAACCAGTTCTCGCCGCGGAATTTTTCCAGCCCGGACTCGAAGTATTCCCAACCGAGAATCAGGCGCAGGCCGAGCAGCCCGACCCAGAGGCCGATCAGGTCGATGCCGCCGAGCAGTCTGCCGATGAGCTTTTTCATGGTTTGACTCCCAGAATGGCGCCGGCGGCGCGCAAATCAGCCAGCAAGGCTGCGCCATGGGCGATCACCGCCTGCGGGTCGGCATGGCCGAGTTCGGCGGCGATGGCGGCGCAGGCGGCGCGGCCGCTCTGTCGCCCCTCCAGCAGCAGGTCGACGAGGCGCGCGCTGACGGGGTTCAGCTCGACGAATTGCACTTCGTCTGCGCCATCCCGATACACCAGCAGATGGGTGGGCCGCGGCTGGCGCGGCCGGTAGTCCGGTCCGATGTGCTGCACCGGCCAGGCGTAGGCGAGATTCATCAGCGCCGGCGCGACTACCGGAATGCCGGCCAGCAGGTCGCCGGCCGGAGCGTGGGCGGGCGTTGGCGCGTCCATCACGTCGAGCGCCAGTTCGACCCACTCGTAATGCGCCAGTTCCCTGAGCCAGCGCGGTCCCGCGTCGGCGGGCAGCCAGTCGAGGAACTCGCGCGGAATCTCGCGGAAGTAAGGCGTATGGCAGCGCGCCGCGCGGAAGAAGGCGCGCTGGAGGCGGCGCCAGCGCGTTGCGCCGAGCACGCTGCGCGTGACCGGATAGCAGGCGTCGAGGAAGCCGGTCAGGTTGTTGAACAGCAGCTCGGCATAGATCGCCGCGCGGCGCGCGGGCACGCCGGCGGGGCGCGCGGCTTTGCGCGGGTCGCGCAGGTGGCGGCCGAAGTCGCGCTGGAATTCCTGAAAATGGAGAGCAGGGGGCATCAGGCGGCCTCGCGAAGCTGGGTGGCGCGTCGCTGCGCGGCGGCGATCCGCGCGACTTCGGTAGTCAATTCGGCCAGCGGCGGGATGTTGAAATCGCGTTCGAGACAGGTCGGCAGCGGGCCGACACGCGCATAAACCGCGTCGAGCAGCTGCCAGACCGGGTCGATCACATCGGCGCCGTGGGTATCGACGCGGATGCCGTCCGGCTCGACGTAGTGGCCGGCCATGTGCAGGTAGCAGGTGCGTTCGAGCGGCAGCGCGTCGATGAAGGCGAGCGGGTCGAAGCCGAAATTGCTGCTGTTGACGTAGACATTGTTGACGTCGAGGTGCAGCAGGCAATCGGCTTCCTCGATCACCGCGCGGATGAACTCGGTTTCGTTCATCTCCGCGCCCGGCGGGGCGACGTAGTACGAGGCGTTCTCGATGCCGATCTGCATTTCGAGGATGTCCTGCGCCTGGCGGATGCGGCCGGCGACCCACTTCACGGCATCGCCGCTGCAGGGAATCGGCAGCAGGTCGTAGAGGTGGCCGTCGTCGCCGCACCACGAAAGATGTTCGGTGTAGAGGCGCATGCC
>CAZZFN010000076.1:0-9664 GCA_964653505.1 uncultured Methyloversatilis sp.
TTGGCGAGCGCGTTCTCGACGAAGGTGACGTGCGGCTCTTCGGCTTCGGGGATGTCGAACTGCGCCTGCGGCAGGACTTCGATGTCGATGCTGGCGAGCAGCTGGCCGAATTCGCGCAGCTTGCCGGCGTTGTTGGAAGCGAGAACGATCCGTTTCATGGTGTGTTGGCGGCGAGGTAAAGATATTTCTGGAAGCCGGCGGTCGAGGGTGTCGAGCGAGATCATGGCAGACGGATATTACAGCGCACCGGAAAATGCCCGATGCAGCAGATCGCACGACACTGATCTGCCTGCGGAGACAGACCTCCGGAACGGCGGCGCGGACGCCCGCGACGGGCGTTATCGCGTATCGTTCGCTCCCTCCGACCATTTTCGTTCGCATGCCTTCCGCCGCTCCCCTCGATCCCGCCCGCGAACGGGTGCTGCTGCTGACGCTCGCCGGCATCCAGTTCGCGCACATCCTCGACTTCATGGTCATGATGCCGCTCGGGCCGATCCTGATGCGCGCGCTCGGCATCGGCACCCAAGAGTTCGGCTTCCTGGTCTCGGTCTATTCGCTCGCGGCGGGCGTCGCGGGGCTGCTGGCGGCGATCTGCGTCGACCGCTTCGAGCGCAAGCGCCTGCTGCTCGCCCTGTTCGCGCTGTTCGGCGTCGCCGCGCTGGCCTGCGCGCTGGCGCCGGGCTACGGGACGCTGCTGGCCGCGCGCGGCCTGGCCGGCGCCTTCGGCGGCGTGCTCGGCGCGCTGGTGCAGACCGTGGTGGGCGACCTGGTTCCCTTCGAGCGGCGCGGCCGCGCCAGCGGCACCCTCATGGCGGCGTTTTCGCTGTCCACCATCGCCGGCGTGCCGTTGTCGCTCGCCCTCGCCAACCATTTCGGCTGGCGCGTGCCCTTCCTCCTGGTCGCCGCGCTCGCGGCGGTCTTGCTGGCGTTCGGCTGGCGCACGCTGCCCGAACTGCGCGGCCATCTGCCCTCGGCCCCGCCAGGCGACGCGGAACGCGCCCATCCTCTCGCCGCGCTCGCCGCCGCGCTGCGCGACGCCAACCACTTGCGCGCCCTGCTGTTCATGGCGCTGGCGGTGTTTTCCGGCTTCATGGTGATTCCCTACATCACGATCTATGTCACTTCCAACGTCGGCATCCGCCAGGAGGATATTCCGCTGATCTACCTCGTCGGCGGCGCGGCCTCCTTCCTCACCGCGCGGCGCATCGGCCGCCTCGCCGACCATTGGGGCAAGGTGCGCGTCTATCGTGTCGTCGCGCTGTGCTCGCTGCTTCCCCTGTTCGTCCAGACCCACCTGCCGCCCGTGCCGCTGTGGCTGATGATCGTCTGTTCGACGCTGTTCTTCGTCTTCGTGCCGGGGCGCATGGTGCCGGCGATGGCCATCGTCACCTCGGCCGCGCAGCCGCGCCTGCGCGGCACCTTCCTGGCGGTGAACAGCGCGGTGCACAGCCTTGCCTCGGGTGCGGCGGCCTGGCTGGGCGGCGCGCTGATCGCGATGAACGCCGAAGGGCGCGTGGAAGGCTACGGCGCGGTGGGCTGGCTGGCGATGGGCGCGACCCTGGCGGCGCTGGCCTACGCCGGCCGCATCCGCATGCACGGCGCGCGCGGGACGGACTGAGCGGGACGACGCGGCCCGTCGGCTTAAGGCCCCGCTTCGCGTGGCGGCCAGATGCCCTTGTCGGCCGCGCGCGCGCCCTCGAAGACCAGCCAGCTCTGCCGGCCGTAGTGCGGCAGGCCGCGCTGCAGCGCCGCCAGCGCGGCGGCGTCGCGCACCGCGACGACGACATAGGGACGATCCTGCGCGGCGCGGCCCGCCCACACCTGTGCCGTGCCGCGTTGCGCCAGCGGCCGTGGCGGCAGGTCGTGGCGCGCGAGCCAGGCGTCGATATTCGCCTCGAGGCCGAAGATCAGCGCCGCTCCCGCGGCGGGCAGGCGCGCGCCGACGGGTGCGGATTTCGCGTCGAGCAGGCGCTGCGCGAGCGCCTGCGCCGCGGCCTGCAGTTCGGCATCCGCCACCACCACGCTCGCCCGCGGCGCGACGAACACCTCGCGCAGGATCGGCGGAAACACGGCCGGATCGATGCGCCGCCAGATGCGGAAGTCCGGGTCGCTGCCCGTGAAGGGCGGCGCGCCGGCCTGCATCACCCACTGGCGGAAGAAGTCCTGCTGCGATTGCCCCGCCGCCTCCGAAAATGCCGCCTCGAGATCGGCCCAGCTCGCGGTGCGGAAGCGATGGCGTTCCCAGAACAGGCGCAGGCCGCGCTCGAAAGCGTCCTTGCCGATCCTGTCGCGCAGCATCAGGAAGACCATCGCCGCCTTGTTGTAGCCGATGATCGAGGCGATGCCGTGGTGGCGCACGCGGAAGTCCTTCAGCGCGAAATCCTCGTCGGGCGGCACGGCGGCATAGTCGCGCAGCCAGCCCATGCGCATCTCGCGCGCCGCGGCTTCCCCCGCGTCCTCCTTGAAGGCGTAGTCGGCGAGGAAGGTGGTCAGGCCCTCCGACCAGTTGCCGCTGCCCCAGTCGGGATAGACGCCGTTGCCCCACCAGTTGTGCAGCACCTCGTGGCCCAGCGAGGTGGCGCGGATGAAGGGCAGGCGGATCACTTCGCGGCCGAGGTAGGCGAGGCTGGGCATGCCGTAGCCGGTCGGCGTCGGGCTGGACACCACGCTGAACATGGCGAAGGGGTAGGCGCCGATCTGGCGGGAAAAGCGTTCGATGTAACGCGCCGAGTCGTCGAGATAGGGCTGCGCGAAGTCCTGCAGCTCGGCATGGAACCAGGTGCGGATGCGGATCGTGCGCCTGTCGAGCGCAAGCGAGCGCTCGCTGACGACATACGGCCCGGCCATCAGGTCGATGCCTTCGCCGGGATGGGGAAAATCGAAGACGGCGCGATAGCCGGCCGGCGTATCCGATTCCTCGCGCAGGTCGCCCGGCACGAGTCCCTTCTGTCCGGCGGGCAGATGCAGCGCGACGCGGTAACCGAACAGTCCGCCGGGATCGGGATGCCAGCCCGCAGAGGCCGGCAGAAAGCTGCCCTCCGGCCCGGCGGTCGCGCCGCGCTGGCCGAGCGCCCGGCGGTGGTCGAGCGTCGGCGTGGGCGGCAGGGTCGCGCGGTAGGCGATGTCGACCCTGCGCGTGCCGGCCGGCAGGGGGGCGCCGTCGCGCCAGCGCCGACTTTCGACCGGCCGCCCGTCGAGCTTCAGCGCGACGATCTCGAAGTCGCGCCCGAGGCGGAAGGCGCGCAGGCCGCGTTCGTCCGTCAGCGTCGCGCGGACGTCAAGCTGCCGCGTCGCCGGGTCGAGCTGCACGTCGATTTCAAGGTGGGGTTGCGCCAGCGCAGCCAGCGGCAGCCAGAGCAGCAGCGCGAGGCAGCGCATCATGAACCGGGCGGAAAACGCGCGACGATCTCCAGTTCCTCGCCGCCGCGCCGGATCTTGAGCGGCAGCCAGGCGCCCGCCACCTGGCGCTGGACCACGGCACGCAGCACGGCGATGCTGTCCGCGCGCCGGCCGGCGATCTCGAGAATCACGTCGCCGCTCTTGAGTCCGGCGGCCTCGGCGATGCTGCCCGCAGTCACCTGCGCGATGCGCAGGCCGTCCGGCGCCGGTTCGGTGGACACGCCCAGGCGCGGCGGGTTGGCCTGCGGCGGGTCGATCAGGTAGAGCGCGTCGGCGAACCCCGGGCCGAGACCGGCGCAGCTTTCCGCGCTTTCCCAGGTCAGCAGCAGGCCGGTCCGGTCGAAGCCGAGCTCCCCGAGCTGATGCGCGATGCCGTGCCCGTTGCGCACGTGGCCGGCGCCGACGATGCCGACCACCAGGGCGTCCGGCGTCTGCTGCAGATGGGCGGCGATGCGCTCGGCCATGGCGCGGTCCCAGAAGGTCTGCGCCTCGACGAAACGCGCGAAGTCGCCGTCGGCGCGCGCTCTGGAGGGATGATGGTCATACACCGCGCGCAGCGCCTTGCGATAGGCGGGAGCGGCGGCAGCGGGGCGGCCGACGCCTTCCCGCTGCGCCTCGGGCACGCCGTCCCAGCCTTGCTTGCCGATCGCGTCGATCAGGCTGCGTTCGACGTTGAGGGCCAGCATGGGAATGCGGTTCATGCGCGCGAAATGGAACAGCGGCAGATAAAGCTGCGCATCGAAGCCCCAGACCGTGTCCCACTCGGCCAGGCGGAGAAACTCGGCCTCGGACAGCCGGCCGGCGACCCACTGGTCGAGCGCGGGCTGGACGCGGCGCGGAAACATCTCGAAGCCGATCGCCATGCGCGGCCGCAGGGCGTGCAGCTGCGCCAGCAGGTGCAGCTGCCAGCGGTGATCCTCGGCGCTGTCGTGGCGCTCGCCGAGCAGCACGACCGGCCGGTCGCGCATGCGTTCCAGCACGCTGCGCGGCTCGGCGGGCTGGGCCTGGGCCGAGGCGGGAATCATCCACTGGCCGGGCGTGCCGCAGGCCGGGGCGGCGTTGGGGGGGCTCGAACAGGAGGCCGACAGGGGCATGAGCAGGAGGGCGGCAACGAGAGAAAGGCGCATGAACCGCAGACTACCGCGCCGGGCCGAAGTTGCACAATCCTGTGCCGGCCGGCACGCCGGGTCTTGCCATGGGCGCGTCATCGGGCAGTTTTCAGCATGCGCTCGACGTAGCGCGCGATCAGGTCGATCTCGAGATTCGCGCGCGCGCCGGGATGCAGGCGCTTGAGGGTCGTCGCCGCGACGGTGTGCGGAATCAGGTTGATCGAGAACGTGCGTCCCTTGATGCCGTTGGTCGTGAGCGAAACGCCATCGACGGCGACCGAGCCCTTGCGCGCGATGTAACGGGCGAGATCCTTCGGCGCCTTGATTTCCAGCCGGTGCGATTCGCCCGCCGGCTCGAAACGCACCACCTCGCCGACGCCATCGACATGGCCGGACACCAGATGGCCGCCGACGAAGTCGGACAGGCGCAGCGCCTTTTCGAGGTTGAGTGCGCCCTTGGGCACGTCCAGACCGACGGTGCATCGGAGCGTCTCCTGGGATACATCGACCTGATAGGTGTTCTCCCCTTTGGCGATCACGGTCAGACACACGCCGTTGTGCGCGATCGAATCCCCGATCGCCACGTCCCCGAGGCCGAGGCCGGGCGCGGCGACGGTCAGGCGCAAGCCCTCCGCGAGCGGCTGCAGGCGGGCGATCTTGCCGGTGGCAGAGACAATGCCGGTAAACATGGGGAATCTCCTTTTCTGGCCCCTTGAGGGGAGATCGCCGCGCAGCGGCGATTGCGGCGGGGCGGGTTCACAACCGGCTCTGGGCCGTGTCCAGTACGGCGAGGAACTGGGCGGCCGGCTGGAAGCCCACCACCCGCAGACCGGCAATTTCCCGGCCGGAGGCGTCGAAAAAGATGATGCCGGGCGGGCCGAACAGGCCGAAACGTTTCAGCAGCGCCTTGTCGGCGGCATCGTTGGCGGTGACGTCGGCCTTGAGCAGGGTGAATTGGGCCATGCGCGCGGCCACCTGCGGGTCGGCAAAGGTGAAGCGCTCCATCTCCTTGCACGAGACGCACCAGTCGGCGTAGAAGTCGAGCAGCACGGGCTTTTGCGCCGACGCGAGCCGTGCGTCGAGCTCGGCGACGGTTTTCACCCGCTCGAAAGTCGGCGCCGGCGCGACGGCGGCCTGGGCGCCGCCGCGCAGGAAATCGAGCGGCTGGAGCGGGTCGCGGCTGCCGCCCAGCAGGCCGGCCAGCAGCGCCGCGCCGTAGAGCAGCATGAGGATGCCGATGCCCTTCCAGAACCGCCCCCAGCCGCGCGCCGCGGGCGGCAGCGGATCGAGCGCGTGCAGATAGATGGCCGGCACGACGAACAGCGCCGCCCAGCCCAGCATGACCAGCCAGCCCGGCAGCACCGGCGAGACCAGCCACAGGGCGGTGGCCAGGAGCACCACGCCGAAGAATTGCTTCACCGCCTCCATCCACGGGCCGCTCCTGGGCAGGAACGAGCGCGAGAACAGCCCGACCAGCAGCAGCGGCGCGCCCATGCCCAGGCCCATGGAGAACAGCGCCGTCCCGCCGAGGACGGCATCGCCCGTCTTGGCGATGTAGAGCAGCGCGCCCGCCAGCGGCGCGGCCACGCAGGGGCCGACGATCAGGGCCGAAACGGCGCCCATGATGGCGAGCGCCGACAGGGAGCCGCCGCGGCGGTTGGCGGTGTCGGAGAGTTTCGCCTGCAGCGCGCCGGGCAGCTGCAGCTCGTAGAAACCGAACATGGAAAGGGCCAGGGCGACGAAGACGAGCGCGAAGCCGCCCAGCACCCAGGCATTTTGCAGCGCGGCCGAGAGCAGGGTGCCGGAAAAACCGGCCGCCACGCCGATGGCGGCATAGGTGACGGCCATGCCGATCACGTAGGCGAGCGAGAGCGTGAAGGCCCGCGCGTGGGTCATGGCGTGACCGTGGTTCACGATGATGCTCGACAGGATCGGGATCATCGGGAAGACGCAGGGCGTGAAGGACAGCAGCAGGCCGAAGCCGAAGAAGCTGGCGACCACCACCCAGAAGCCCGCGCCTTCGAGCAGCCGGGCGATGCGGCCCGATTCGTCGCCTGCGCCGGCGGCGTCATCGACGAGTGCCGGCGCAGGCGCCGGCGACAGCTGGAACGCCCCGGCGCCGGCCGGACCGCCCGGCGTGCTGGCCGCCGCCAGCAGCACCCGCGCCTGCTGGGTCATCGGCGGGTAACAGATGCCGTCCTCCTGGCAGCCCTGCGAATCGGCCAGCAGCAGGATGCTGCCGCCGCCTTGCAGCACCGGGATGCGGATCGTCAGGACGCCGCGGTAGGTTTCGACGCGGCCGAAGAACTCGTCGTCATACTCCGTGCCCTTGGGCAGGGTCGCTTCGCCCAGTTGTGCGCCCTCGGCGCGGAAGGCGATCTTGTGGCGGTAGAGGTAGTAATTGGGCGCGATATCCCAGCGCGCCTCGATGGTTTTTTCATCGAGCGCGCTGGCCGAGAAGCGGAAGGCCTTTTCCGGGTCGAGCGGTTCGGCGGCGTGGGCGAGCGTGGCGAGGGCTAGCCAGCAGAAAGCGAGAAGTCGGATCAGCATGGGGTTGTCGGTACGATGGTTTCGGCGCCGACCCACGCCAGGTAGTCCGGCAGGCCGCGATCGATTGGGACTGCCACGATCTCGGGAAGTTCATACGGGTGGCGGGCGCGGATCGCCGCCTCCAGGTCGGCGTAGCGCGCCGCGCTGGTCTTGATCAGCAGCGGCACTTCCTCGGCGGTTTCCGTAACGCCCTGCCAGCGATAGACCGAGCGGCAGGGCGCGAGGATGTTGACGCAGGCGGCCAGCCGCGCCTCGACCAACGCGCCGGCGAGGGCGCTGGCGCTGTCCCGGTCGGGCAGGTGGGTGATTACCAGCAATGCGTTCATGGCGCGATTCTAGATTGACCCGCGGCGACGGCAAACTGCGCCAGGGTTTCGATCTGCGCATCCCTGCGCGTCACGTCATCCACCACGCGCAGGGCGACCGTGAGTCGTTGCGGCGTAAACTCGGCCACGCCGTAGCCCCTGCGCTGCGCCTCGGCAAAAATGAAATGCGGGTTTTCCGCGAGGCGCCCGGCGATTTTCGCGTTGCTGCCGGGACGGGCCGCGATGGCGGTGCCGCAGAACTCGACGCCCACGGAGCGGCTGGCCGCGTCGGCATAGTCGGCCTTGACGTGGCCGACCCAGTTTTCGTGGAGATCGCCGCCGAGAAAGACCGGGTTCGCCACGGCATGAGTCTGCAGGGAATCGGTCAGTCGCTTGCGGGCGGCGGCGTAGCCGTCCCAGCCGTCGTTCCAGAAGCTGCGGTCGGGGCCGGGCCGGAAGTCGCGCTGGCCGAACAGGGTCTGCTGCCCGATCACGTTCCAGCCCTGGCCGGCCCGGGCGAATTCGGCATCCAGCCAGCGTTCCTGCCGGGCGCCGAGCATCGAGCGCCCCGGGTCCTGCCATGCGGGGCAGTCGGCGGGATTCACCGTGCCGGATCCCGTTCTGCCGCCCGGGGTGCATGCCTGGGGATCCTTGTATTGCCGGGTATCGAGCAGATAGAGCGAAGCCAGCCGGCCATAGTCGACGCGCTGGTAGAGGCGCAGTTCCGCCCCGTCCGCCAGTCCGGCCAGGCCGCCGGTCAGCGCGGCGGCGCGCAGGGGCATGTGCTCGTAGTAGGCCTGGTAAGCGGCCGCCCGCCGCGCGGCGAAATCGGCGACCGGCGGGCCGCCGTCGCCTTCTTGCGAGCCGGCATAGTCGTTGTGCACTTCGTGGTCGTCCCAGGTGACCAGCCAGGGACAAGCGGCGTGCATCGCCTGCAGGTCGGCGTCGCTCTTGTAGAGCGCATAACGCTGTCGATACTCGTCCAGCGTCCGCACCCAGCCGCCCGTGAGCATGCGCAGCGCAGCCCGGCCGCCGGGATATTCGTAGATGTAGTCGCCGAGGAACATCGTGGCGTCGAGGTCTTCCGCGCGCATGTGACGGTAGGCGCCGAAGTAGCCGTGTTCCCAGCGCTGGCAGGATGCATAGCCCAGGCGCAGGCGCGCCACGCGCGCGGCGGCCGCCGGGAAAGTGCGGGTGCGCCCGGTCGGGCTGACCGCATCGCCGGCCATGAAGCGGTAGAAATACCAGCGATCCGGTTCGAGCCCGGCAAGCTCGACATGGACGGAATGGGCCAGTTCGGCCGGCGCCCGACTCTGCCCGCTGCGCACGATGCGGACGAACCGGTCGTCGTCCGCGACTTCCCAGCGCACGACGACCGGCGCGCGCCCAAGGTCGGCATCGAACGGGCCGGTCGCCATCAGGCGGGTCCACAGCACCACGGAATCGTGGGTCGGGGAGCCGCTGGCCACTCCCAGGGCAAACGGATCGCTGCCGAAACGCGGCGGCTGGCTCCGCGCGCTGCGCGGCAGCCACAGGGTCGCCGCGCCGGCTGCGGCGAGCTGGAGAAGTCGGCGGCGTGCCCGGAAAGCGGCCGGATTCACGATTGCAGTCACTCCACGAAAAGCGTCGCGGGGGCTTCGAGGGTGCCGCGCACGCACTGGATGAATTTTGCCGCGTCCATGCCATCGACGACGCGGTGGTCGAAGGACGAGGAGAGGTTCATCATCTGGCGCGCGACGATCTGGCCGCTGCGGAACATCGGCCGCTCGACCATGCGGTTGACGCCGACGATGGCGACCTCGGGATAGTTGATGACCGGCGTCGAGACGATGCCGCCGAGCGCGCCGAGGCTGGTGATCGTCAGCGTCGAGCCGGTCAGCTCGTCGCGCGTCGCCTTGCCGCTGCGCGCGGCCTCCGACAGGCGCGCGATCTCGGCCGCCATCTGCCAGAGGTCGAGTGTCTCGGCATGGCGCAGCACGGGTACCATCAGCCCGCCGGCGGTTTGCGTGGCGATGCCCGCATGCACGGCGCCGTAGCGCGTCACGACGTCGGCCGCGTCGTCGTAGCGGGCGTTGACCTGCGGGAACTCGCGCACCGCGAGCACGATGGCGCGCACCAGCAGCGGCAGCAGGGTGAGCTTGCCGCGCGCTGCGGCGTATCTGGCGTTGAGCTGCCGGCGCAGCGCCTCGCATTCGGTCATGTCGATTTCCTCGACATAGGCGAAGTGCGGAATATGCTGTTTGGCCTCCTGCATCTTGCGCGCGATCTTGCGGCGCAGGCCGATGACCGGGATGGCTTCCT
>CAZZFN010000077.1:0-9527 GCA_964653505.1 uncultured Methyloversatilis sp.
GGGCCTTTCATTGCGGCGATTCTGCGGGTAGAATCGCGCGCCCTACATCCTTGCCTCACCCGAACCGCATGCGGGGAGGCTCAACCTGACCCAAAAGGAGCGTGCATGCGACATTACGAAATCGTTTTCATCGTCCATCCCGACCAGTCCGACCAGGTGCCGGCCATGATCGAGCGCTACAAGTCGCTCGTCACCGGCGGCAACGGCGCCATCCATCGCCTCGAGGACTGGGGTCGCCGCCAGCTGGCCTACCCGATCCAGAAGGTGCACAAGGCCCACTACGTGCTGATGAACATCGAGTGCGACAACGCCACGCTGGCCGAGCTCGAGAACGCCTTCAAGTTCAACGACGCGGTGCTGCGTCACCTGACCGTCAAGATGGATCGCGCCGAAAGCGCGCCGTCGCCGATGATGAAGGATGACAAGGCGCGCTCGCTGACCCAGGTCGAGAGCAAGCCCGCCGAGGAGGCCGCGCCTGCCGCCTGAGGTCGTGGGCGCGCCGGCCGCCGCAGCGGCGGCGGCGAATCGCACCGAGCTGACGGGCGCACTGCAGGAACGCGGCAGGCTGCGCTACACGCCGGCGGGCATTCCGGTGATCGAATTCCGGATCGCCCACGCGTCGGAGCAGACCGAGGCGGACGTCGCCCGCCGGGTCGAGTGCGAGATCGCCTGCGTCGCCCTCGGTGCGCCGGCGCTGCTCCTCAAGGAGGTCGCCCCCGGCAGCGGGCTGCGCGTCGCAGGCTTCCTCGCCTGCCGCAGTCTCGGGCAGAAAACGCCCGTGCTGCACGCGACCCGCATCGAATTTGCAGAGAAATGAATTTTAGGAAAGGATACCGATCATGGCTTTCAAGCCCGGCAACAAAAAGAAGGACGATCGCAACAAGAACCGCAACCTGTTCAAGCGGCGCAAGTTCTGCCGCTTCTCGGCCGAGAAGATTCCCTACGTCGACTACAAGGACGTCGATCTGCTCAAGGACTTCATCACCGAAAACGGCAAGATGATGCCCGCGCGCATCACCGGCACGAAAACCCGCTTCCAGCGCCAGCTGTCGACCGCCATCAAGCGGGCGCGCTTCCTGGCGCTGATGCCTTATACCGACCTGCACCAGTGAGCGAGGAGACTAGATCATGCAAGTGATTCTGATGGACAAGGTGGCGAACCTCGGCAACCTGGGCGACGTGGTCAAGGTCAGGCAGGGCTATGCGCGCAATTACCTGATTCCCAGGGGCTTCGCCAAGCGCGCCAGCGCGGAGAACATGAAGGTGTTCGCCGAGCGCCGCGCGGAACTCGAAAAGGTCGCCGCCGAAAAGCTTGCCGCCGCCCAGGCCGTGGCGGCCAGGCTCGACGGCCTGCGCATCGAGATCGCCCGCAAGGCCGGCGTCGATGGCCGCTTGTTCGGCTCGGTCAGCCCGGCCGACGTCGCCGAGGCGCTGGCCGCCCAGGGCATCGCGCTCGACAAGGGCGCGGTGCGCATGCCCGACGGCCTGCTGAAGGCCGTCGGCGAAGTCGTTCTCGAAGTGGCGCCGCACGCCGATGTGGTCGCCAAGGTCGTCGTCGCGGTGGTCGCCGAACAGTAAGCGCGCCGGCGCACGACCGGAAGGGCCGTCCTGCCGACGGCCCTTTTGCGTTCACGGACTTCCACAGGATTTACACAGGCCGCCCACACGATTTCCACAGCTTGTTCACTCGCCGCAGGGATCGGCTGCGAGTAGACTCCCCCGCGTCGAGGAGAACCATTTCATGGCCCAGGTGCAATCCATTCAGTCCTACATGCCTGGCGCTGCCGCCGATCCGCAAGTGGCTGCGCTCAAACTGCCGCCCCACTCGATCGAGGCCGAGCAGTCGCTGATCGGCGGCTTGCTGCTCGACAACAGCGCCTGGGACCGCATTGCCGGCATCGTCGGCGAGGCCGACTTCTATCGCGACGACCACCGGCGCATTTTCGCCCACATCCGCAAGCTGGTCGAAACCGGCCGGCCGGCCGACGTGGTGACCGTCTACGAGTCGATCGAACGCGCCAACCAGGTCGAACAGACCGGCGGCCTGGCCTATCTGGGCGAGATCGCCAATGCCACGCCCTCGGCGGCGAACATCCGCCGCTATGCCGAGATCGTGCGCGAGCGCGCCGTGCTGCGCAAGCTGGTCGCGGTGGGCGACGAAATCGCCGGAGCCGCACTCAACCCGGCGGGCCGCGACGTCAAGACGCTGCTCGACGCGGCCGAGCAGAAAGTGTTCGAAATCGCCGAGACGGGCAGTCGCCTCGATCAGGGGTTCCGGGCGATCGCGCCGCTGCTGGGGGAGGTGGTCGAGCGCATCGAAAAGCTCTACAACCGCGACAATCCATCCGACATTACCGGACTGGCAACCGGTTTCCACGATCTCGACCGCATCACGTCCGGCCTGCAACCGGGCGACATGATCGTCGTCGCCGGCCGGCCGTCGATGGGCAAGACCGCCTTTGCGCTCAACATCGCCGAGCATGTCGGCATCGAGCTGCGCCAGCCGGTGGCCATCTTCAGCCTGGAAATGTCGGGGCCGCAGCTGGCGCTGCGCTTCCTGTCCTCGGCCGGCCGCATCGACCAGACGCGCATCCGCACCGGCAAGCTGTCCGACGAGGACTGGGAGAGGATGACGGTCGCGCTCGGCAAGCTGCACGAGGCGCCGCTGCACATCGACGAGACCGGCGCGCTCAACGCCTCCGACCTGCGCGCGCGCGCGCGCCGCCTGCACCGCCAGTGCGGCCCGCTCGGCCTGATCGTGGTCGACTACCTGCAGCTGATGACCTCGGTGAAGGACAACGAGAACCGCGCCACGGAAATCTCCGAGATCTCGCGCTCGATCAAGGCGCTCGCCAAGGAGCTGCAGGTGCCGGTGATCGCCCTGTCGCAGCTGTCGCGCAAGGTCGAGGAACGCAACGACAAAAGACCCCTGATGAGCGACCTGCGCGAGTCGGGCGCCATCGAGCAGGATGCCGACATCATCCTGATGATGTACCGCGAGGAATACTACAAGCCGGACACCGCCGAGAAGGGCGTCGCCGAGGTGATCGTCGGCAAGCACCGCAACGGGCCGACCGGCACGGTCAGGCTCACCTTCCTCGGCGAATACACGCGCTTCGAGAATTTCGCAGCCCCGGGATCCTACTAGGCGCCGGCCTCAGCCGCTGCGACGCAGCCCTTCGTAGCGGCGCAGCACCGCGCGGACATACGCCGCGGTTTCGGCGTAGGGCGGAATCCTCATGCCATGCCGGCGGACGGCGCCCTCGCCGGCGTTGTAGGCGGCCAGGGCGAGCTGCAGGTTCCCGTCGAAGGCGACCAGCAGGCTCTGCAGGAAGCGCGCCCCGCCGCGCAGGTTGGCGCGCGCATCGAAACGGTCGGCAACCCCGAGACTGCGGGCGGTCGCAGGCATCAGCTGCATCAGGCCGGCGGCCCCCTTGGGCGACACCGCGCGCGGATCGTAACCGGACTCGACCTCGATCACGGCATGCAGCAGGGCGGGCGCCAGGCCGAACTCGGCCGCCGCCGCCTCGATCTCCGCCGCATAGCGGCGCATGTCCGGCCGGGGCGGGGCGGCCGGCGCGGCATCCCGCAGCGCCTCCCCGTCGCCCCTGAGGAACAGGGCGAGCCCGGGTTCCGGCCGATCCGAAAAGCGCGGCACGCCATCCTCGTCCCGGCCATGGTAGATGTCGGCGTGCGCGGGCGGGGCAGGCGCCAGGAAGGCGAGGAACAGGAAGGCGAGCGGCAGGAGCGCAGCCGGGGCGGCGCGTGGCGGCACGGCTCAGGCCTCTTCGCCGCGCAGCCGCAGGTCGCGGGCGCCCAGCCCGGCCAGGAGCGCGGCCGGGTCGTCGGCGTCGGTGCAGTCCTCGCCCGCGGCAGCGCCGTTCTCGCGCAAGATTCCGGCAGCCAGATCGAGCATGCGGCTGCGCGCCTCGGCGAGCAATTCCTCGGTGGACAGCGCGGCGAACCTGCTGCGCCCGCGCGCGTAGGCATCGCGCAGGTTGATGGTGTGGTCGCGCTCGAAGGCGTCGACGAGATGATCAACCAGCAAGGCTTCGAGAATCTGGTCGCGATTCATGACAGGCAAGTCGATGGCCAATCCGGGCGACCAGCCTAGCCGGAAAAGATGACAGTTTGAAGTAAGCGCCGGCCGGGCGGATTTCACCAAAACGTCACATTCATTTCTTACAGTCGCACCTCCGACTCCATTCCGCCGTCGCGCCCGACCGCTATGAACACTCTCCGGCAAAAAAGGGGCTTCACTCTGCTCGAACTCCTGGTCGTCATGGTCATCATCGGCCTGCTCGCCTCCTACGTGGGGCCCAGGTTCTTCGCGCAGATCGGCAAATCCGAAGTCAAGGCGGCGCGCGCGCAGATCGATGCGCTCGAGAAGGCGCTCGACCAGTATCGGCTCGACATCGGACGCTATCCGACTTCCGAACAGGGGCTCGCGGTGCTGGTCGATGCGCCCGCCGGCGAGAAGCGCTGGGCCGGCCCCTACCTGAGGAAGGCCGTGCCCGACGATCCCTGGGGCCGGCCGTTCGTCTATCGCCAGCCCGGCGAGCACGGCGAGTACGACCTGCTCTCGCTCGGCAAGGACGGCCAGCCCGGCGGCCAGGGCGAAGCGGCCGACATCGGCAACTGGCAGTAGCGGGCGCCATGCGTTACAGGATCAAGGCCATCACGGCGAGCGGACAAATCGACACGCTCGCCCTCGATGCGCGCGACGCGGGCGAGGCGGAACAGCTCGCCCGGCGGCAGGGTTGCGCCGTGCTGGCGGTCGCCCCGGCGCGCATGACGCTGTCCCTAGGCGGCCGGGCGGCGCAATTTCCCCTGCTGCTGTTCGCGCAGGAGCTGCTCGCCCTGCTCGAATCGGGCATCGCCGTGGTCGAGGCCATCGAGACGCTGGTCGAGAAGGAAACCCGGCCGCTGGTGCGCCACGTGCTCGAAACCGTCCTCGAGCGCCTGCGCGAAGGGCGCACCCTGTCCGCCGCGCTGGAGGAGCAGCCCGCGCATTTCCCGGAACTGTTCGCGGCGGCCATCCGGGCCAGCGAGAAAACCAGCGACCTGCCCGAGGCCCTGCGCCGCTTCATCGCCTACCAGAACCAGATCGACCACCTGCGCGACAAGATCGTCGGCGCGACCATCTATCCGCTGCTGCTGATCGGCGTCGGCGCCCTGGTGATCCTCTTCCTGCTGGGTTACGTCGTGCCGCGCTTTTCGCGCATCTACGCGGATTTCGGCGGCGAGCTGCCCTGGCTGTCGCGCCTGCTGCTCGAATGGGGGCAGATGATCGAACGGGACGGCGGCTGGGCGCTCGCCCTCCTGCTGCTGGCCGGCGTGGCGGCCTACCGGCAGCTGCGCCGGCCGGCACTGCGCGCCTGGCTGGCCGAGCAGCTCTGGCGCGTGCCGCGCCTGGGCGAGCGCCTGCGCGTCTACTACCTCGCGCGCTGCTACCGCACCCTGGGCATGCTGCTGCGCGGCGGCATACCGATCGTGCCGGCGCTGGAGATGATCGAGGGGCTGCTCGCGGCCGGCCTGCGGCCCCAGCTGGCGCAGGCCATGGCCGCGCTGCGCGAGGGAACCTCCCTGTCCCGCGCGCTGCACGGCCATGGCCTGACCACGCCGGTCGCGCTGCGCCTGCTGCGGGTCGGCGAGCAGACCGGCAACATGGGCGAAATGATGGAGCGCATCGCCGTCTTCCACGACGAGGAAACGGCGCGCTGGCTGGAAATGACCGTCCGGCTGGCCGGGCCGCTGCTGATGGTCGCGATCGGCCTGCTGATCGGCCTGATCGTCGTGATGCTCTACATGCCGATCTTCCTGCTGGCCGAGAACATCCAGTGAGCCCACCCCGAAAAACTCGCTGCGCTCGTTTCTGTGCGGCAAAGCCGCATCCCGCTGCGCGGGACCAGCCTGCGGCTGTCCTGCGGCCTGCGGCCTGGTCCCCTCAAGGGGCAGAAACACTCGGGGCGGCCCTGCGTGTTTCTTGATACCATGGGCGCCAGCGAACCCCCGTTTTCCGCCGCCGAGCTGCGCCAGGCCAGGACGGCGGCCGCCGGGCGGCGCCTGGCGTCGGCGCTGGAAGAGGCGGCGGGGCTCGCACCGGCCGAATTCGTCGCCCGCCTGGCCGCCACCGCCGACCTGCCCGCGCTCGACATGGCCTTCCTGCTGGCGGCCGAACCCTGCTTCGCGCAGCTGAGTTTCGGCGAATCGCTGCGCGAGGAATGCGTCGTGCTGCGCCGCCCGGAGGGGCTCTGGGTGGCGCTTGCCGACCCGTTCGACGAGCGCCTGCGCGACCGCCTCGCCGCCCGCTTGAGCGCCCCCTGGCGCATCGGCGTGGCCCACCGGGCCGACATCTCGGCCTGCCTGCACCGTCGCGAGGAGAACGTGCGCGCGCTCGACGGCCTGGCCGGCCTCGACGCCGGCGGCGGGCGCGGCGCGGCGGTGGAAGACCTCTCCCTGCGCAACATCGCCAACGACGGCAGCCCCGTCGTGCGCCTGGTCAATTCCACGCTGCACGACGCCCTCAAGTCCGGCGCCAGCGACGTGCATATCGAGTCGCGCACCGGCGGCATGATGATCCGCCACCGCATCGACGGAGTGCTCGTCTCGGTCGGCAGCCTGCAAGGCGGCGAGCTGGCCGAACAGGTCATCTCGCGCATCAAGGTGATGGCCGAGCTCGACATCGCCGAGCGGCGCGTGCCGCAGGACGGGCGCTTCCGCGTCGCCTACCAGAACCGGGAAATCGACCTGCGCGTCTCCATCATGCCCAGCATCCACGGCGAGGATGCCGTGCTGCGCATCCTCGACCGGCGCGCGCTGGCCGCCGAGCTGGCCGGCCTCACCATGGACAGCCTCGGCTTCGACGACGCCACCCTGGCCACGCTGCGCCGGCTGGCCGCGCTGCCCTACGGCATGCTGCTGGTCACCGGCCCGACCGGCAGCGGCAAGACCACCACCCTCTACGCCGCGCTGGGCGAGATCAACCACGGCGCCGACAAGCTGATCACCATCGAAGACCCGGTCGAATACCAGCTCGACGGCGTGCTGCAGATCCCCGTCAACGAAAAGAAGGGGCTGGGCTTCGCGCGCGGCCTGCGCTCGATCCTGCGCCACGATCCCGACAAGATCATGGTCGGCGAGATCCGCGACGGCGAGACGGCGCAGATCGCCGTCCAGGCCGCCCTGACCGGCCACCTGGTATTCACCACCGTGCATGCCAACAACGTGTTCGACGTGCTCGGCCGCTTCACCCACATGGGCGTCGATCCCTACAGCCTGATGGCCGCCATGAACGGCGTGGTCGCCCAGCGCCTGTTGCGCCTGAACTGCCCGGCATGCAGCCGCGCGGTCCGGCCCGCCGCCGAGCTGCTGGAGCGTTCCGGCGTGGCCGATTCCGCCGACTGGCAGTTCCGCGCCGGCACCGGCTGCGGCGCCTGCCACGGCACCGGCTACAAGGGGCGCAGGGCGGCGGCCGAGCTCCTCGTGCTCGACGACGCGCTGCGCGAAATGATCGTCGCGCGGGAGCCGGTGCGCCGGGTCAAGGAGGCCGCCCAGGCCAGGGGCATGCGCGGCCTGCGCGCCGCGGCGCTCGACCTGGTGCGGCGCGGCATCACCAGCCTGGAGGAAGTCAACCGTGTTGTGGCGTGACATCCTTCAGGTCTTCATGACGCCCGAGCGCCTGGACTACCGCATCATGCCGCCGGTCGGCCTGGCCCCGCGCGACGTCGGCAGCCTGGCCTGTCGCCCGCTGCGCCCGGGCGAACCCCCGTGGCAGGCTGCCGGCGAGGGCCTGGGCGAACTCGTCGAACGTCGCTGCAACGGCTCCCCGCGCATCGACATCTACCTGTCGGACCGCTTCGTGCGCTACCGCGTCCTCGCCTGGCAGGCCGGCATCGCCAGCCGCGCCGAGTGGCGCGCCTATGCCGAGCACGCCTTCCGCGAGGTGCATGGCGAAGCGGCGCGCGGCTGGCAGATGCTCATCGACATCGTGCCGCCGGGGCGCCCGTCGCTGGCCTGCGCCGTCGAAACCGGCCTGATCGACGCCCTGAAACAGATCGCCGAAAAGCGCGCGGCCCGCCTCGCCGGGCTGCGGCCCAACTTCGTCCGGCTGTTCAACCGGCACAATTTTTCGTCCGGCCGGCAGGAACCGCTCTGGTTCGGCGTGGCCGAGCCCGGCCACCTCTGTCTCGGCGTGAAGCGCGACCGGGCCTGGCTCGCCCTGAGAAACGAGACGGCGCCGGACGGCTGGCTGGCCGCCCTGCCCGGCATGATCCGGCGCATGCGGGCCAGCCACGACATTGCCGCCGTGCAAGGCGATCTGCACCTGTGCCTGTGCGGCGAAGTCGCCAACGGCGGCGTGCCGGCGCACATCGAAGGCATGGCGGTGCACGCCGCCGAGACCGGATTCCAGCGGCGCCGCATGGCGGCCGTCGCCGCCAGCGGGGGATGAGCGGATGCGGCGCATGGACGACATGAACTTCGTCGCCCCCGCCCGGCGCTTTTCCCCGGTCGCCTGGCTGATCTTGGCCGTCGGGGCGGCGGCGGGCACGCTCCTCGCCGATCTCTACCTGGCGGCCGAGGAAACCCGCGCCGGCCTGGCGCGCCAGGCCGAGCGGCTCGAACGCCAGCTGCGGCCGACGGCCGTCGCCGCCCGGCCCATGCCGCACAAGTCGGCGCCGGCGGGACGGCCCGCGCAGCCGCCGGCCCAGCAAGCCTTCCCCTGGGACGCCATCCTGCGCGAAATCGAGCGCGCCACCGACCGGCGCGTCGCCCTGCTGGCCATCGACACGGAAGCGGGCGCCGGGCGCACCCGTCTGGATGCCGAGGCGCGCAGCATCGACGACGCGCTCGATTTCGCCGAGCGGCTGCGCGCCTCGCCGCTGGTCGAGCGGGCCTTCCTGCTCGCCCACGAGACCCGCGCATCCCCGGCCGGGCCGGTGACCGGGTTCTCCCTGCAGATCGAATGGAGTCCCGCATGAACCGCCGGCGCGCCCTCGCGCTGGCCTGGCTGCGCCATGGCGCCGAGCAGCTCGGCTGGCCCGGACTGCTGGGCCTGGCCCTGTGCCTGGGCGGCGCGGCGGGCTGGCAGGCCGGCCTGCGCCCGCTCGAGCAGGAAAACCGGGCGCTGGCCGAACGCATCGCCGCGCTGCGCGCCGAACGCGCTGCCCAGCCGGCCGAGCTGCCCGCCGCCGAGCGGCGCGCGCTGGAGCGCCTGCCGGGGGGCGAGGCCCTGGCGCCGCTGGTCGCCGCCGTGTTCGCCGCCGCCCGGCAGGAACGCGTCGAGATCGCCCAGGGCGAATATGCGCTGCAGCGCGAACCGGGGGGCCAGGCGGCGCGTTACCGGATGAGCTTCCCGGCGCGCGGCAGCTATCCGGCGCTGCGCGCGTGGACGAGCGGGCTGCTTGCGGCCCACCCCGGCCTCGCGCTCGACGAATTCGATCTGCGCCGCGAGAACATCGGCAGCACGACCGTCGAGGCGCGGGTGCAGTTCTCCCTGCGCCTGGAGCTGGCCCGATGAGCCGCCG
>CAZZFN010000078.1:0-9516 GCA_964653505.1 uncultured Methyloversatilis sp.
GGCATTGAAGGCGATGGGGCGCGCCGACCTGATCGGCAACGGCAAGCGCCACCTCGTGCCGGCGTGGCAACCGGCGGATGGCCCGAAAACGACAACGCCGACTCGAAAGTCGGCGCTGGCGGGACGGCGACAGATGCCGCAGAACCGGGCTTAAACGCAGCCGGTCGGCTTGGGCATGCCGGCGTAGCGGCAGGCCTGCTTGGCGGGGCCGTAGGGAAACAGGTCGAACAGGTATTGCTTGTCGCCGAACTCGTCGCCCAGGTCGGCGGGCAGCAGCTTGGCGAGCAGGCGCAGATTGGGCGCGGTGCCGTTCTCCGCGTAGTAATTGCGGATCCAGTTGATGACCTGCCAGTGCTTCTCGCCGAGCACCAGCTGGTCCTGCTCGGACAGCACGGTGGCGACTTCCTCGGTCCAGTCGTCCAGATTCGCCAGATAGCCTTGCGGGTCGGTTTCGATTTCCTTGCCATTCACGTTGATCATGATGTCCATCCTCTGTTGAAGTTGGGGGTATGCTCCAATATTACCTGACTTATTTTGTAGGAATTTTATGCGCGAGCCGCGCCAGTGCAAATAAGGATTTGCCTGCACTACCATCAGGCTAACTTATGGGGCAGGGGAAAGGGTATGATGGCGGAGAGGGTGGGATTCGAACCCACGGTACCTTTCAGTACGCCTGATTTCGAGTCAGGTACATTCAACCGCTCTGCCACCTCTCCGGCGCGCGAATTATATATCCGCGCCGGCGCGCATCGGCAAGGAAAGTTCCATAGGCGCTAACGTGAAACGCCTTACGTGCCGACCGCAGCCGTCGGCGTTTCATCGACCGGGGGCGGCCCGAGGTCGGCGCTGCGGCGTTATCCAGTCCCCCTTCTGGCGCATCCTGTTTGCATGCCTGCTGCTTGCCGGGTGCGACAGGCTCCTGCCCTTGCCGCCGCCCGGGACGGATCGGCCGCTGGTCGTCGGCGTGCTGGCCGATCCGCCGACGCAGGAGCCGGCGCCCCTCGTCGAGGAGATGGGCAGCCTGAGCCACGAGCTGACCGGCCTGTTCGCCGAACGGCTCGGCGTGCCAATCCGCCATGTCGCCGCTCCCGACCAGCGCACGCTGCATGCGTTGCTCGACCAGGGCAGGGTGCATTTCGCGATTACGGACGATCCGGCGTTCGGCAGCGCGACCCCGGTCGCTCCGCAGCGCGCAGTCCAGATCGAGTTTTCCGGGCAGCGCGGTTATGCGCTGGTCTTTCCCGCCTCCGCCGCAGGGCTGCACCGGCAGGCGGCGGATTTCATCGCGGCGCTGCGCGCCGACGGCACCCTGCGGCGGCTCGACGACCGCTATTTCGGGCATATCGGCCGCCTCGACGGCGATGCCATCGCCGCCTTCCTCGGTCATGTGCGCAGCCGCCTGCCGAAGTACCGCGACGACTTTCTCGACGCCCAGGCCATCACCGGGCTCGACTGGCGCCTGCTGGCAGCCGTCGCCTACCAGGAATCCAAATGGGATCCCCTGGCAACCTCGCCGACCGGCGTACGCGGCATGATGATGCTGACCGAGGACACAGCCGACCGCATGGGCGTCGCCAACCGGCTCGATGCGCGCCAGAGCATCCTGGCGGGCGCGAAATATCTGACCCTGCTGATGGAGGAACTGCCCGCGGAGATCGAGCCGCCCGACCGCCTGTGGTTCGCGCTGGCCGCCTACAACCTCGGCATGGGACACCTGCGCGGCGCGCGCAGCTTCGCGCCCGGCCTGGCGCGCGACCCGAATTCCTGGGTCGACATGCGGGAGGTGCTGCCGCTGATGGCGCGGCCGGAATACTACGCGCGGCTCAAGAGCGGCCGGGCGCGCGGCGGCGAGGCGGTGATCCTGGTCGAGAATATCCGCAACTACCACGATCTGCTGGCGCGGCTCGAACCGGCCCGCAGCATGCCGCCCGCCGTCCCGCCCCGCCCCGCGCGGGCTCAGCCCGCCGCGCGCGGCCCGATCGTCTCGATCCCGCCCAGATAGCCGCGCAGGACCTCGGGCACCGCGATGCTGCCGTCGGCACGCTGGCGATTCTCCAGCACCGCCACCAGGGTGCGGCCGACTGCGAGGCCGGAGCCGTTGAGCGTATGCACCGGTCGCGGCTTGCCGCCCCCGCCTCCCTTCCCATCGCGACAACGTGCCTGCATGCGGCGCGCCTGGAAGTCCGCGAAATTGGAGCAGGAGGAAATCTCGCGGTAGGCATTCTGGCCCGGCAGCCAGACTTCGAGATCGTAGGTCTTGGCGGCGGAAAAGCCGATGTCGCCGGCGCACAACGTCACCTTGCGATAGGGCAGTTCCAGTCGCCGGAGAATGACTTCCGCATGGCCGGCGAGCTGCTCCAGCGCGTCCCACGAAGTTTCCGGCTGCACGATCTGCACCAGCTCGACCTTGTCGAACTGGTGCTGGCGGATCATGCCGCGCGTGTCCTTGCCGTAGCTGCCGGCCTCGGAGCGGAAACAGGGCGTGTGGCAGACGAACTTGAGCGGCAGCTTTTCGGTATCGAGAATCTCGCCGCGCACGATGTTGGTCACCGGCACCTCGGCGGTGGGGATGAGATACAGGGGCGTGGCATCGACCCGTTCGATGCGGAACAGGTCTGCCTCGAACTTGGGCAGCTGGCCGGTACCGAACATGCTATCGGGATTGACGAGGTAGGGCGCATACACCTCCGTGTAGCCGTGCTCGCGCGTATGCACATCGAGCATGAACTGGGCAAGCGCGCGGTGCAGCCGCGCGATCTCGCCCGTCATCAGCGTGAAGCGGCTGCCGGCGATCTTCACGCCCGCTGCAAAATCGAGCCCGCCCAGGACTTCGCCGATCGCGACGTGATCCCGCACCGGAAAGTCGAACACAGGCGGCGCACCCCAGCGGGCGATTTCGACGTTGCCGGTCTCGTCCCGGCCGTCCGGCACGCTCTCGTGCGGCAGGTTCGGAATGCGCGCGACGAAGGCGTCGAGTTCGGCCAGCAGCACGGCGAGCTTGTCCTCGTTGGCCTTGAGCGCGTCGCCCAGCCCGGCGACTTCGGCCATTGCCGGGCCGACATCTTCCCCCTTGCCCTTGAGCATGCCGATCTGCTTCGACAGCGCGTTGCGCTTCGCCTGCAGTTCCTGGGTCTGGGTCTGCACCTGCTTGCGCTGTGCTTCGAGGGCCTCGAAAGGAGCGAGATCGACGGCGGCGCCGCGGCGCGCCAGCGCCGCCGCGACGAGATCGGGCCGATTGCGCAGTATCTGGATGTCGAGCATGGGATGATCCTTGATCAGGCCCGGCGGGCCTGCTTTATTGGGGGTGCAGGGAGGGCCATTTTAGGGGGAATGCCGATGATTTCGCTCAAGGATTGCCTCGATTACAGCGACCTGACCGAGGAAGAGGTGACCGTCATCGCCCTGCACGAGCGCCTGCCCTATCCGCTCGCGGTCGAGCTGGCCTGCAGCATGACGCAGACGAGGGAAGGCGAGGTCCTGCTGCGCTGCCTGCTCGAGGCGGCCGTGCGCGATGCGCGGCGCGGGGGCGATGCCGCAGCCCTGAAGAGCGCCCGCGCGGCGCTCAGGCAGTTCGCCGCGGCGCACCCGGTTCACTGATCGGTTTTTTTCTTCTGCTGCCGGTATTGCGCGTCGAGGGCGCGCAGGTGGGCGAGTTTTTCGCCGATCTTCTGTTCCAGTCCGCGCGGCGTCGGCCGGTACCAGGCCACCTGCGGCATGTCTGCCGGGAAATAGTCTTCGCCGGCCGCGTAGGCTTCCGGTTCGTCGTGCGCGTAGCGGTATGCGCTGCCGAAGCCAAGATTTTCCATGAGCTTGGTCGGCGCGTTGCGCAGGTGTTCCGGCACAGGGCGGCTCTGGTCCTTGCCGACGAAGCGGCGCGCCGCGCCGTAGGCCAGGTAGCCGGCATTCGATTTCGGCGCCACCGCCATATAGATCGCCGCGTTGGCCAGCGCCAGTTCGCCCTCCGGCGAACCGAGCCGCTCGTAGGTCTGTGCCGCCTCCAGCGCGATGGTCAGCGCGCGCGGGTCGGCCAGGCCGATGTCCTCGCTGGCCATGCGGATGATGCGGCGCGCCAGGTAGAGCGGATCGGCGCCGCCGTCGAGCATGCGGCAAAACCAGTAGAGCGCGGCGTCCGGGTGCGAGCCGCGCACCGACTTGTGCAGCGCCGAGATCTGGTCGTAGAAGGCGTCGCCGCCCTTGTCGAAACGGCGCAGGTCGGAGGCCAGCGCCTGCTCGAGAAAGTCGGCGCCGACGAGACGGCACTCCGCAGCCTGCGCCGCCGTGCGCAGCGTTTCCAGCACGTTCAGCAGTCGGCGTGCATCGCCGTCGGCGTAGCCCACCACACGGTCGATCGCCTCCGGCGCGAAATCGAGATCGGGAAAGGCATGCGCACGCGCCCGTTCGTACAGTTCGCGCAGCTCGTCCGCCGCCAGCGGCTTGAGCACATACACGGCGGCACGCGACAGCAGCGCCGAATTCACCTCGAACGAGGGATTCTCGGTGGTCGCGCCGATGAAGGTCAGCAAACCCTGCTCGACGTAGGGCAGGAAGGCGTCCTGCTGCGCCTTGTTGAAGCGGTGCACCTCGTCGACGAACATCAGCGTGCGCCGCCCCGACTGCGCCAGCGTCAGATGCGCCTGCTCGACCGCCGCGCGGATGTCCTTGACGCCGGAGAACACCGCCGAGAGCGCGATGAACTCGGCATCGAAGGCGTCCGCCATCAGCCGCGCCAGCGTGGTCTTGCCGACGCCCGGCGGGCCCCAGAGGATCATCGAATGCGGCGTCTGCGATTCGAAAGCCAGCCGCAGCGGCTTGCCCGGCCCGAGCAGGTGCCGCTGGCCGATCACCGCATCGAGCGTCTGCGGGCGCAGCTGCTCGGCGAGGGGCGCATGGGGATTGGCGGCGGCAAAGAGGTCGGTCATCGGCTGCATTTCGGCGTAAGCTGCCCATTATCGTTCAAGTCCCCGCGCACGATGTTCGACATCCAGAACTACGCCAGCTTCCTGATCGCCATCCTCGTCTTCCAGATCGTGCCGGGCCCGGGCACCATCGCGATCCTCAACGCCACCGCGCGCAACGGCGTGCGCGCCGGCTTCGGAGCTGTGCTGGGAACGCTGCTGGGCGACTTCATCTACATGACGGCCGCCGTGCTAGGCCTCGCCGCCGCGATGCAGGCCAACCCGATCCTGTTCGAAGCCCTGCAATGGTTCGGCGCCGCCTATCTGGTCTGGATAGGCATCCAGTTGCTGCGCACGCGCTTCGCTCGCGACACTGATACGCCCGATCCGCAACGGTCCGGCTGGGTGTATTTCCGCCAGGCCTGCGCGGTCAGCCTGACCAACCCGAAGGTGGTCCTGTTCTTCGTCGCCTTCTTCCCGCTCTTCCTGCGCGCCGACGCCTCCGGCGGCACGCTCGTCGCCATGATGGCGCACGTCACGCTGCTGAGTTTCCTGTATCAGGCCGGGCTGGTGCTGGTCGGGAATGCCGTCGCGCTGCGCCTCAAGGCCTTTCCCTGCGCGCGCCGGCTGGCGACCCGGCTGGCGGGCATCGCGCTGATCGGTTTTGGCTTCAAGCTGGCCGCCAGCAACCGCTGACGACTACTCGCCGATCACATCCGCCCCCTTGGGCGGGGTGAAGCGAAACGCATCCTTGGGCAGGATGGGGTTGGGCTGGAACTGCGTGAACAGCAGCGTCGTCGTCTGGCCGAAGTTGTCCTGCACTTCCATCAGGCGCGGCAGGTTGTCGGAGAGACCGATGCGCACGCGCGCAAAGCTGCTGTCGGCCGTTTTCGGCACCGCATCGACGAGTTCCAGCCCGTCCGCAGTCCCTGCCTCGGTCAGCGTGAAGTGCCTGTCGAGGCCTGCGCCGGTGAGCAGGGCGGCCGGCGTCGCACCCAGCGCCTGGTCGATCTTGCCGACGGTCACCTGGTTGAGGTCGAGGTCGTAGGTCCACAACCTTTCGCCGTCGGCCACCAGCAGCAATTGGTACGGCTTCTCGTAGCTCCAGCGCAGCTTGCCGGGCCGCTGCATCATGAAAATGCCCGCGGAATGCTGCGGCTTGCGGCCCGATTTGGCGGCCACGGACTGGGCGAAGGTGCCCTGCGCCGCATGGGTATGGGCCCAGAAGGCCTTCAACTGGTCGATGCCGCCGGCGGCGGCCAGGCCGGAGAAAAACACGCCGCACAGGAGAATGAAGGTACGCATGGCGCGAATTATCGGCTGTTCACGGATTTCCTACGGTAGACATGGCGCGGCGGCGTAATGGGCATCGACCCAGAACTTCATGCCGCCAGACGGACAATGTCGCTGCGGCGCGCCGCGAATTGCAGGCTGGCGAGGATGTCTTCGCGCTCCAGATCGGGAAAGTCGGCAAGAATCTCTTCCACGCTCACCCCT
Source organism: uncultured Methyloversatilis sp. (assembly GCA_964653505.1). Taxonomy (GTDB): domain Bacteria; phylum Pseudomonadota; class Gammaproteobacteria; order Burkholderiales; family Rhodocyclaceae; genus Sulfuricystis. Next base: position 6,393 of record CAZZFN010000078.1, read on the forward strand.
TCGCCCAACATTTCCAGGATGTCGCTGACGCGGATGCGCATGCCCCGAATGCACGGCTTGCCGCCGCACTTTCCGGGTTCGATGGTGATGCGATTCAGCAGACCGGCATTCATGGCGATTTCTCCGCGGGACGTGCGACGATCATAAGGCAAAAGGCCGCCGTCCCGCCAGGGCCGATTTTCAGTCCTGCGTTCCGGGCGCCAGCACTTCGCGCTGTCCCGCGGCGTTGGCGCGCGAGACGAGACCGGCCTTCTCCATCGCCTCGATCATGCGCGCGGCGCGGTTGTAGCCGATGCGCAGGTGGCGCTGCACCAGGGAAATCGACGGCCGGCGCTCGCGCAGGACGATCTCGACCGCCTGATCGTACATCGGGTCGCTCTCCATGTCGCCGTCCTCGCCGCTGCCCGCCGCATCGCTCTCTCCCGCCGGCGCGGCGAGAATGTCCGCCATGAACTCGGGCGCGCCGACCTTGCGCAGATGCTCGACGACGCGATGCACCTCGTCGTCGGCGACGAAGGCGCCATGCACGCGCACCGGCAGGCCGGTGCCCGGCGCCAGGTAGAGCATGTCGCCCTGGCCGAGCAGCGCCTCGGCGCCCATCTGGTCGAGGATGGTGCGCGAGTCGATCTTGGTCGACACCTGGAAGGCGATGCGCGTCGGGATGTTGGCCTTGATCAGGCCGGTGATGACATCGACGCTCGGCCGCTGCGTGGCGAGGATCAGGTGGATGCCGGCGGCGCGCGCCTTCTGCGCGAGGCGCGCAATCAATTCTTCGACCTTCTTGCCGACCACCATCATCAGGTCGGCCAGCTCGTCGATGACAACCACGATATACGGCAGGCTCTTGAGCGGCGGTGGGCCGGCTTCGGGATCACCCGGCAGCGCCAACGGGTCGGCGATGAAGGTGCCGGCCTTCTCCGCTTCTCTGATCTTGCCATTGAAGCCGGACAGGTTGCGCACGCCCAGCGCGCTCATCAGCCGGTAGCGGCGCTCCATCTCGCCCACGCACCAGTGCAGCGCGTTGGCGGCCTTGCTCATGTCGGTGACGACCGGCGCGAGCAGATGCGGAATGCCTTCGTAGACCGACAGTTCGAGCATCTTCGGATCGACCAGGATCAGCCGCACGTCCTTCGGCTCCGACTTGTAGAGCAGCGAGAGGATCATCGCGTTGATGCCGACCGACTTGCCCGAGCCGGTCGTGCCGGCGACCAGCAGGTGCGGCATCTTGGCGAGGTCGGCGACCGTCGGCTGGCCGGAAATGTCCTTGCCGAGCGCCAGCGCGAGATGCGAGTGCATGTCGTGATAGGCCTTGGCGCCGAGAATTTCCGTCAGGCGCACGGTCTGGCGGCGCGGGTTGGGCAGTTCGAGCGCCATGCAGGACTTGCCCGGCACCGTCTCGACGACGCGGATGCTGACCAGCGACAGGGCGCGGGCGAGGTCCTTGGCAAGACCGACGACGGTCGATCCCTTGACGCCGGTGGCCGGTTCGATCTCGTAGCGCGTCACCACCGGGCCGGGGTGGGCGGACAAGACCTGCACCTGCACGCCGAAGTCGGCCAGCTTCCTTTCGATCAGCCGCGAGGTGAATTCGAGCGTCTCGGCGCTTGGCAGCTCGTCGTTGGCGCGGTGCGCCGCATCGAGCAGATGCAGCGGCGGCAGCGCCTCGCCCGGCGCGTCGAAGAACAGCGGCGCCTGGCGCTCCTTCTCGATGCGCGCCTCGGCCTTTTTCGCCAGCGGGATATCGAGCGCGACCGGCTCGATGCGCAGCGGCGGCGCCATCTCGATCTTCTTCAGCTCCAGGTCGATCTTCGCTTCGCGCTTCTCGGCCACGGCACGGCCGTAACGGCGATCCTGCCAGCCCTCCCACAACGCGACCAGGCCCTGCCAGGTCGCTTCCAGCAGGCCGCCGAGCTTCTCGGCGAACCCGATCCACGACATGCCGGTGGCGCAGCTGAAGCCCGCGGCCATCGCCACGAGCAGGATCAGGGTGCCGCCGGTGAAGCCCAGCCAGGTCGCGGTCAGCCGGCCCACCTCGTGGCCCAGCATGCCGCCGGGCGCAAGCGGCAAGGCCGCGTCCATGCTCCAGAAGCGCATCGCCTCGAGGCCGCAGCTGGCTGTCAGGAAAACCGCGAAACCGCCCAGCGCGATGAACAGCGGACGCCGGTCCTGCCCGAACCAGCGGTTGATGCGCCGGTAGCCGAGGGCGACCATCATGAACAGCAGCCCGACCCACCACCACGCCGACAGGCCGAACAGGTAGAGCATCAGGTCGGCCAGCCAGGCGCCGAAGCGCCCGCCCGGATTGACGACGCTGTCGGCATCGGCGGCCTGCGACCAGCCGGGGTCGGCCTTGTCGTAGCCGAACAGGATCAGGGCGAGATACAGGCCGAGGGCCGCGGCGACCAGCCAGCGGATCTCATGGACGAGCGCGGCAATGCGCTCGGGCAGCGGCTGGGCGGGCGGTTTGGCCCGGGAAGCATAGGAGAGCGTGGCAAGCGACATAGGGCCATTCCCGACAGAGGACACGCAGGGCAGCGTGCCGATTTTCGGCCGGAATGGGGACGGCAAACCCCGGAACAACGCAGCAAACCTCTTCCTGACGCCCCTTATAATGGCCGCCACCGTTTCCCGCAAAGGATTGTCCTCATGTCGGCCCGTCACTCCAAGTTGCTGATTCTAGGCTCCGGCCCGGCCGGCTACACCGCCGCCGTCTATGCCGCGCGCGCCAACCTCCAGCCCGTCATCATCACCGGCATGGCCCAGGGCGGCCAGCTGATGACCACCACCGACGTCGACAACTGGCCGGCCGACGCCGACGGGGTGCAGGGCCCGGACCTGATGGCGCGCTTCGAAAAGCACGCCCGGCGCTTCGGCGCCGAGATCGTCTTCGACCACATCCACACGGCGAAACTGGACGAGAAGCCGCTCCGCCTGATCGGCGACAGCGGCGCATACAGCTGCGACGCGCTGATCATTGCCACCGGCGCCTCGGCCCAGTACCTCGGCCTGCCCTCCGAGCAGGCATTTTCCGGCAAGGGCGTCTCGGCCTGCGCCACCTGCGACGGCTTCTTCTACAAGAACCAGCCGGTCGCCGTGATCGGCGGCGGCAACACCGCCGTCGAGG
>CAZZFN010000079.1:0-9503 GCA_964653505.1 uncultured Methyloversatilis sp.
GCCGGCAAGACCGGCACCGCCCAGGTGTTCTCCCTGCGCGGGCAGCAATACCAGAAGGAGCGGATCCGGGACAACCTGCGCGACCACTCGCTGTTCGTCGCCTTCGCCCCTGCGGATGCGCCCAGGATCGCGCTGGCCGTGCTGGTCGAGAACGGCGGTTTCGGCGCCCAGGCCGCGGCGCCGATCGCGCGCCAGGTGTTCGACTACTACCTGCTCGGCAAGCTGCCCAAGGGCGCCGCGCCCGCCGACGAGGACGCCGTGGAGTCCGACCTGGAGGCGGCGCAATGATCCGCTCGCTCTGGCGCAGGCTGATCGAACCGCTCGACGGGCCGCTGATGGCGTTCGTCGGCCTGCTGCTGGCCGTCGGCCTGGTCGCGATGGCCAGCGCGGCGCCGGCCCGGCTGACCGCGGTGCTGATCCATATCGGCATCGCGCTGGTCGTCATGCGCGTGGCCGCCCAGATTCCGCCCCAGAGCCTGATGCGGCTCGCCCCGCCGCTCTATCTGCTCGGCGTGCTGCTGCTCGTCGCCGTCGAACTGTTCGGCGACATCGCCAAGGGGGCGCAGCGCTGGCTCGATCTGGGCCTGATCCGCGTCCAGCCGTCGGAACTGATGAAGATCGCCATGCCGCTGATGCTGGCCTGGTATTTCCAGAAACACGAGGCGACGCTGCGCTGGCGCGACTACGCGCTCGCCACGCTGCTCCTCCTGATCCCGGTCGTCCTGATCCTGCTGCAGCCCGACCTGGGCACCGCGATCCTCATCTGCGCCGCCGGCTTCTTCGTCATCTTTCTCGCCGGCCTGCCCTGGAAGATCATCGGCGCACTGGCGGCAGCCGCCGCCGCCGCCGCCCCTTTCGCCTGGCATCTGCTGCATGAATATCAGCGCCAGCGCATCCTGATGCTGCTCGACCCGGAAAAGGATCCGCTCGGCAAGGGCTTCCACATCATCCAGTCCACCATCGCCATCGGCTCGGGCGGCATTCTCGGCAAGGGCTGGGGGGAGGGCACCCAGGCCCAGCTCGACTTCCTGCCCGAACGCCATACCGACTTCATTTTCGCGGTATATGCCGAGGAGTTCGGACTGGTCGGCAATCTCGTCCTGCTAGCGCTCTACGCCCTGCTGATCGGCCGCGGACTGCAAATCGCCGCCCAGGCTGCGACCCTGTTCGGGCGCCTCCTGGCCGGCGCGCTGACCCTGATCCTGTTCACCTACGTCTTCGTCAACATGGGCATGGTCTCGGGCATCCTGCCGGTCGTGGGCGTGCCGCTGCCCCTGATCAGCTACGGCGGCACGGCGATGGTCACGCTCTTCCTCGGCTTCGGCATCCTGATGTCGATTCAAAAAAACCGGATGCTCGTGCAGAAATGAAAAAAAAGATCTTGCGCCGCCAAGGCGACTTCTTCGCGAAGCTTGGCGCTCTTGGTGTCTTGACGGCGAGCCTTTACGGTTGCGGCAGCCAGCCGCCCAGACCGCCGGCGGAGGACGCGGGGGCGCGGGCGCCGCCAGCCGCCGCCGTGCCGCCAGCGCCGACCTTGCCCGCAAGGCAGCCGCTCGTCCCGCTGCAGCGCGGCGGCTTCTACCTCGACGACGGCCCGCCGGACGAGATTCCCATCGATCTGGCCAGCGTACCCGACGCGCTGCCCAGATCCGAGCCGCTGCACCGTTTCGCCAACCGTCCCTACAACGTGTTCGGGCGCGATTTCGTGCCGATGCAGGCCCGCACCCCCTTCCGCCAGCAGGGCGTGGCCAGCTGGTATGGTCGCCGGTTTCACGGCCAGCCCACTTCGAGCGGCGAGATCTACGACATGTTCGCCATGACCGCTGCCCACCCCACCCTGCCGATACCTTCCTACGCGCGCGTGACCCGTCCCGATACCGGCCGATCGGTGGTGGTGCGCATCAACGACCGCGGCCCCTTCCTGCATGGGCGGATAATCGACCTCTCCTATGCTGCGGCGTGGCGACTGGACATCGTCGCCGCAGGCAGCGACACGGTGATCGTCGAGAGCGTTTTCCCTGCGGATGATGCGCCGCCGGCCCCGGCGCCGTTGCTGGCGGCCGCCGCCGCCGCGCAGCCCGCCCAGCCGCACCTGCTGCGCGACAGCGCGGAACAGGGCGGGCACTTCCTCCAGCTCGGCGCCTTCGGCAGCCGCGACAACGCCGAGGCGCTCAAGTCCAGGCTCGCGCGCATGCTCGGCGGTCTGGGCGAGCGCCTGACGATCCGCAGCGCCGGCAATCTCCACCGCCTGCAGCTCGGCCCCTGGGCCGATGCAGCCGAGGCGCGCCGCGTCGCCGAGCAGCTGCGGCTGGCCTTCGAGCTGCCCAGCGTGCTGGTAAAGTGACGCCCCTTTCCCTCTTTTTGCGTGCCCCCATGCGTTTCCTCGTTTTCCTGCTGTCGTTTCTCTCTTTCAACAGCCTGGCCCTTACCGTCGAGCCGCCGCCTCCGCTGGCCGCGCGCGCCTGGATACTGATCGACCAGACCACCGGCCAGACCCTCGCCGCCCACCATCCCGAGCAGCGCGTCGAACCCGCCTCGCTGACCAAGATCATGACCGCCTATGTCGTCTATGCCGCCCTGCGCGACGGCCGCATCAAGCGCGATCAGGTCGTGCCGGTGTCGGTGCAGGCCTGGAAGGCGCCGGGGTCGCGCATGTTCATCGCGCCGGACCAGCGCGTTACCGTCGATGAACTGATTTCCGGCATGGTGATCCAGTCGGGCAACGACGCGACCGTCGCCCTGGCCGAGGCCGTCGCCGGCAGCGAGGCTGCTTTCGTCCACCTGATGAACGCCGAGGCCCGGCGCCTCGGCCTGACCGGCACCCATTTCGTCAATGCCACCGGCCTGCCCGATCCGGCGCACATGACCACCGTCGGCGACCTGGCGCGCCTGACCACCGCGCTGATCCGCGATTTCCCGGAAGACTACAAGCGCAACGGGGAGAAGGAGTTCGCCTGGAACAGGATCAAGCAGCCCAACCGCAACCGCCTGCTCTGGCTCGATCCCGCCGTCGACGGCGTCAAGACCGGCCATACCGCGACGGCCGGCTTCTGCCTGGTCGCCTCGCGCCGCGACGGTGCGCGCCGCCTCACCACCGTCGTGGTCGGCACGCCGTCGGACAACGCACGCGTGCAGGAAACGCTGGCCCTGCTGCACTACGGCGCGCGCGCCTTCGATGCGGTGAAGCTCTACGACAAGGGCCAGGCGCTCGCGCAGATCCGTATCTTCAAGGGCCGGCAGAATACCGTGGGCGCCGGCTTCGGGGCGGATTTCGTCCTCTCCCTGCCCCGCAACGCAGCCGCCCAGCCGGAGCGCATCCAGGCCGAGGTGCATAGCCGGCAGCCCCTGCTCGCGCCCGTGAAGCAGGGCGACCGCATTGCCACGCTCAAGCTCGCCATCGACGGCAAATCCTATGGCGAACACGCGCTGGTCGCCCTCGCCGATGTGCCGGTAGCCGGCTTCTTCGGTCGCCTGTGGGACACCGTCAGGCTCTACTTCGAATGACGCTCTGCTATCTCGGCGGCCGCTTCCTGCCGCTGGCCGAGGCGGCGATCTCGCCCATGGACCGCGGCTTCCTGTTCGGCGACGGCGTCTATGAAGTCGTCCCCGTCTACTCGCGCCGGCCGTTCCGGCTGACCGAGCATCTCGACCGCCTGCAGAAGAGCCTCGATGCGATCCGCCTCGCCAACCCGCTCGCCCCCGACGCATGGCGCGCGCTGGTCGAACGGCTCATCGCGGCAGCCGAATGGGACGACCAGTCGGTCTATCTGCAGGTCACGCGCGGACCGATGGCGGTGCGCAGTCACGCGTTTCCGGCGACCGTCGCGCCCACCGTCTTCGGTCTTGTCGAGGAACTCGTCACGCCGCCGCCGGCGCAGGTGGCCCAGGGCGTCGCGGCCGTGTCCGCCGCCGACTTCCGCTGGCTGCGCTGCAACGTCAAGGCCACCTCGCTGCTGGCCAACTGCCTGCTGCGCCAGATGGCCATCGACGCCGGCTGCGCCGAGACGATCATGTTCCGCGACGGCATCCTCACCGAAGGCGCCGCCTCCAACATCTTCGCCGTCAGGGACGGCACGCTGCTCGCGCCGCAAAAGAACCACCTGATGCTGACCGGCATCACCTACGACGTGGTGCTCGAACTCGCCGCGCAGCATGGACTCGAAACCGAGGTGCGCGACATCGCCGACGCCGAGGTGCGCGCGGCCGACGAGCTGTGGCTGACCTCCTCGACCCGGGAAGTGCTGCCCATCGTGCGTCTCGACGCCCGGCCCATCGGCACGGGCGCTCCGGGACCGGCGTTCGCACGCATGTACGACTGGTATCGGGATTTCAAGCGGCGGACGATGCGTGGCTGAAGAAAGCCTGCACGGACGCTACCGCGAACTGACCGCGCATCCGTGGGTGCAGATCGTCCTCTGATCCTGAAACGGCTTGGCCGCGTCGAGTACGAGCCGACCTGGCGCGCCATGCAGGCCTTCACCGCCGCGCGCGACGCGGCCACGCCCGACGAGCTCTGGCTCTGCGAACATCCGCCGGTATTCACCCTCGGCCTCGCCGGCAAGTCCGAACACCTGCTGCGCGACATCGGCATTCCGGTGGTGAAGATCGACCGTGGCGGGCAGATCACCTACCACGGCCCCGGCCAGCTCGTCTGTTACCTGCTGCTCGACCTCAGGCGCCGCGGCCTGACGGTGAAGACGCTCGTCAGGCGCATGGAGCAGGCCGTCATCGACCTGCTCGCGGATCGCGGCATCGCGGCGGCGCGCCTGGAAGGCGCGCCCGGCGTCTACATCGGCGGCGCGAAGATCGCCGCCCTCGGGCTCAAGGTGAAGCGCAACTGCTGTTATCACGGCCTGGCGCTCAACGTGGCGATGGACCTGGCGCCCTTCGCCGCCATCAATCCCTGCGGCCATCCCGGCATGGCGGTCACGCAACTGGCCGCATTCGCGCCGGATGCGATGGCGGAAAACGTGGCAACGGAACTCGTACGACACTTGACGCGACAGTTGTAGCGTCACGGCGCTGCGCGGGCGCAGGCACGGTCTCTCAAGAAACACGAAGGGCCGCCCCGATTCCCCTCCAGCCGCTTTGCGCTCAGCGCGACCGGTAGGTCGGCAGGCCGATCCGGTAGCGGATCGCCAGCAGGCGCAGGATCAGCACCAGCAGGCCGCCGACGGCGGCGCCGGCCGCCTCGTCCCAGCCCAGATGGAAGGCGCCGGCCAGCGCCAGCGCGCCGACCCACGAGGCGGTGACGTAGAGCGTGCCGGGCCTCATCACCAGCGGCACTTCGTTGACGAGAATGTCGCGCAGCATGCCGCCGAAGGCGCCGGTGACGACGCCCAGCAGCGAAGCCGGCAGCCAGTGCACGCCGTGCGCCAGCGCGATCTGCGTGCCGACCACGGTAAACAGCGCCAGGCCGACGGCGTCGGGAATGACGAACAGGCCGGGACGGATGCGCACGCGCCGCGCCAGCGCGAAGGTGCCGATCACCGCGAGCAGCCCGCAGACCAGGTAGTCGATGTGCGCCAGCCAGAACACCGGCCGGTTGAGCAGGATGTCGCGCAGCGTGCCGCCGCCCAGACTGGTCGCCAGGCCGACGATGGTCGCGCCGACCAGGTCCATGCGTTTGTCCTCGGTTTCGAGCACCGCCGAGGCGGCATTCACCGCCACCGCCGCCATGGCGACCGCATAGATCAGCGTCGATGTGGCGCTCATCGGGCAGCGGTGCGGGCGCGCTCGATCTGCACGCCGACGCGTCTGACGCCCTTGGCGATGTCGTCGGCGCGCGCCGCCTCGTCGGGCACGCCGAAGGTCAGCGACAGGTCGAGCGTCTGCGGCGCTGCCTTCTCGCGGTCGTAGATGCCGACGTGGGCTTCCACGCGCATCTCCTCGATGAAAATGAAGTCCATAAGGGCGAAAGATTACAACCGGGGCCATTCTAAAATAACCCCGGCGCGCCTGAAGGAGTTGCACGCGCAGCACCATCCGCGCGGTTGACATGAAAACCCCGGACCGTGCGCACGTTCGCGGTGGATGCGCTCCGCGGGGCCGAAATCCTCGACGTCCCCGCTCTCGAAATCGGCGATGCCGACTTGCGCGCCAAGGCGGCCGAAAGGTTGCGGGAAGCGGCAGCCCAGTATTCCTGAACTGCACCGCAGAAGCCCGAAAGAATTACAATCTGCCGGAGATACTCGGAGCCGGCGCACATGAACCAACTTGACCGCATCACACAAAGTCCCGAGCAAATGGGGGGCAAGCCCTGCATACGCGGCATGCGGGTCACTGTCGGCATGCTGGTCGAACAGATCGGGGCAGGACGCAATGTCGATGAATTGCTGGTCGATTACCCCTATCTGGAGCGCGAAGACATTCTGCAAGCACTGCGGTATGCCGCCTGGCGCGCCGAAGAACGCGAGGTTCTGCTGACGGCGGCATGAAGCTGCCGATCGACATGAACTTGTCGCCGCGCTGGGTTGCCATGTTGGCGCAGGCGGGATTCGAAGCCAACCATTGGTCGGAGATCGGGCTTGCAACGGCAAGCGACGCGGAAATCATGGCGCATGCCCGGCAACATGGTTGCGTCGTGCTCACCAACGACCTCGACTTCAGCGCGATACTCGCCGTCACCCACGGCGAAAAACCAAGCGTCGTACAGATTCGCGCCGATAACCTGAACCCGGACGTGATCGGCCGCCAGGTCATTGCCGCGCTCAAGCAGTCGCAGGGGGAAATCGACAGTGGCGCCCTGATAACGATTGAGCCGAACCGGACGCGCATCCGCATCCTGCCGCTTGACCGGTAACTTCATCGGCCGTCGGCCCAGCGCCGGTTTGACAAGGCCTATGCCGTAGCCTATGCTTTTCTTCGGTAGTTCCAACACGGAGGCAGGCCATGCAAACCGAACGCCACGTCAGACTATTCCGCAACGGCCGCAATCAGGCGCTGCGCATTCCGCGCGAGTTCGAGTTGCCAGGTACTGAAGCGACTGTCCGCAAGGAAGGCAACCGCCTGATTGTCGAACCGGCCGCCCCGCATTCCCTGCTGGCGGTATTGGCGGGCCTCCGGCCGCTGGCGGAAACCTTCCCGCCCATCGAGGAATTGCCGGCCGAGCCGGTGGAGCTTTGAACGATGGCGGAACAGCGTTACCTGCTCGACACCAATATCCTCTCCGACCTGGTGCGCAATCCCCAGGGCAAGATTGCGCGCAAGATCGCCAAGGTCGGCGAAGCGGCGGTGTGCACCAGCATCGTCGTCGCCTGCGAACTGCGCTACGGCGCGGCAAAGAAAGCTTCGCCGCGACTCGGCGAACAACTGGAAGCCATACTCGCGCCGCTGGAAATTTTGCCGCTCGAACCGGATGCCGACCGACACTATGGCCACATTCGCGCCACGCTGGAACGCAGCGGCCAGATCATCGGCCCCAACGATCTGTTGATCGCCGCGCAGGCGCTGGACGGCGGGCTGACGCTGGTGACCGACAATGTGGGCGAATTCAAGCGGGTGCCGGGGTTGAAGGTGCAGAACTGGCTGACATAGCCCGATACTCATCCCCTGAGCATGCCGGGAAGTAGGATATGCCGTCCTGCCAGCGCCGACTTTCTCAGCGTGCCCGCTCGATCTGCACGCCGACGCGTCTGACGCCCTTGGCGATGCCGACCTTGGCGATCGACACCTTGACCCACGGGGCGCGGAACTCGTCGAGCAGCAGGCCGATGACGTATTCGCCCAGCGTTTCCAGCAGGTTGAACCGCCGGGCGGCCAATTCCGTCCGGATGCGCCCGATCACCACCGCATAGTCGATGGTCTGGGCGATGTCGTCGGCGCGCGCCGCCTCGTCGGGCACGCCGAAGGTCAGCGACAGGTCGAGCGTCTGCGGCGCTGCCTTCTCGCGGTCGTAGATGCCGACGTGGGCTTCCACGCGCATCTCCTCGATGAAAATGAAGTCCATAAGGGCGAAAGATTACAATCGGGGCCATTCTATGGAAACCCTCGCCCTTTACCTAATCCTCGGCTACCTGATCGGCTCGCTGCCTTTCGCGGTGATCGTCTCGAAACTGTTCGGCCTCGCCGATCCGCGCAGCTTCGGCTCGGGCAACCCGGGGGCGACCAACGTGCTGCGCAGCGGCAACAAGGCGGCCGCCGCGCTGACCCTGCTGGGCGACGCCTCGAAAGGCTGGCTGGCGATGTGGCTCGCCGCACAAGTCGGCGCTGGCGAGACGGCTGCCGCGCTCGCGGGGCTGGCCGCTTTCGTCGGCCACCTTTATCCGGTCTTCCTCAAGTTCGGGGGCGGCAAGGGCGTCGCCACGGCGCTCGGCGTGCTGCTCGGGCTGGACGCGTGGGTTGCGCTCGGCGCCGCTTTGGTCTGGTTCGCGACGGCGCTCGTCTCGCGTTACGCGTCTCTGGCGGCGCTCGCCGCCGCCTGCGTGGCGCCCACCCTCGCCCTGGCCTGGCATGGCTTCGGCCCGGTCGCGCTGGTCGTCATGCCGATGTGCCTGCTGCTGATCTGGCGCCACCGCGGCAACCTCGGGCGCCTGATCGAAGGCAGCGAACGACGCATCGGCGACAAGCAACGGTCTTCCTGACGCCGCAGCGCCAAAGCGCCATGCCCGCTCACACGTCGATGTTCTTCGCGTAAAGCGCGTTGTGGCTCCGGCCGCTGCGCTTAACTTCGACAAGCGAAGTTAGCCTGCGCCGAAACGCCATGACCGCTCACACATCGATGTTCTTCGCGTAAAGCGCGTTGTCCTCGATGAACTTGCGGCGCGGTTCCACCACGTCGCCCATCAGCGTGGTGAAGATCTCGTCGGCGACGATGGCATCCTCGATCTGCACCTTGAGCAGCCGCCGCACCTGCGGGTCCATGGTGGTTTCCCACAGCTGCTCGGGATTCATCTCGCCCAGGCCCTTGTAGCGCTGCTTGCCGAGATTGCGTTCCACCTCGTCGAGCAGCCAGCGCATGGCCTCGGCGAAGCTCGACACGGCCTGCGATTTTTCGCCCCGGCGCACCGTCGCCTCGGGGCCGACCAGGCCGGCCAGCAGCACGGCCGTCTTTCTGAGCTGGGCGTAATCGCCCGAAACCAGAAAATCCTCGTCGATGACGCTCATGCGCCGGTTGCCGTGATGCATCTTCTCGCAGCGCAGCTGCCAGCCTTCGGTCTTTTCGTCCCAGACGGCCTCGACGGCAAGGCGCGTGTCCAGGGCGCGGCGCAGGGCCTCGGCGCCCGCTTGGGCGGATTGGGCGTCGTCGAGGCGCAGCTCGATGTCATGGGCGATGAGCGCATGCAGGACATCGGCATCGATGAAATCGCCCAGGCGGCGGATCACCGCCTCGGACGCGAGAAAGCTCCTGGCCAGGGTTTCGAGCGCCTCCCCCCGGATGGCCGCCGCGCCCGGCCCGGGCACGAGGGCCGCGCCATCGAGCGCCAGGGTGAGCAGATACTGACTCAGCTCGTTGTCGTCCTTGATGTAGCGCTCGCTCTTGCCGTGCTTGATCTTGTAGAGCG
>CAZZFN010000080.1:0-9422 GCA_964653505.1 uncultured Methyloversatilis sp.
GACCCTGCCGCAGGCCCTGGGCAGGTTGAAACCCGGCGGCAGACTGGCCGTGATCGGTTTCCATTCCCTCGAAGACCGCATCGTCAAGAACTTCCTGCGCGACGCGGCCCGGCCGCCCGAGCCGCCCAAGGGCGTGCCGGTGCGCGCTGCCGACCTGCCGGCGCCGACCGTGCGGCTGATCGGCAAGCCGATCCGCGCCGGCGCCGACGAAATCGCCGCCAACCCGCGCGCGCGCAGCGCGGTGCTGCGCGTCGCGCAGAGGCTCTAGGATGGGCGCCCGCCTCGCCTTCGCCCTGCTCGTCGCGGTGCTGGTCAGTGCGCTCGCCGTGGTGTCGTCCAATCATCGCGCCCGCAAGCTGGTGGGCGAATTCGAGCGCGAGCAGGAACGCGCGCGCGCCCTCGAGGTCGAATGGGGCCAACTGCAGCTCGAGCAGAGCACCTGGGCGGCGCATGCGCGCGTCGAGCAGATCGCGCGCAGCAAGCTCGCCATGCATCCGCCCCGCCACAACCAGATCCTCGGTCTCGCCGAATGAAAACCGCCCGCAGCCCCGTGCTCGACGACCGCCTGCCGATCTGGCGCGCGCGTCTGGTGCTCGGCCTCCTGCTGGCCGGTTCGCTCGCGCTCCTCGGTCGCGCCTTCTATCTGCAAGGCATCAAGAAGGACTTCCTGATCGACCAGGGGGAAGCGCGCTACGAGCGCGTGCTCCAGATCGACGCGACGCGCGGCCGCATCCTCGACCGCCACGGCGACGTGCTGGCGATCTCGACACCCGTGAAATCGGTCTGGGCGATTCCCGAGGACGCCCGACTCGCCCCGGCGCAACTGCGTCGGCTCGGTGCGCTGATCGACGCCGACCCGCGCGAGCTGGCCCGCCGCCTGGCGACCGAGCGCGACTTCGTCTATCTCAAGCGCCGCATCGCGCCGGACGTCGCCAGGCGCGTCGCCGACCTGAAGCTGCCCGGGATCCACTTCCAGGACGAGTACCGCCGCTACTACCCGGCCGGCGAAGTCGCCGCCCACCTGCTCGGTTTCACGGGCGCCGAGGATATCGGCCAGGAAGGCATCGAGCTTGCCCTCGAGGAACAGCTCGCCGGCCGGTCGGGCGCACGCCGCGTCATCAAGGACCGTCGCGGCCAGGTCGTCGAGGACGTCGAGGCCATCCGCATCCCGCGGGAAGGCCGCGACGCCGTTCTGGCGCTCGACGCCAGGCTGCAATACCTCGCCTTTTCCCGGCTCAAACAGGCGGTCGAGGCGCACCGGGCCAAGGCGGGCGGCATCGTCGTGCTCGACGCCAGGACGGGCGAGGTGCTGGCGCTCGCCAACCTGCCGACGTTCAACCCGAACAACCGCAGCCGGCTTTCCGGCGCGCAACTGAGAAACCGCGCCTTCACCGACAGTTTCGAGCCCGGCTCGACCTTCAAGCCCTTCATCGTCGCGCAGGGTCTCGAACAGGGCCTGGTCCGCTTCGACACGCCGATCCAGACCGCCCCCGGCCGGCTCGCCATCGGCGGCGCGACGATCTCCGACGCGCATCCGCACGGCCTGCTTTCCGTCGCCCAGGTGGTGCAGAAATCCTCGAACGTCGGCACCGCCAAGATCGCCCTCGATCTCTCCGCCAAGGACATGTGGTCGCTGTTCGACCGGCTCGGCTTCGGCCAGCCGCTGCGTCTCGGCTTTCCCGGCGAGGCCGGCGGGCGCCTGCGTCCCTGGCAGCGCTGGCGCCCCATCGAGCAGGCGACCATGTCCTACGGTCATGGCATTTCGGTCACGCTGATCCAGCTGGCGCGCGCCTATCTGGCCTTCGCGCGCGACGGCGACCTGATCCCGCTTTCGCTCACGCGCCTCGACGCGCCGCCCGCCGCCGGGGCGCGCATCTATTCGGCCCAGACCGCGCGCGCGCTGCGCACCATGCTCGAAATGGCCGTCCAGCCGGGCGGCACCGCCCCGCTGGCCCAGGTGCCGGGCTATCGGGTCGCCGGCAAGACCGGCACGGCCAACAAGCTCGCAGGCGGCGTCTATACCAGCACCTATGTGTCGTCTTTCGTCGGCTTCGCGCCGGCTGCGCAGCCGCGCCTGGTGATCGCGGTGATGATCGACGAGCCCAGCGCCGGCCAGTATTACGGCGGCGCGGTGGCGGCGCCCGTCTTTGCGGAGGTGATGGGCAGCGCCCTGCGCGCCCTCGGCGTGCCGCCCGACGACACCCTGAAGCCGCTGCAGATGGCCAATGCCGTGCCGGCGCAGGAGGAGATGTGAGCATGACCATCCTCCAGCCCGCTTTCATGGTCGGCGTCACCGGCACCAACGGCAAGACCTCGGTGACGCAATGGATCGCCCAGGCGCTCACGCTGCGCGGCCGCAGGTGCGCGCTCGTCGGCACGCTGGGCAACGGCTTCCCCGATGCCCTCGTGCCAGGACCCAACACCACGCCGGGCGCGCATGTGTTGCGCGAATTCCTGCCGGCAAGCGTCCGCCAGGGCGCGCAGGCCTGCGCCATGGAAGTGTCCTCGATCGGCCTGCACCAGGGCCGGGTGAACGACGTGCGCTTCGATGTGGCGGTGCTCACCAACCTGACGCGCGACCACCTCGAATACCACGGGACGATGGCGGCCTATGCGGCCGAGAAGGCGAAGCTGTTCGCGTGGCCGGGCCTCGGCCACGCCGTGCTGAATCTCGACGATGCCTTCGGCCGCGCGCTGGCCGCGCAGCTCGCCGGGCGCGTGGCGACGATCGGCTACACGCTGGGCGATGCCGCCGGCGCCGATCGCGTGCTGCGCGCCGCCGACCTCTGCGAAAGCGGCGGCGCCCTCGCCTTCGCGCTCGACGGCGTGCGCTTTCAGGCCCCGGTGGTCGGCCGCTTCAACGCCGCCAACCTGCTCGCCGCGATCGGCGCGCTGCTGGCCGGCGGCGAGCGGCTCGCAGACATCGCCGCCGCGCTGCGCCACATCGCGCCGCCGCCCGGGCGCATGCAGCCGGTCGGCGGAGACCGTGCGCCGCTGGTCGTCGTCGATTACGCCCACTCGCCCGACGCACTCGAGAAAGTGCTGACCACGCTGCGCGGCACGGCGACCGCGCGCGGCGGCCAGCTGGTCTGCGTGTTCGGCTGCGGCGGCGAGCGCGATCCGGGCAAGCGTCCGCAGATGGGCGCCATCGCCGAGCGGCTCGCCGATGCGGTCGTCGTCACCAGCGACAATCCGCGCAGCGAAAATCCGCAGGCGATCATCGCGCAGATCCTGGCCGGCATGACATCGAGCCCTGCCGTCGAGCCGGAGCGCGCCGCCGCGATCCATGCGGCGGTCGCGGCCGCCGATGCCCGCGACGTGATCCTGCTCGCCGGCAAGGGTCACGAGCCTTATCAGGAGATCGCCGGCGTGCGGACGCCCTTCTCCGATCTCGCGACGGCAAAATCGGCTCTGGACAGACGGCCATCATGCTGACGCTTTCCGCCGCCGCGCCGATCCTCAACGGCACGCAGCACGGCCACGATGTCGAATTCACCAGCGTCGGCACCGACTCGCGCGTCCTCATGCCCGGCATGCTGTTCGTCGCGCTCAGGGGCGAGCGCTTCGACGGCCACGACTTCGTTCCGGCCGCGCTGGCGCAGGGCGCCAGCTGCGCGCTGGTCGAGCGCGACTGGGCCGCCGCCCATGCCGACCTGCCGCTGATCGCGGTCGCCGACACGCGGCGTGCGCTCGGCCAGCTCGGCGCGCACTGGCGCGCGCGCTTCCACATCCCGCTCATCGGGGTCACCGGCAGCAACGGCAAGACCACCGTCAAGGAAATGTGCGCGGCGATCCTGCGCGCGGATTTCGGCCAGCATGCGGTGCTGGCGACGACGGGCAACCTCAACAACGACATCGGCGTGCCGCTGACCCTGCTCAAGCTGCACGCGCCGCACCATGCGGCAGTGATCGAGATGGGCATGAACCATCCGGGCGAAATCGCCGTCCTGACCCGGTTGGCGCGGCCGACGGTGGCGGTGGTGAACAACGCCCAGCGCGCCCACCTGGAGGGGCTGGGCTCGGTCGAGGCCGTGGCGCGCGCCAAGGGCGAAATCTTCGCCGGACTGGGCGACGCGGGCGTCGCCGCGATCAATGCCGACGATCCGCATGCCGATCTCTGGCACGCCATGAATCGCGAGCGCCGCATCGTGACCTTCGGCTTCGCGTCGACGGCGGACGTGCATGGCAGCTGGCATCCGCACGGTCTCGGCGGCCGGCTCGAGCTGGTCACGCCGCTCGGCGCCACGCAACTGCAGTTGCCGGCGCCCGGCGAGCACAATGCGCGCAACGCCCTTGCGGCCGCGGCGGCCTGCATCGCCGCCGGGGTGCCGCTCGCGCCGATCGTGCGCGGACTCGAGCGCTTCGACGTCGTCGCCGGCCGCCTGCAGCGCAAACGGGGTCGCGGCGGCGCGACGGTGATCGACGACAGCTACAACGCCAATCCGGATTCGATGCGCGCGGCCATCGACGTGCTCGCCGCGCTGCCCGGGCGCCGCATCTTCGTCATGGGCGACATGGGCGAGGTCGGCGCAATGGCGGGCCGCCTGCACGACGAGATCGGCGCCTACGCGCAAAGCCGGGGCATCGACCGGCTGTTCGCCCTGGGCGAAGAGAGCGCGACGGCGGCGCGCAGCTTCGGCGCCGGCGGCCGGCACTGCAAGGACGTCGCCACGCTCGTCGCGGCCATCCGGCCGCTCATGGACCAGGACACCGCCGTGCTCGTCAAGGGCTCGCGCTTCATGAAGATGGAGCGTGTGGTGGAGCAGATCGTGGGGGACGACCATGTTGCTTGAGTTGTTTCAGTGGCTGGCGCAGGACATCCGCGCCTTCAATGTCTTCAGTTACATCACGCTGCGCGCCGTGCTGGCGACGATGACCGCGCTGACGATCGCCTTCCTGCTCGGCCCGGCCCTGATCCGCTGGCTGGCGGCGAAGAAGATCGGCCAGGCGGTGCGCGGCGACGGCCCGCAGACGCATCTGGCCAAGTCCGGCACGCCGACCATGGGCGGCGCCCTGATCCTGCTCTCGCTCGGACTGTCCACGCTGCTGTGGGCCGACCTGGGCAACCGTTTCGTCTGGATCGTGCTGATCGTCACCTTCGGCTTCGGGGCGATCGGCTGGGTGGACGACTGGCGCAAGGTGGTGCACCGCAATCCGCGGGGCCTGTCGGCCCGGGCCAAATTCTTCTGGCAGTCGGCGATCGGCCTGGTCGCGGCGGTCTGGATCGCCTTTTCGATCTCGGCGCCCTCGAGCGAAAAGGCGCTCCAGCTTTTCCTGCACTGGGCCGGCAGCGGGTTCTCGGCGCAGCTGCCGATGAACACCGATCTGATCGTGCCCTTCTTCAAGAGCATCTCCTATCCGCTGGGCATCTTCGGCTTCATCGTCCTGACCTATCTGGTGATCGTCGGCTCGAGCAACGCGGTAAATCTCACCGACGGCCTCGACGGGCTCGCCATCCTGCCCACCGTGATGGTCGGCGCGGCGCTCGGCATCTTCGCCTACGTCGCCGGTCATGCCGTGTTCGCCAAGTATCTGCTCCTGCCCTTCATCCCCGGCGCCGGCGAGCTCACCGTGTTCTGCGGCGCGCTGGCCGGCGCCGGCCTCGGCTTCCTGTGGTTCAACGCCTATCCGGCCGAGGTGTTCATGGGCGACGTCGGCGCGCTGGCGCTCGGCGCGGCGCTCGGCGCCGTGGCGGTGATCGCGCGCCAGGAAATCGTGCTGTTCATCATGGGCGGCGTATTCGTCGCCGAGACGGTCTCGGTGATGCTGCAGGTCGGCTGGTTCAAATACACCAAATGGCGCACCGGCGCCGGCCAGCGCATCCTGCTGATGGCGCCGCTCCACCATCACTACGAGCAGGTCGGCTGGAAGGAGACCCAGGTGGTGGTGCGCTTCTGGATCATCACCATCCTGCTCGTGCTGGTCGGCCTCTCCACCTTGAAAATCAGATGATGGAATTGCGCGGCAAGCACGTCCTCATCCTCGGCCTGGGCGAATCCGGGCTGGCCGCCGCGCGCTGGTGCGCCCGCCAGGGCGCGCGCCTGCGCGTCGCCGACACGCGCGCCCATCCGCCCGGGCTGGAGGAGCTGAAGTGCCGTCTCGCCGGCGCCGATTTTCGTTGCGGCGAATTCGACAAAAGCCTGCTCGACGGCATCGACCTCGTTGTGCTCTCGCCGGGCCTGTCGCCCGGCATCCTGGTCGCGCTCCATGCCCGCGCGCAGGGCATCCCGGTGGTCGGCGAGATCGAGCTGTTCGCCTGGGCGCTGCGCGAACTCGGGCAGCACGTGCCGGTGCTGGCGATCACCGGCACCAACGGCAAGACGACGACGACCGCGCTGACCGGCCACCTGATCGCCGCCACCGGCCGGACTGTCGGCGTGGCCGGCAATATCTCGCCGGCCGCGCTGACCGCGCTGATGGATTTCCAGGACAGAGGGGCTTTGCCGCAGGCGTGGGTGCTCGAGCTGTCGAGCTTTCAGCTGGAAACCGCGTTCAGCCTGAATTGCACCGCCGCCGCGCTGCTGAACCTCTCGGACGACCATCTGGACCGCTACATCGACCTCAAGGATTACGCCAGCGCGAAAGCGCGCATCTTTCAAGGCGTCGGCACGCAGGTGCTGAACCGCGACGATGCCTGGTCGCGCGGCATGGCGATCCCCGGGCGCACGCTGATCGGCTTCGGCCTCGACGCGCCGGGCAATGCGGAGGATTTCGGCCTGCGCACCGTTCGCGGCGAGGACTGGTTGGTGCAGGGCGAGCGTCGCATCCTGCCGGTGCGCGAACTGCCGCTGGCCGGGCGCCACAATGCGGCCAACGCGCTTGCCGCGCTGGCGCTTTGCCACGCCATCGGCATCGATGCGGGGCGCCTGGCGCCGGCGCTGTGCAGCTTCGCGGGGCTGCCGCACCGGGTCGAACCGGTCGCCTGCGTCGGCGGCGTGACGTACTACGACGACTCGAAGGGCACCAACGTGGGCGCCACCGTCGCCGCGCTGCATGGATTGGGCTGCAAGTCGGTGGTGATCCTCGGCGGCGACGGCAAGGGCCAGGATTTCGCGCCGCTGAAGGCCGCCGTCGCCGCGCACGCGCACGGCGCGGTGCTGATCGGCCGCGCCGCGCCGGCGATCCGCGCGGCCATCGAGGGGTGCGGCGTCCCCATCCTGGATGCCGCCGACATGGAGGCCGCCGTGCGCCGGTGCGCGCGCCTGGCGCAACCCGGCGACGCGGTGCTGCTCTCGCCCGCCTGCGCCAGCTTCGACATGTTCCGCAACTACGAACACCGCGCCGCAGCCTTCCGCGCCGCGGTCGCGGCCCTGTCGTCATGAGCGTCGTCCTCCTCGGTCGCCGCGCCGGCCAGCCCCCCGCCGCCGCGCACGAGATCGACCTGGTGCTGCTCTGGTCGGCCGCCGCGCTGTTGCTGATCGGGCTGGTGATGGTCTATTCGGCTTCGATCGCCACCGCCGGAGGTTCGGCTTTCACCGGCCGGTCGCCTGCCTTTTTCCTGATCCGCCACTCGATCTTTCTGGCCGTCGGACTGGCCGGCGCGCTGATCGCCTTCCAGATTCCGCTGCGCATCTGGCAGCAACTCGCGCCCTGGCTGTTTCTCGGCGGCCTGATCCTGCTCGTCGTCGTCCTGATTCCCGGCATCGGCAAGACGGTGAATGGCGCCCAGCGCTGGATCGGCCTCGGGCCGATCAATCTGCAGCCTTCCGAGCTGGTCAAGGTCTGCGTCGCGCTCTACGCAGCGGACTACACGGCCCGGAAACTCGCGCAGATGGGCAGTTTCCGGCGCGGCTTCGTGCCGCTGGCCGGGGTGATGGTGATCGTCGCCGCGCTGCTGCTGCGCCAGCCGGACTTCGGCGCCCTCGTGGTGATCACCGCCATCGCCATGGGCATCCTGTTTCTCGGCGGCATGAACGGCCGGCTGTTCGTCTTCCTGATCGCCGCCATGACGGTCGCCTTCGCGCTGCTGATCCTCTCCTCACCCTATCGCTGGGAGCGCATCGTCAGCTACATGGACCCCTGGCAGGACGCCTTCGGCTCGGGCTACCAGCTGTCCCACGCGCTGATCGCCTTCGGCCGCGGCGAATGGTTCGGCGTCGGTCTGGGCGCCAGCGTCGAAAAACTGTTCTATCTGCCCGAAGCGCATACCGACTTCCTGCTCGCGGTGATCGCCGAGGAACTCGGCTTCGTCGGCGTGGTCGCCATCGTGTCCCTGTTCGCCCTGCTGGTCTGGCGCGCCTTCATGATCGGCCGCCAGGCGCTGCTGCTCGACCGCGTGTATGCCAGCCTGGTCGCCCAGGGCATCGGCATCTGGATCGGCTGCCAGAGCTTCATCAATATGGGCGTGAACATGGGCCTGCTGCCGACCAAGGGCCTGACGCTGCCGCTGATGAGCTACGGCGGTTCCGGCATCGTCGCCAACTGTCTGGCCCTGGCGCTGCTGCTGCGCGTCGACTACGAGAATCGCCGCCTGATGCGGGGGCTGCCGGCATGACCGAGAACCGTTGCCGCAAAACCGTCGTCATCATGGCCGGCGGTACCGGCGGCCACATCATGCCCGGCCTGGCGGTCGCCGACGCGCTGCGCGATGCCGGCTGGAAGGTGGTCTGGCTCGGCAATCCGGACGGCATGGAGGCGCGCCTGGTGCCGGCGCGCCGCTACGAGATGGCCTGGCTGCGCTTTTCCGCGCTGCGCGGCAAGGGCCTGCTGCCCAAGCTGTTGCTGCCCTTCAACCTGCTGCGCGGCTTCTGGCAGGCCTGGCGTCACTTCGGCCGGCTGCGTCCGCAGGTCGTGCTCGGCCTGGGCGGCTTCATCAGCTTTCCCGGCGGCATGATGGCCAGCCTGCGCGGCATCCCGCTCGTGCTGCACGAACAGAACGCGATCGCCGGGCTGGCCAACCGCGTGCTCGCGGGGCTGGCCGACCGGACGCTCGCCGGCTTTCCGGATGTTTTCCGCGCGGGCCGCTGGGTCGGCAACCCGGTGCGGCCGGAGATCGCGACCCTGGCGCCGCCGGCCGAGAATTACGGCCAGCGCGGGACGCAGCGCCTCCACCTCCTGGTGCTGGGCGGCAGCCTCGGCGCACAAGCCCTGAACGACACCGTGCCCAAGGCGCTGGCGCTGCTGCTGGAAGACGAACGGCCCGAGGTCGTGCATCAGTCGGGCGAGAAACATCTCGCAGCGTTGCGCGCGGCCTATGCCGCCGCCGGCGTCAAGGCTCACACCGTTGCGTTCATCGAGGACATGGCCGGCGCCTACGCCTGGGCCGACCTGGCGATCTGCCGCGCCGGCGCGCTGACCGTCGCGGAACTGGCCTGCGCCGGTGTCGCGAGCATCCTCGTGCCCTTTCCGCATGCGGTCGACGATCACCAAACGAAGAACGCGCGCTTCCTCGCCAGCGCCGGCGCCGCCATCCTGCTGCCGCA
>CAZZFN010000081.1:0-9394 GCA_964653505.1 uncultured Methyloversatilis sp.
CGCTCTACGACCAGCCGGCGAAATCGAAAACCAAGCTGCGCATCACCGGGCCGTTCTCGGTGGAGGCGGTGCCTTTCCCGACCGTGCAAGCCCTCGATGATGAAAGTCGGCGCTGGCAGGACGGCGATATCGAGGCGGATGCGAGCATCGCCCGCTCCGGCGAATCCGCGCGCCAGCACCAGTGGCGCGACGAACTCCTGAAAACCGGCATTCGCGGCAAGGGCGGGCAGATATTGAAATTCGCCGAACTGGAAACCTTAGCCGGTACGAAATACCTGCACTGCACCGGGCATGCGGAGGACGGCCAGCGCGTCGTCGTCCACTTCGGCCCCGAACACGCGGCGCTGGAACAACGCGCCGTCACGAACGCGCTGGAGGAAGCCGGCAACCTGTTCCCGCTGCCGAAGATGATCGTCTTCTGCGCCTTCGCCTTCGACCCCGAAGCGGCCAAGGACATCGACCACCTCAAGGGCATCGTGGCGCTCAAGGCGCAGATGAACACCGATCTCTTGACCGACGACCTGAAGAAGGCGCGTTCCAGCAACCAGAGCTTCTGGCTGATGGGCCAGCCGGATGTGGCGGTGAGAAAGCGCAAGGACGGGTTGTACGAAGTCGAGGTCAACGGCTTCGACTACTTCGATACCGCGAAGGGCGAACTGGTCTCCGGCGGTAAAGGGCGCATCGCCATGTGGTCGCTCGACACCGACTACGACGAACGTTCGCTCTTTCCGCATCAGGTGTTCTTCCCGCTCGCCGGCCGTGGCGAGGGCTGGGAAAAACTGAAGAAGGACATCCGCGCCGAACTCGACGAGGAGCTGCTTACAGCCTTTCACGGCACCGTTTCGCTGCCCTTCGCGGCGGGAGATAATCGCAAGGTGGCGGTGAAGATCGTGGACGACCGGGGCATCGAGTCGTTGCGGATCGTGGGATTGGAGGGGTGAAGATGAATGCACGGGTGGAAGCCCTTATCGAACAGGCGCGAGGACTGACCTCGGACGAGCGCGTCGCAGCGCTGGATGCCTTGCAGGAGCTGGTCGCGCCGCCCAATGCGGCATGGCAAGATGCTTGGGCCAAGGAAAGCGAGGACCGGCTGGATGCTTATTTGCGTGGCGAGATCGAGGCGGATGATTTCGATGCGGTGATGGAACAGCTGCGCCAGGAATACATCGCACAATGAAGTTCAGGCAGCTACGTCCCGCCACGGCTGAAATACGCGAGGCGACGAGATGGTATCGGGAGCGCAGTCTGCGCACAGCCGAGAATTTCTGGCTGCGTGTGCAGGATGCGCGCCGGTCGATTGCATTGTTTCCGCTGGCGGCGCCGCTGGTAGCCGCGCGCACCCGGCGTTTTATCTTGACCGGCTTTCCCTATGACCTGATTTACAGTGTGCTGGCCGACGAGATCGTGATCGTTGCCGTCTCTCACCACAGCCGCAACCCCGGCTACTGGAAAGATCGTTTGCGCGATCTCGGTCTGGCATGAAGCCAAAGGAGCGACCATGTGCCCAATGGCGCCGGCAAGACGACGGTGACCGAACGCGGGCTGGCGCATGTGAAGATCGTGGACGACCGGGGCATCGAGTCGTTGCGGATCGTGGGATTGGAGTGAGGAGATCGCAATGAACGCACAGGTGATGGATCTTTTGGAAGAAGCAAAAAAACTTTCAGTCAATGAGCGTATTGAGTTGGCCGAATTGATTTACGCCAACGTGCCTGTCGATCCTGAATGGGAGGTGGCTTGGGCCAAGGAAGCCGCCTCGCGTTTTGCCGCCTACAAACGTGGCGAAATCAAAGCCTATGACGAATCCGAAGTGTTCGGCGATCTCGACAGGGCATGAGGATTCGCTATCTGGAGGATGCTCACCGTGAAATTCGCGAGGGAGCAGAGTATTACCGCAAAGCGGCATCTCCCGCGATCGCGCAGGCTTTTCGCCGCGCCGTCCGGGATGCGGTTCGTCTGATCCGGGCCCAACCGCTGGCCTGGCAGAAAACGGATATTTTCGGGCGGCGTTATGTCATGAGCCGATTTCCCTACTCGGTCATTTACGAGATCGATGGCGATGATCTGGTTGTCGTGGCGATTGCTTGCCAGCACCGTGAACCGCATTATTGGGCCAATCGTTCGGTGGGTTTATGACGGCCGCGGCTTCCCTCATCCTCAACTCCCCCTACGCCGCCCCGACGCGCCACTGGCAGCCCGGCACGGGCGGCGCGCTGGTCGAAACCGCCGGCCGTCGGCCGGCCAGCTACGAGATTTTCGACATTCGCAACGATCCGCGCAAAAGCACGCGGCGCAGCGAGACGCTCGACAAGGTCAACGAGATTCGCGCGCGCGTCGATGCCTGGCGTGCCGCCGGTTATCCGGGCGCCACCGCCATTTCGCGTCGGCTGCTGGAGCACTGGCACGACGCCACCGCCCGCGTGCATCCGTTCTACTTCTGCCAGCTCGAGGCCATCGAGACCCTGATCTGGTGGGTGGAGGGGGCGCCCGAATTTCGGCAAGGGATTTTCCTGCCCGGAGACGGCGGGCCGTGGGAGCGCGTGTGCGGCAAGATGGCCACCGGCGCCGGCAAGACGCTGGTGATGGGCATGATCGTCGTCTGGCAGGCGGCGAACGCGCTGGCCTACCCGAAGCGCAAGGACTTCTCGCGGGCCATCTTCGTCGTCGCGCCGGGGCTGACGGTGAAGGAGCGGCTGCGGGTGCTCTATCCGGGCGAAGCGGACAACGTCTATGACGAATTCGGTTTGTGCCCCTCCGAAGCGCTGCGCCAGCAGATCAACCGGGCGGAAATACGGGTCGACAACTGGCATGCATTGATGCCGCTGGCGCCGCCGGAACGTTCGGTGGTGAAGAAGGGCAAGGAAAGCGACGAAGCCTTTACGCGCCGCGTGCTGGGCAAGCTGGCGGCGCACAAAAATATCGTCGTCATCAACGACGAGGCGCACCACGCCTGGCGCGTGCCGGCGGATGTGAAGTTGTCGAAGAAGCAGGCCGCCGAGTCGGGCATCGACCTCGACGAGGCGACGCGCTGGATCGAGGGGCTGGACCGGATTCACAAGACGCGCGGCATCCTGCGGGCTTTCGACCTGTCGGCGACGCCGTTCGCGCCGACCGGCAAGGCGAATGCGGAAGCCGGCCTGTTTTCCTGGATCGTGTCCGATTTCGGCCTCAACGATGCCATCGAGGCCGGGCTGGTGAAAACGCCGCGCGTGGTGGTGAGGGACGACGCGCTGCCGGACACGAAGACGCTGCGCTCGAAGCTCTACCACCTCTATCGCGACGACGAGGTGGCGGACGATCTGAACCGGCGCGGCGCGCAGGCCCACGAGCCGCTGCCCAAGCTGGTGCAGGATGCCTACACGCTGCTGGGCGCCGATTGGCGCACTGCCCTGGCCGACTGGCAGGCGGCCGGCCACGGCTCGCCCCCGGTGCTGTTGACGGTGTGCAATCGCACCGAGACGGCGGCGCGCATCGAACACTATTTCAAGCAGGGCAACGCCCATTGGCCGGAGCTGCACGCGCCGGAAAAGACGCTGCGGGTCGATTCGAAAGTGCTGGAGAAGGCCGAGCAGGGCGAGGCGGCGGCCAGCGACAAGGATTACGAGGCGCAGTTGCGCGCCATCGTCGACGCAGCGGCCATCGCGGAGGAAACCAAGATACGTCTGGCCGGACTGACGAAGGAAGAACTGCTGCGCGAAATCGTCGATAACGTCGGCAAGCGCGGCCGCGCCGGGCAGGACGTGCAGAAGGTGATTTCGGTGGCGATGCTGTCCGAGGGCTGGGACGCCAAGAACGTCACCCACATCATGGGCCTGCGCGCCTTCACCTCGCAGCTGCTGTGCGAGCAGGTGATCGGTCGCGGCCTGCGCCGGGTCTCCCACGACCTCGACGAGAACGGGCTGTTCAGGCCGGAATACGTGAATGTCTTCGGCGTGCCGCTGTCGATCTTTCAGGAAGTCGGCGCTGGCGGGACGGCGCCGCCGCCGCCGCAACCGAGCACGCAGGTCGAGGCGCTGCCCGAGCGCAACGCGCTGGAGCTGCGCTGGCCCAACGTATTGCGCGTCGACACCGTGATGCGGCCGACGCTGGCGGTGGATTGGGACGAGGTTCCGCTTCTGAAGCTCAATCCCGCCGAGACGCCCATCGTCGCCGAGATCGCCCCGGCGCTCGGCGGCGCGGCGGACATGAGCAAGGTGACGAAGATCGACCTCGAACTGCTGCCGGAAAGTTTTCGTTTGCAACGCCTGATATTTCGCACTGCGCAGAAGGCGTTCGAGCAAAGCGTGAGCGGATTCACCGGGCAGCGCGATTTTCTGGCGCTGCAATTGATCCGTCTGGTCGAGCAGTTCCTGGCGCGCGACAAGCTCGACATTCCCAGCCTGTTTCACCAGGACGAAGCCCGCAAGCGCATCCTGATCGCGCTCAATCTCGACGCCATCGTGCAGCACCTGATGCGCCACGTCGAACCGCAGAACCGCGAACGGCTGGAGCCGGTGTTCGACGAGGAACAGCCCCTCGGCTCGACCCGCGCCATGCGCACCTGGTACACGACCAAAGTCTGTCACCCGACGCAAAAGTCGCAGATCGGCCACATGCTCGCCGACGGCGCCTGGGAGCAGCACGCGGCGAATTTGTTGGAGATGGATCAACGCGTGCTCGCCTATGCCAAGAACGACCACCTGGGTTTCCAGATCGTCTATCTGTGGAACGGCGTGCGACGGCGTTACCTGCCCGACTTTCTCATCCGCTTGAGTAACGGCAAGACCCTGGTGCTGGAGATCAAGGGCGAAGACTCCGAACAGAACCGCGCCAAACGGGCGGCGCTCGCTGCCTGGGTGCAGGCGGTGAATGCCCGGGGCGGTTTCGGCATCTGGTGTTGGGACGTGGCCTTCGAGCCCGCCCAAATCCGCGACATTTTCGACCGCCATGGCCGCTGACACGCACACCGCGCAAACGCCCTCGCCCTGGGTCGTCCGCTTTGCGCCGCTGATCCCGGCGGGCGGCGCGGTGCTCGATCTGGCCTGCGGTGCCGGGCGGCACGCGCGCTGGCTGGCCGCGCAGGGTTATCGCGTCGAGGCGGTGGACCGCGACGAAGAAGCGCTGGCGGGGCTGGCGGGGGTGGAGAATGTCATCACCCGCTGCGCCGATCTGGAAAACGGGCCGTGGCCGTATCACGGCTATGCCTTCGACGGCATCGTCGTCAGCCGCTACCTCTGGCGGCCGCTGTTCCCGCTGCTTTTCGGCTGCCTGCGGGCGGGCGGCATCCTCATCTACGAGACCTTCATGGAAGGCCAGCAGCGTTACGGCAAGCCCGAGAATCCGGCGCACCTGCTGCGCGTCGGCGAGCTGCTCGACCTGATGCACAAGCGCTACACCGTCATCGCCTTCGAGCAGGGCGAATCCATCGGTGCGAGTGGTCAGCCACAGGTCATGCAGCGCATCTGCGCCCGGCGCGGGTCGCCTGTCAGCCTGCCATGATGCGCCGCGCCACCGCGTCGATGGCGTCCGGCGCGAGGCTGTCGGTGGCGAAGATCGGCGCGTCGGCGTAGCGGTAGTTCCTGTCCTGCGAGCGCTGGTAGAGCGGGTCGTAGTGCTTCTCCAGCAGCTCGTCGACCAGCGCGTGAAAGTCGCCGGCCTCGATCAGCGCGTTCCAGCGCGCCAGCGTCTCGTGGCTTTGCAGGCCGCGCAGGTGACCGAGCTGCTGGATCAGCCACGCGGGGCGTTGCAGGAAGTAGGCGTAGTCGGAGAGCAGAAAGTCGGTGCGGGCGGCACGGCCGGCGTCGATGCGCAGGCAGGGGGCGGCGCGCATCGCGCAGATCAGCGCGTCCGGCACTTGCAGGACGCCGATGCGCCGGCTTTCCGCCTCGACAAACACGGGTTGCGCCGAATCAAGCTTTTCGAGCGTCGTCAGAAGGCGCGACTCGAACATTTTCTGTGAAGGTTGAGGCGCATCGGGCAGGACGCCGAGCACCGAGCCCTTGTGGGCCGCCAGTTCTTCGAGGTGGAGGATCTGCCCGCCGCGCCGCCCGATGGCTTCGAGAATGCGGCTTTTTGCGCTGCCGGTGGGGCCGGAGACGATGCGGTATCGAAACCGCGCGGGCAGCGTGGCGAGCTGCTCGACGACATGCTTGCGCCAGGCCTTGTAGCCGCCGTCGAGGCGGTGGGCGTCCCAGCCGATCTCGCGCAGGATGTGCGCGAAGGCGCCGGAGCGCTGGCCGCCGCGCCAGCAATAGACCAGCGGCCGCCAGCTCTTCGGCTTGTCGAGAAATTTTTCCTCGATGTGATCCGCGATGTTCCTCGCCACCAGCACGGCGCCGAGCTTTTTCGCCTCGAAGGGCGAAACCTGCTTGTAGAGCGTGCCGACGCGCGCGCGCTCCTCGTTCGAAAGCACCGGGCAGCTCGTCGCGCCGGGGATGTGGTCGTCGGCGAACTCGGCCGGCGAGCGGGCGTCGATGAGCGCGTCGAACCCGGCAAGTTGTGCTACCGTGGCGACCCCTCGCGCTTCCCGTGCGGGATGGTGTTCGGACACTCTGATTTCCGAAGGTTTTCGGGGTGGGCTCAATAGCAAACGATTTGTGTATATTCGTGCGCGTGAACATACACACGGCACGGGAGGTGCGCAAATGTTGAAGACTTTCGGTCCTGTTGTCAAAAAAGGTCGCCTGTCCTTATCCATCGATCAGGATCTACTCGACAAATTGGAACCCTACAAGCAGCAGATCAATCTGTCGGCACAGGTCGAGGGGTTTTTTACCCGGATGCTCGAAGAGATCGAAAACCGTGCGTGGGCCGAGCGCAATGCAAACGCCTTGGCTGCTCATGGGCGCGATATTGCCGCTACCGGGCTGGCAGGCGAAGAGTTCGAGCGGGTTTGATGCCTTGGCTCAGTACCAGATCTACCCGAATCCCGGGACGAAGTCGGCGACCATTCCCTATCTGCTTGCCGTGCAGAACGACCACATCGCCAGCCGGACGGGGGCCTGCGTCGTCATTCCCCTGCGGGCCAATGCCCAGCCGGTCGAGATCATGGCGCCGCTGATCGAGGTTCCGGGCGTTGGAGCATTCGTGCTCTCCGCCGACGAGATATTTGCCATCGACATGGCGCGACTGAAACAGCCGGTAGGCATGTTGGGCATGGCCGACCGGGCAAAAATCAAACCGGCCATCGACAAGGTAATCGGCGAATATTGATCAGCGAAGTTGTGCTACCGTGGCGACCCCTCGCGCTTCCCGTGCGGGATGGTGTTCGGACACTCGGATTTCCATGGAAGAGATAAAACTGACCCGCTTCAGCCACGGCGGAGGCTGCGGCTGCAAGATCGCGCCTGCCGTGCTGGCGCGCATTATCGCCGAATCGCCCATGGCGGCGCTGCCGGCCGATCTCCTCGTCGGCGTGGAGACGGGCGACGACGCGGCCGTCTATCGCCTCAACGCGGAGCAGGCGGTGGTGGCCACCACCGATTTCTTCATGCCGATCGTCGACGATCCGCGCGATTTCGGCCGCATCGCCGCGGCCAATGCCCTTTCCGACATCTACGCGATGGGCGCGCGGCCGCTCTTCGCCCTGGCCGTCGTCGGCATGCCGCTCGGCAAGCTGCCCGAGGACGCGATTCGCGCCATCCTGGCGGGCGGCGCCTCGATCTGCGCCGAGGCCGGCATCCCGATCGCCGGCGGTCACTCGATCGACGCGCCCGAACCGATCTACGGCCTGGTCGGCATCGGCGTGGTGCATCCGCAGCGGGTGAAGCGCAACAGCGGCGCGTGCGCAGGCGATGTGCTGATCCTCGCCAAGCCGCTCGGCATCGGCATTCTCGCCGCGGCCCTGAAACAGGGCGCGCTGACCCCGGCGGGCTACGACGAGATGCTGCACTGGACGACCAGGCTCAACGTCACCGGCCCCAGGCTGGCGGAAATGCCCGGCGTGCACGCGGTCACCGACGTCACCGGCTTCGGCCTCGCCGGCCACCTGCTGGAAATCTGCCGCGGCTCGCGCCTCGGCGCGCAGGTCGAATTCGCCCGCCTGCCGCTGATCGACGAGGCGCTGCGCCATCTGCGCGCCGGCATCGGCACCGGCGCTTCGGCGCGCAACTGGGACAGCTACGGCGCTGCCGTCTCGCTGGCGCCGACTTCGGAGGATTGGCAGCGCACCCTGATCACCGACCCGCAGACCAGCGGCGGCCTGCTGGTCGCCTGCGCGCCGGAGAGCGCCGAGGCGGTGCTGGCGGCGCTGCGGGCCGACGGTTTCGAGCGGGCCGCCGCGATCGGCCGCATGACCGCGGGCGATGTCCGCCTCGCCTTGCGCACATGAGCCCACCCCGAAAACCTCGCTACGCTCGGTTCTGTGCGGCAAAGCCGCATCCCGCTGCGCGGGACCAGCCTGCGGCTGTCCTGCGGCCTGCGGCCTTGTCCCCTCAAGGGGCAGAAACACTCGGGACGGCCCTTCGTGTTTCTTGAGAACGAAACCGTGCTGCGGGTCGACGATCTGGGCAAGGACGTGCCCAGCGGCGCAGCGACCCTGACCCTCCTCGACGGCATCGCTTTCAGCGTCGCGGCGGGCGAGTCGGTGGCCATCGTCGGCGCCTCCGGCTCCGGCAAGTCGACGCTGCTGGGCCTGCTGGCCGGCCTCGACCTGCCGACGCGCGGCCGGGTGACGCTGGCCGGGCAGGATCTCGCGCAGCTCGACGAGGACGGCCGCGCCGCCCTGCGCGGGCGCGAACTCGGCTTCGTCTTCCAGTCCTTCCACCTGCTGCCGGCCCTCACCGCGCGCGAAAACGCGATGCTGCCGCTCGAACTGCTCGGCCTGCCGAATCCGCAAGGCGCCGCCGAGGCCATGCTGGCGCGCGTCGGGCTGGCCGACCGGCTCGGCCACTACCCCAAGCACCTTTCCGGCGGCGAGCAGCAGCGCGTCGCGCTGGCGCGCGCCTTCGCCGTGCATCCGCGCCTGCTGCTGGCCGACGAGCCGACCGGCAACCTGGACGCCGCCACCGGCCGGCAGATCATCGACCTGATGTTCGCCATGAACGCCGAGCAGGGCACCACGCTGGTGCTCGTCACCCACGACGAGGCGCTGGCCGGGCGCTGCGGACGGATCTTGCGGCTGGTCGCCGGCCGGCTCGAGCTGGACCGGTCGGCACGTAAGGTCTTTACTGTAATGCCGTAAATCGAACGTCACATGTTCGATTTGCGGTGTTACCTGGCGATGCCGAGATGGCAGCACGGCGCATGACAAACGGCACCCAAGACCCCCGATTGACTACACGTACGTAAATACGTATCATCCGGCCATCCTCTACCCGGAGTGCGAAGATGACCACTCTCACCGCAAGCGAAGCGCGCGCGAACCTGTATCGGCTCATCGACGAGGCCGCCGAGTCGCATCGGCCGATTCGCATCG
>CAZZFN010000082.1:0-9389 GCA_964653505.1 uncultured Methyloversatilis sp.
ACTTGCGCGCCCGGCCCGGCCCGGCGTTGTAGGCGGCGGAGGCGAGCACCGGATGGCGGTCGAGGCCCTCCAGCACCATGCGCAGATAGTTCGTGCCGAGCGTCACGTTGATGTCCATGTCGGTGACCCGGCCGGGGTGGTACTGGTTCATGCCGATCTTCCTCGCGACCCATTGCGCCGTCGCCGGCATCAGCTGCATCAGGCCCCGCGCGCCGGCGCTCGATTTGGCGTCCATGACGAAACGGCTCTCCTGGCGCATCAGGCCATACACCCAGGCCGGGTCGAGGTCGGCCGCGTGCACGCGCGGCGCGACCCGATCGAGGAAGGGGGTCGGATAGCGCAGCCAGAAATCGTGCTCGGCACGCGTGCGGTCGGCGGTGCCGATGGCGCGGTCGATGGCTCCGTTGCGCAAGGCGAAGTCGGCGGCCGCCAGCAGCTGGCGGTCGCCCATGCCGGCGAGCGCCCAGCTCCATTCGCGCACCCCGTCGGCGCGCAGATCGGCGTCGAGCAACGCCAGCGCGCGCGCCAGGAGCGGATTCGATGCGGCGGCCTGGCGCTCCCCGTCGGTCGGCGCCGGCGCGCGCGGCGGCAGGGCGAGGCGCTCGCCGAGCGCCTCGGTGGCCAGGATGCCATAGAAATTCGGCTGCCCGGCGATCTGCCGGAAAATTCCATGAGCATCTTCGGGCTTGCCCAGCGCGGCGACGGCGCGGGCGCGCCAGTAGATCCAGTCGGGTTGCGCGGCCATCGCTTCCGGCAACGCGGCGATGGCGCGGGCGACGCCGAGCCAGTCGCCCGCCCGCAACGCGGTGCGGACGCGCCAGGCATGCTGTTCCTCGTCGAGCGCCGCGCCGGATTTTTCCGCCCGCTCGAACCAGGTCGACGCCTCGGCCTGGTGCGCCATCGCCGCCCTCAGGGCGAGCCGTCCCCAGACGAAACCGCGCTCCCCGTCCGGATAGCGCGCCTCGATCTCCTGCCAGCGCGCCGCCGCCACGCGCAGGTCGGCGCGCGCGAGGCGCAGCACCGCAAGCGCCGCAAGTTCCCGCTCGCGGCGAGTGGCGGCGAATTCGGCGGGCAGCCTGGCCAGATGACGGGCCGGCTGTTCGCTCGCGGCGTCGATCGCCCGAATCGACGGCGCTTCCCCGGCGGGCAGCCAGGTCGCCACGACGCGGGCGTCCTTGACCCGGTTGCCCGCCCACAGCCGGCGCAGGCGGTCCCAGACGGCATCGGCCGGCAACTCGCCCTCCCGCGCCAGCCGGCCCAGCGGGGCGAAGCAGCTGCCGGCCAGCGGCGCGGCGGCGGCGAGCAGGGCGCGCGCCTCGCCGATCGCCTCCGTCTCGCCCAGCCGCAGCCGCGCTTCCAGTCCGCGACAGACCGCTTCGGCATCCGGCCGCTGCATGGCGTGGAACTGGGCGCGCGCGCGCGCCCAGTCCTGCCGGTCGATCAGCCACTTGAGCCATTCGCCGCGCATTTTTTCGCCCAGCCAGGTTCCGCCGTGCTGCCCGGCAAACTCGGCCACGCCCGCATCGGAGTCCTCCCGCAGCTGCAGGCTCAAGCGGAAATAATCCGCCCAGGGCGTCAGCGGATGATGCACAAGGCCGCTGGCCGCACGCGCCAGCTTGGCCCGGTCGCCCGCGGCAAAAGCGTCGCGCGCCGCCAGAAAGGCGGCCTCTTCGGGGTGTTGGGCCCAGGCGGGCAGGGCGGCGAGCAGAGCGATGGCAAAAAAGCGTTTCATGGCGATAATCCGGCTTTGTCCACCGCCAGAGTAGCATGACGACGCCTGTTTGCCATGACCGTTCGGCCCAGCGCAACCGCCCCTGATCCGGCGGCCCTGCGCGCGACGCTGCGCCGCGAAAAGATCGCCGCCCGCCTCGCCTTGTCCGCCGCCGCCCACCGGACGGCGAGCGCCGCGATCCGCCGCCATCTGGCGGAACTCCTGCTGCCCCGGCCCGCCGGTCTGCTCGCTTTCTGCCTGCCGATCCGCGCCGAGGTGGATTGCCGTCCGCTGGTCGAGCGGCTGCTCGCGCTCGGCTGGCGGGCGGCCGTTCCGACCGTCGTCGCGCGCGATGCGCCGATGGCGTTCCGCGCCTGGTGGCCGGCCGCGCCGCTTACCGTCGATCCCCATGGCATTCCGGTTCCCGCCACCGGCCCCGCCGGCGATCCCGACGCGATCTTGTTGCCGCTTGTAGCTTTCGACGCGGCAGGGTATCGTCTGGGCTACGGCGGCGGCTATTTCGACCGCACCCTGGCCGCGCTGCAGCGGCGCCCCCTGGTCGTCGGAGTGGGTTTCGACCTGGGCGCCGTGGCGGATATCCGGCCGGAATGGCATGACGTGCCGCTCGATCTGATCGTGACGGAAAGCGGGATACGCTGGGTCGGGCAGCGCTGATCCGCGCCGGAGTCGCTGTTTTGGCAATCCATGAATATCCGCCCATGAACGACCGCATGAATTCGGACGCCAAGCTTCCGCTGATCGCCCTGCGGCCGGCCTGCAATGCCGCCTATGCCTGGGTCGCGCTGCTGCTGGAGGCCGAACCGCCCCTCGACAACGCCGCGCTGGAGCATGTGCTCGAGCATTCGGCGCTGGCGGCGATTCTCGCCGACATCCCCTGCATCGTCCCGGCCGATCCGCTCGCCATCGATCCCGCGCTGGCGGCCGGACTCCCGCGCGAACGCCTGATCCTGCGGTTTCCGCCGGCGCAGGCCGGCGCTCCCGCCCGCGATCGCGCCCTGGCGGCGCTGCGCCAGGCGGGTTTCGGCCTGATGGCCGGAGACTTGCCGGCCGATTGGCGGACCGCCATGACCGTGCCGGCCGTCAAGGGCGACCCGACCGCGCGCAGCGTGCTGCTCAAGCTGCTGTCGCTGGTGACGCACGATGCCGAATCCGCCGAAATCGAGGCCTTGATCAAGCGCGATGCCGGTCTCGCCTACCAACTGCTCAAGCTGGTGAATTCGGTGGCTTTCATGCCGGGCCGGCATGTCGAAAACTTTTCCCAGGCCCTCGTGCTGCTCGGCCGCCGCCAGCTCCAGCGCTGGCTGATCCTGCTGCTGTTCGCCCGCCCGCCGGGCGGCGAAGCGGCACACCCCCTGCTGCCGCAGGCCGCGCTGCGCGCGAGCCTGCTCGAAACCGTCGCCCGCCTCAAGGGGATGACCCACGAGGCGCGCGACCAGGCCTTCCTGATCGGCATGTTCTCCCTGCTCGACGCGCTGTTCGGTCAGCCGCTGGCCGAAATCATCGCGCCGCTGCGCCTGTCGGACGAGGCGGCCGACGCGCTGCTCGACGGGCGCGGGCCCTTCGGCCCCCTCCTGCAGGCCGTGAAAACCGGCGAACAGGGCCCGTCGTCCGCCCTGGCAGCCGCGCTGGCCGGCATCGGGCTGGGCCGCGCGGACTGGAGCCTCGCCCTGATCGAGGCGGCCCGCTGGGCCGTCAAGGTCGGCAAGGAGATCTGATCCGGTCCGCCCCGCGTTTTCAGGATGACGCGCAGGCGTGCGCGATGCGCTCGAGCGCCTGGTCGAGCAGGGCGCGCGGCGTGCCGAAATTGAGCCGCACATACCGCGCGTAGGCCTGTCCCGGGCCGAAGGCGGCGCCGTCCGACAGGCCCACGCCGGCCTGCTCGAACAGCCGGACCGGGTGCTCGACGCCCAGCGCGCGGCAATCGATCCAGGCCAGAAAGCTCGCCTCGACGCGCTCCATCGACAGGCCGGGCAGTTTTCCGACCGCCTGCTCGACACGTGCGGCGTTGCCGCGCAGGGTATCCAGCAGGCGCGCGCGCCAGGCGGCGCCGTGACGATAGGCCGCTTCGCAGGCAGTCAGCCCGAGTACGTTCGGATGCGGCACGATGCCGTGCGCGGCGGCGCGGAAGGCCCGGCGCAGCCCGGCATCGGAAACGATCGCGAAGGCGCAGCCCAGCCCGGCCAGGTTGAAGGTCTTGGACGGCGCCATCAGGGTGATCGTGCGCGCGGCGATTTCCGGGGCGAGGGTGGCGAACGGCCGGTGCCGCCCCGCCAGGGTGAGGTCGCAATGAATCTCGTCGGAGCAGACCGCCAGATCGTGTTTCTCGGCCAGCGCGGCGAGCTGCCAGAGTTCGTCGTCGCGCCAGGCCCGGCCGACCGGATTGTGCGGATGGCACAGCAGGAGCAGGCGCGCGGCCTTCATCAGCGCGGCGGCGGCGGCGTAATCCCAGCCCCAGCCGCCTTCGTGTCTCACCAGCGGCAGGGTCAGCAGCCGGCGCCCCGATTCGACCGGTGCGGAAAGAAACGGCGGGTAAACCGGCGTGGCGGCGAACACGCCGTCGCCGCCGTTGCCCACGCTGCGACAGGCCGCGTGCAGGCCGGACACCAGGCCGGGCAGCCAGACCAGCCAGTCGGGGTCGATCGCCCAGTCGTATTCGCGCGCGCAGTGCGCGACGACGGCTTCGACCAGGCCGGGCCAGGGCTCGCCGTAGCCGAACAGGCCGTTGCGGATGCGCCGCTCGAGCGCGGCGACCACTTCCTCGGGCGCGGGGAAATCCATGTCGGCCACCCACAGCGGAATCACGTCGCGGCCGGCATACTTGCGCCAGCGCGTCGAATCGTGGGCGGGAACGAAGCCGCTCGGCGGATTCATGGCGTGCGCCGCAGCGGGCCGAGCGAAAGCGCCGCGCCGAGCCCGCCGAGCAGCGTGGCGGCGCCCAGCAGGTAGAGGGCCTGCGCGCCGCCGGGCGGATCGATCTGCAGCAGGATGCCATGCAGGCCGGCCAGCTCGGCGACCGGCAGGCGCAGCCAGTAGATCGCCGCCGCGACGATGAGCCAGGCGAGCAGGCCGCCGGCCAGGCCGAGCAAGGCGCCGTGCCAGAGGAAGGCACGGCGGATGACCCGGTCGGCGACGGCGGGAATCCGGCCCGCGCCGATGTCGGCGCGCCAGGCCTGCGCCTGCAGGCGCAGGGCGTTGCACAGCATGGCCAGCGCAGCGCTGCCGAACAGGACGGCGAGCAGCAGCACGCCGGCCTCCGCCGCCCGCCCGAGAGCGGCCAGGCGGCGCGCCGCGTCGGCGTCGAACTGGATGTGCTCGACCTCCGGCCACTGGCGCAGCTGGGCAGCGAGCGCCTCCAGCGCGGCCGGCGCGGCGTCGGCCGGCCGGATCGCGATCGCATCGGGAAAGGGGTTGTCGGGCAGGACGGCGATCGCCTCGGCGAGTCCGCCCGAGGTTTTCATGCGCGCCAGCGTGTCTTCGCGCGCCAGCAGGCGGGTATCCGCCACCGCAGCGAGCGCCCTGAGCCGGGCCTCGACCGCCTGGGTCGCGGACCGTTCGGTTGCGACGGCGAGGAAAATCGTGATCTGCGGGCGGGCGCCGCCGCCCTGCAGCAGCCCGGCGGCCCGATCGAGCGCCCAGTAGCCGAGCGCGGGCAGGGCCAGCGCGATGCCGATGCCGACGACCGCCCACAGGGCGTCGAACGAGCCAGCCAGCCGGCGCAGGGCGATCGCGCAGGCGCCGCGCCGGGCGGAGGCGTCGGGACGGATCAACGCCGCCTCAGGCGCGGAACTGGGCCGCGAGGCCCTTCAGCTTCTCGGCCAGCGCGCCGACCTGGCGCGATTCGCGCATCGAATTCTCCGCCACCCGGGCATTGTTCTCCGCCGTCTGCGAGATGCGCTCCATGTTGCCGGCGATTTCGCGCGTCGCCGCGCTGCTTTCGGCCAGCGAGTCGCTGATCGACTGCACCGCGCGGCCGGCGCGATCGACCGAGGACTCGACGGATGCCGCCATGTTGCCGGCGCGCGCCGCGCTCTGGGCGCCGTCGCCGACCTCCTTGCTGCTGGCGGCCACCTCGCGCGCCACCGAGCTGCTGGCGTCCTGGATGCGCTGGATCATCGCGGCGATCTCCTGCGTCGAGTTGCCGGTGCGTTCGGCCAGCTTGCGCACCTCGTCGGCCACCACCGCGAAGCCGCGGCCCTGCTCGCCGGCGCGCGCCGCCTCGATGGCGGCGTTGAGCGCGAGCAGGTTGGTCTGGTCGGCGATCTCGCGGATCACCAGCACGACGCGGCTGATTTCTCCGGACATGGTCGCCAGCTCGGCGATGCGCTGTTCCGAATTGGCCACCACGCGGGCCGCCGCGTCGATATGCTCGGCCGCGGTGCGGCTGGTCGCCGCGCTGTCGCGCGTCGCCTGGGCGGAGGCCTCGGTCGCCTGCAGGGCATCGCGCGCGTTGCTGCTCATCTCGTCGGTGGACACGGAAAGTTCCTCGACCGCCGCCGCGATGCTCGAGATCGCCGAGGATTGCGCCTCGGCCGCATCGACTGTGGCCTGGCTGGCCGTCGTCAGCTGCCGGCTCGAGGCGTCGAGCGAACGTGCGGACTGGTGGATCAGGCTGATCGCCTCGTGCAGGCGGTTGCGCAGCGCCGCGACATGCGTCAGGATGGCGCCGAACTCGTCATGGCCGCCGGCGCGGATCGCCTGGGCAAGATTGCCGCCGGCCACCGCCGCGACCAGGTTTTCCGTCTCCCGCGCCTGGCGCGCGGTATGCGCCAGCAGGATGCCGGCCAGCAGGATGCCGAGCAGAATAGCGAGCGCCGCATAGACCGCGCTGCGGGTATCGGCCGCCGCGGCCTCGGCTTCGAGCCTTTCGAGCAGCCTCGGCACTTCCTCGTCGAGCCGCTTGATCTCGCCCACCAGGATGTCGCGCATCTCGCGCCATTTTGGCGTCTCGGTCTTGGTAAGCACGCCCTTGGCTTCCTCGAACTGTCGGGCCTTGACGAGGTCGAAGATCTGCTCGTGCATCTTCTTCTGCTCGGCGCGCAGTGCGCCGATGCGTCCGGGCAGCCCGGATCTGGCCGCTTTCTCGTCGCGCGCCTGCGCCTCGGCCACGGCCTTGTCGAACAGCGCCGTGGCATTTCTGTAGTTCTCGTAGGCGCGCTGGTTGTCCGGGTCGAGCATGACGTTGCGGATCGCCTGGCCCATCTGCAGCCCCTGGGCATAGAGGTTGTAGAAATCGATGCGGCGCGCCTCGTCCTCGACGATGTGGGCGCTGTAGGCATCCTTGAGCTTGCCGGCCGAGTGGTGACTCTCGACCAGCGTGAGAACCAGCAGCACCATGACCAGCCCCATGACGATGGCGAGGCGGTTGCCGATGCGCAGGTTGTCGATCCAGGTCCAGACGCTGCGGCGCGCCACCTGGCCTTCGTGCAGGCGGATCGAGGGGTCCTGGCGCATGCGCGCGTAGAGCGTTTCGGCGGCGGCGACTTCCTCGCGGCTGGGCTTGACGCGCACCGACATGTAGCCGCCGGCGGGCTTGGGCGTCGCCGAGGCGCGCACCCAGTAGTGGTCGCCGTTCTTGCAGCGGTTCTTGACCAGTCCCGCCCACGGCCGGCCGGCCTTGAGCGTGGCCCACAGGTCGCGGAAGGCTTCCGCCGGCATGTCGGGATGGCGCACGATGTTCTGCGGCTGGCCGAGCAGTTCCTCCTGGGTAAAACCGCTGACCTCGACGAAATCGTCATTGACGAACGTGATGTTGCCCCGCTCGTCGGTGTGGGAAATGATCGCGATATCGCTGGCAAAGTGCTTTTCGACGCCGGTGACCGGCTGGTTGTTGCGCATGGTCCGCTCCAAGGTTTTTTATGGCTTCGTGTTTCTACACCGAATTACCTCGGGCGAGAAAGCAAATCAAGCGCCAGTGCCTCCGCCACCTCGATGCCATCGACGGCCGCCGACAGGATGCCGCCGGCGTAGCCGGCCCCCTCGCCGGCCGGCAACAGGCCCTTGACGTTGAGACTCTGGAAATCGTTCCCGCGCGCGATGCGCAGCGGCGACGAGGTGCGCGTTTCGA
Source organism: uncultured Methyloversatilis sp. (assembly GCA_964653505.1). Taxonomy (GTDB): domain Bacteria; phylum Pseudomonadota; class Gammaproteobacteria; order Burkholderiales; family Rhodocyclaceae; genus Sulfuricystis. Next base: position 7,797 of record CAZZFN010000082.1, read on the forward strand.
CGCCGGTGAGCAGCGCGTCGTCCAGGGCGAAACCGCGCATCTGTTTCTCGAAGGCGGGGATCGCCTCGCGCAGGGCGGCGATGGCGAAATCGGGCAGTGCCGTCGCCAGGTCGGTCAGCTTGATGCCGGGCTGGTAGGACGGCACGACCGCGCCCAGATGCCCGCTCGGCCGGCCGGCGAGAAAGTCGCCGACGCGCTGGGCCGGCGCATCGTAGTTGCCGCCGCCGAGTTCGAAGGCGCGCCGTTCCCACTTGCGCTGGAACTCGATGCCGGCCAGGGGGCCCCATTGTGAAAATTCGCCGAAATCGGCAGGCGTCACATTCACGACGAGGCCGGCATTGGCGTTCCTCTCGGCGCGCGAATACTGGCTCATGCCGTTGGTGACGACGCAGCCTTCCTCGGAGGTGGCCGCGACGACCTGCCCGCCGGGGCACATGCAGAAGCTGTACACCGTGCGGCCATTCCGGGCGTGATGGACCAGCTTGTAGTCGGCCGCGCCGAGCAGTGGATGGCCGGCGAAACTTCCGTAACGCGCCTTGTCGATCAGCGACTGCGGGTGCTCGATGCGGAAGCCGATCGAGAATGGCTTGGCCTCCATGAACACGCCGCGCCGGTGCAGCATCGCGAAAGTGTCGCGCGCGCTGTGGCCGAGCGCGAGGATCACATGGTCGGCGCGGATTTCCTCGCCATTTGCGAGAACCACCCCGCGCACCTGACCGTCCTCGATGCGCAGGTCTTCGACGCGCGCCTCGAAACGGATCTCGCCGCCGAGGCTTTCGATCTCGGCGCGCATCTTCTCGACCATGCTGACGAGGCGGAAGGTGCCGATGTGCGGCTTGCCGACGTAGAGGATTTCCGCCGGCGCACCGGCCTTGACGAACTCGGCGAGCACCTTGCGCGCCAGATGGCGCGGGTCGCGGATCTGGCTGTAGAGCTTGCCGTCGGAGAAGGTGCCGGCGCCGCCCTCGCCGAACTGCACGTTCGATTCCGGGTGCAGGTTGTGCTTGCGCCAGAGGTCCCAGGTGTCCCTGGTGCGCTCGCGCACCTTCCTGCCGCGTTCGAGCACCAAGGGACGAAAACCCGACTGGGCAAGAATCAGCGCGGCGAAGATGCCGGCCGGGCCGAAGCCGACGACAATCGGTCGCAGCGGCAGGTTCGCCGGCGCCCGGGCGACGAACCGGTACGCCATGTCCGGCGTCGGCCCGACATGCGTATCGCCGGCACAGCGCGCCAGCACCGCCGCCTCGTCGCGCAGTTCGAGGTCGAGGCTATAGACGAACTGCGGCGCAGACTTCTTGCGCGCATCCGGACTGCGTTTGTGGATATGCAGCTCGATCAGTTCGTCGCACCCGAGGCCGAGCCGCTGCAACACGGCGGCCGTCAGTGCTTCCGGCGGGTGTTCGAGCGGCAGCCGGAGTTCGGTGAGGCGGATCATTCGGAAAGTCGGCGCTGGCGGGACGGCATGGCGCGATTCATGCCGTCTCCTGCGGACAGTTTGATCTGGATGACGAGCACTCCCGAGCCATTGCCTTGAGATCCGGCAGTGCAACTTTCTTTCTGTAAATAATCCGAGGCGATGCCATCGGGATGTTG